>CAVDXW010000122.1:0-2087 GCA_963613145.1 Bacteroidaceae bacterium | reverse complement strand
GGCGGCAGCGGCATCATCACGCTGAACACCTCTGTGCCGAAGGGCTGTCTGCAGATCTACAACGACCTGAACCATGATCTGTATAACCTGATTTTCTGTGTCAAGTACCGCCCTATGGCCCTGACGAAGGAACTGAGCTTTCTCCCCATCAATGCCCACGATGAATTCGACATACTGTGCCGCCAGCTGCGCGGCGAGGATTTCACGCTGATGTATCTGGACGAAGAGCTGCAGCTGGCGGAGCAGATGTTCCCGCCGCCGGAGGCAGAGCAGGTCAAGTGGCTGCTGCAAAGCCGTGCGGCACTGTCGGATGTGCGCCGTGCTGCCGCGTTCTACAAGCTGCAGCGATACAGCTACAACGCCAGCGGCGGCAGCTATGGCGTCGGCTCTTGTGACATACGGCGCTTCTTGCGGGATATATGGGAGTGCTCTCACCGGCTAAAGGATGTCGTACTGGAGAATAAGGACTTCGAAGAACTCATCGCTGCCCGCAATGATCCGCAGACCTTGATCTACTGTGACCCACCCTACTACGAAGCGGAGTGCTATTCAGTGGAGTTTCCTCGCAGCGACCACCAGCGGCTTCACGATGTACTGGCAGCGCACAGCGGCTTTGTTATGGTGTCCTACAACAACTGCGCTTACATCCGCGAACTGTACGATGATTTTTACATCTACGAGGCAGAACGTCCCAACAGCCAATCCAAGAAGAAAAACGACAAGTACCAAGAGTACATCATGACCAACTACGATGCCCGTATCTTTGCGCCGCAGATGACGCTCTTCGGCGATTATGCCAACGGTGAGAGATCCTGCAAGCTGGTACACATACCCGACAAACCTTTGAGAACAATTTAGGAGGACAATACCATGAAGAACGAAATGACATGGGACAAGAACGGCCTGCTCATCCCCAATGGAGAGCTGGCAGAGCAGGGACTGGACTGCGGGGAGCTGTCCGCCCAAATGACGCAGAGCCTTATCATGCTCATGCCGCAGGAGATGACGGCGGCGCAGGCGGCAAACGTGCTGGCAGGACTGCTGGACGCGGCTTCGCAGATCACGGAGGCGGTGCTGGACGCCTGCAAGATGCCCTGCGGCAAACACTGTGACAGAGTTGCCGAGGAGTTTGACCTGGATACCGTGCCGGAGATGATCCGTATCCTGCTGCTGAGCAGCGGATGCTGCCCGTCCAGACTGGCGCACCATCTGGAGGAAGGAGACATCATCTATGCTGTCAAATGAGGAGATGTACCCCTATACGGCGAAGGAGGCGCAGGACAGGGGCGAGCTGGAACTGTGGCGTGCCAACTTCCGTGCCAACTGCGCCTGCGCCGGTGCTATAGAATTGGCCATCCGCAGGGACTTCGACGGGATGCACCTCAAGGACGGCTGTGCCGAAAGCGTCATCGACCAGTACGGCTACAAGCGCGTAGGCTATGTGCTGGCCAATACGCTGCAGATGCAGTCCTACGACGGACGCTACCACGAAACCAACAAGAGATGGAGCAGAACTATCTTCGTGTCCGAGGACGGCGGACACCGGCATACCTTCCTTATAAACAGCCACCCCGCCATACTGGACGGCTTCGTCAGCAACTACCGTGCGGAGCTGGCGAAGCTGCACCTGTTCGGCGCGGAGCACTGCGAACCCAACTCCGGGGAGCAGGACTTTACCGGCAGAGTGCTGGTGCTGTCGCCGGACACGCTGCGGGAATCCTGCTGGCAGCCGGAGAACCAGTTGTGGCTGGCTTCCGGTGGTTTCGGCTGCCGCCCTCACGCCAGTGGCCGTTCGGTATTCTGTACCTGTCTAGGCGACGGTGAGACAACGCGGTGGAACCGTTCCGAGTTCGTGGGCATCATCCGTGACGAGTGCATCCCTGACTGGGCAGCGGAGAAGCTGGCCGAGCTGCGGCAGAGCCAGGACGCACCCACCATGGGTGAAATGACAATGTGAAGGAGAACTCTATGAAATATGTGAAACGTGCAGTGCTGGTCTGCGGCGCAGCAGCGCTGCTCTGCTGGCTGTTCTCCGTGGCGGCCTACGCCACCGGCAGCGGCGATGTGGCCGGTGCGGTGGAAAGCAC
>CAVDXW010000121.1:0-2157 GCA_963613145.1 Bacteroidaceae bacterium | reverse complement strand
GGCACAAAGAGCGGTAACAGCGATTGCGCTGCGGTGATTGATGCCCAGGTGGAGGACGGACAGCTCGTCGTAACGGCCTATGACGTGGTGAAGAACCAGCAGATAGACAAGCGGGTTTTTGCTCCGCGGGCACGATGATCTCCCGTCACACCGGCAAAAGGCGCGGCAAAGCACAAAATTCCGTACATTTGCGCCACGATGAAGGCATTGAAGGAAATACTGCTATGGGGGGTACTGCTGATGATGTGCGCCGGCAGCACGGTCAGGGCACGGGCGGCACAGGGCGACAGCGTGCGCGTCAGCCTGCTGACGTGCGGATCCGGCACGGAGATATACAACCTCTTCGGCCACACCGCCATACGCTATCAGGATGCGGGCCGCGGAATTGACTATGTGTTCAACTACGGCATGTTCAGCTTCGACACCCCGAACTTCGTGCTGCGCTTCACGCTGGGACAGACAGACTACATGCTGGGCGTTGAGGATGCCGCCGACTTCGTCCGGCACTACCGCCGCAGCAACCGCGACGTGCGCGAGCAGGTGCTCGACATGACGGTCCAGGAGAAAGCACGCCTCTACGCACTCCTCGTCGAGAACTACCGCCCCGAGAACCGCACGTACCGCTACAACTTCTTCTACGACAACTGCTCCACACGCCCCCGCGACAAGATTGAGGCCGTGGTGGCGGGCGGCATCGACTATCATGCCGAGATGCAGACGCCGGTGGCGGGAGTGTCGTTCCGAAGCATGATCCACCGCTATACGGAGCACAACCGCTGGTCGCAGTTCGGCATAGACATGCTGCTGGGCAGTCAGGCCGACGAGCCCATCACGCGGCGGCAGATGATGTTCATCCCCTTCTGCCTCGAAGAGAGCTTCAGGCACGCCACGCGCAGGGATGCCGTGACGGGACAGGACGTGCCGCTGGTGACAGGGGAGCTGACGCTGAACACGTCAGACCCGTCGCGGGTCTCTGCCACTGCCGCCGACGTGCTCACGCCAGTGCGCACCGCGCTGCTGATAATGGCAGCCGTGGCAGCCGCCACAATCTACGGACTGAGGCGGCGGCGCAGCCTGTGGTGGATGGACGCAGCGCTGTTGGGGGCGGCGGGCACGGCGGGCTGCATACTGGCGTTCATGGCCCTGTTCTCGGAGCATCCGGCAGTGGGACACAACTGGCTGCTGTGGGTCTTCCAGCCGCTGCATCTGTTGCTGCTGCCGTGGGTCGTCATGAAGGTCAGGGCGATGAGGCGCAGCATCTACATGACGGTCTTGTTCGTTGCTTTAACATTATTTATACTGTTTTGGGGGCTAATTCCGCAGGATTTGAACGCGGCAGTGCTACCTTTGGCACTGTGTTTGTGGATGCGGGCGGCGGGCAACATGGTGTTGTCCTACAGAAAGCCCGCAGAGACGGCACCGGCGCAACGCCACACGGGAAAAGACAAATGAAGAGAGGACTGCTGACATCGATACTGCTGCTGACCATCACCGGACTGCAGGCGCAGAACGCCGCCAGGCCGAGGCTGGTGGTGTCGCTGTGCATCGACCAGCTGCGCACGGACTATGTCGAGGCCTTTGCACCGCTCTACGGCAGTCAGGGCTTCAAGCGGCTGGCGGCAGAGGGGCGCGTATACAGTCAGGTGAGCTTCTCGTTCAACGCGCCCGACCGCGCTTCGGCAGTGGCAGCCATATACAGCGGCACGACACCGTCGGTGAACGGCATCACCGCCGCACAATGGATGGACGTGGCGACAGGAAAGGTGACGAGCTGCGTGGACGACCCCGACTTCATGGGCAACTATACCGGCGAGAGCAGCTCGCCGCGACAGCTGCTGGTGTCTACCCTACCCGACGAGCTGAAGGTGGCGACACGCGGACAGGCACTGGTCTACAGCATCGCCCCCATGCGCGACGCAGCCATACTCTCGGCAGGACACGCCGCCAACTGTGCCTTCTGGCTGAACCAAAGCACAGGCAAGTGGTGCAGCACCACATTCTACAAGGACTTCCCGTGGTGGCTCAACCAGTATAACGAGCAGCAGGGCACGGACAGCCGCGTGCGCAGCATGGTGTGGACACCCGTATTTCCGGCATCGAGCTACCGCTACCTGCCAGGGACACGCACGGAGGCGTTCCGCCACGACATCGACGACG
>CAVDXW010000120.1:0-2176 GCA_963613145.1 Bacteroidaceae bacterium | reverse complement strand
GCGAGCTGACCGGCCGGACCGACAGCAAGGGCACGGCCACCTATGAATACGACCGGCTCGGACGGCTTGTCAAGGAGACGCGCCCCGACTTTGAGTACCGGTACACCTACGACCAGGTCAAGCCCGGGCTGCTGGACAGCAAGGCCTGTTCGAACGGCACCTCCGTCGAATACCGCTACGACGACTACGGACGGGTCATCGGGGAGACCCACAGGATGGGCGGCAAGGCCTTCACCACGTCGACCACCTACAACGCCGCGGGCAAGCCCGCCACCGTCACCTACCCGTCGGGCTTCAAGGTAAGCCTCGACTACTACGCCACGGGCCGTCTCCGCCGCATCAGCAACGCCGCCACGGACTCCGCCATATGGGAGGCGACCGAATATGACGAGTTTGGCAACGCCGTCGGAGCGCACCTGGGCAACGGGAGGGACACGGGCACCTGCTACAACCCCACGGGAACGGTGTCGGAGACCAATGTGGACGGCGACCTCGTGTGCTGGTACGACTATGACGGCAACAACTGCCTCATCCACAAGTATGACGAGGTGAGGGACAACGAGGAATACTACGACTATGACGCCCAGGACCGTCTGGTCACGGTGACGACGCGGGCCGGCGGACAAGACGCGCGCGAGGTGAACGTGGAATACGACGCGGGCGGCAACGTGACCCTCAAGACCGGCGTGGGCGTGATGGCCTACAAGGAAGGGACCAACCGCCTGGAGACGGTCTCCGGCTATGAGCTGCCCGAATGGGAGAAGGTGTCCTACACGTCGTTCCACAAGATCAGCGAGGTGACAGCCCCCCGCAACGGCAGCGGCCTGCGCTACATCCTCACGCTCACATACGGCCCCGACAAGACGCGCTGCATGCAGGGCATGTATCCGCCCGGCGCCGCCGGCACGGAATATGACGTCAAGTATTACGTGGGCAACCTGTACGACGAGGCCCACAGCAACGGCCGCGTGCTCAGGCAGGACTATATTTACGCCGACGGCAGGCTGGTGGCCATCCACCAGACGGACGACCGGGGGGAGCGCATGCGCTATGTCCACCTCGACCATCTCGGCTCCGTCTGGGCCATGACGGACGATGACGGAGCCGTCATCGCCGAGTACAACTACGACCCGTGGGGCCGCCGGCGCAGCCCCGAGACGTGGGACTACTATGACAGCTACGAGCAGCAAGGCGCAGCGATGGACCGCGGCTTCGGAGGCCACGAGCAGCTGGACGTCCTTGATATGGTGAACATGGGCGGGCGCATGTACGACCCCTACATGGGCCGTTTCCTCACCCCCGACCCCTATGTGCAGGCACCCGACAACACACAGAGCCTCAACCGCTATGCCTATTGCCTGAACAACCCCCTGTCGCTGACCGACCCGACAGGCTACCTCAGTATGGGCAGCTTCTTCTCCGCGGCGGTGGGCATCGCCGTGGGCGTGGAGACGTTTGGCATCGGAAGCGGAGTGCTGGGGGCGGTGCTCAGTGGAGCCTGCGCGGGAGCCTCGTCGGCCTTCGCGAGCACGCTGATGAACGGAGCCAACTTTTGGACGGCCGCGAAAAGCGCCTTTGTGGGCGGTTGCTGGGGCGCACTGGGCGGAGCGGTCAACTACGGCGTCGGAGAGATCGGCGGAGGCTGGATGGCGCGGGTGGCGCTCCACAGCGTCGCCGACGGCTCGATGGAGGCCCTGCAGGGCGGCCACTGGGAGCACGGCCTGATGACGGGCATGGTGTCGGCGGGCGGCGGCGAACTGCTCTCCGGCTACGGCTCGCAACTGTCCGACGCGCAGATGCTGGCCGGTACCGCCATCCTCGGCGGAGTGGTCTCCGAGATAGGCGGCGGCAAGTTTGCCAACGGTGCCATGACTGCCGCCTTCCAGATGATGTACAACCATTTTTCGCATCAGGGACCGACATTCAAACAATTAAGGAAAATCGATGCCATATACAGAAAATCTTTGGAAGACTATCCCACGCCGCAAGAATTCTACCGCTCGGTGGGATTACCCGAGTATGACAATGGCTGTGCGGCAAGGCTAAGTTACGCATTGAATGAAAGCGGCACAAAGACAATACCCTATATTAAGGGGCAAACACGCATGGGAAGTGACGGAAAGAATTACTTCATGTTTGCAAAAGATATGAGGAAATGGTTTCATAAGATTTGGGG
>CAVDXW010000119.1:0-2178 GCA_963613145.1 Bacteroidaceae bacterium | reverse complement strand
TGCGGTCACCACGAATGACAACGGTGTGGGTACGATCACACTGACCGATGGTGAGAATAACTCCATCACTACCGGCTTGGCAGACGCTGACACGGCGATCACCGTCACCGTTGTTCCCCGCACGAACTATACCATCGCCAACGTGACGCTCTATGTAAACGGGGACCCCGTCACCATGATGGGCGGCAGGTATTCGTTCAGTCTGACCAGGGATACTGTTGTGTCTCTGAAAGAGAACACCAACATCGGAATTGAGTACACTGTGGCTTATGATGATAACGGCGGCGAGGGAGCGATCGGGAGCCAGTCCGCCGTTACCGGCTCAACGTTTGCTTTGGATCCCGGCAGCGGATTTACGAAGGACGGTGCCACCCTGACCGGCTGGAATACTAAGCCCAACGGCACCGGCAAGGCTTACACCTTGGGCGAGACCGTCAAGGACCTGACGCTGACCCCCGGCGACACGGTTACCCTCTACGCGCAGTGGAGCGAAACGAACCCTGCGGGCTATGCCTACACCATCCGCTATGAAGCCAATGGCGGCGACGGCAGCGCTTACACGCAGACCATGCACCAGAACCGTCTGGATGTGGCGCTCTATGACGGCGAAGGCTTTTCCCGTGCGGGCTATGCCCTCGTTGGCTGGACCACCGCGCCGAATGGCAGCGTCAGCTATCAGCTGGGCGTCAAGCTCACTCGTCCTCTGGCCTCTCAGCAGGACACGGTGGTGACTCTGTACGCGGTGTGGGAGAAAGACGCCGTCCGAGTGACCCTGACGGACGAGCTGGGCGTCAACACTGTGACTTCTCTGGTTCTCAAGACCGGCGATACCTACAGCAGTCTGCCCACCCTCACCAAGGCCGGCTATGATTTTGACGGCTGGTTCACGGCGCAGACCGGCGGCGACCGCGTGGATAACCACACCGAAGTGACCAGCACGACGGATCATACCCTCTACGCGCACTGGACGGAGGAGGCTGCAAAGACCTACGCCGTCACGGTGCAGGAAACCGCTGCGTTGGGCAGCGTCACGCTCTCTCCGAGCAAGACCGCATATAATGCGGGCGACGAAGTTATCGTGACCGTTGCGCCTGCCGCTGGCAAGAACGTGAAGCTCATCAGCAGCGTGGACGGCGAGATCGCGCTGAATGACAATTCCGCGACCATCACCGTAAACAGCGATGTGGTCCTTTCGCTGGTAGACTCCACGGCAGCCACAGCATTTACCGTGACGTTGGATCCCCAGGGCGGTGTACTGAGCGGGGTCAACACCCTTATCTACAACATGGGCGCTGTGTACGGCAAGCTGCCCACGCCCGCCAAATCCGGCGACTGGTACTTCGGCGGCTGGTACAGCGACTCCGCGCTCACAGCCCGTGTGAGCGAGACGACTGCCGTTCCGGCCCGCAGCCACACGCTGTACGCCAGGTGGGTTTCCCGCACGGCGATCGCTGTGACGGCTGCCGGCTATGACGGTGAGTACGACGGCACGGCTCACGCGCTGACCGCGATGCCCAGTCAGACGCTGATCAACGCGACTTATCAGTGGTACAGGGATGGCAGCATCATCAATGGCGCGACCGGAAAAACCTGTTATGTGAAGAATGTCGCGGACAGCGGCAGCTACACCTGTGTGGTTTCCGGCAGCTATAACGGTGTTGCTTACTCCGGTCTGGAAAGCACCGCGGCGGTCGTCAACATCACTCGCAGGCAGATCACCGTGACTGCGGTCAACGCGGGTGTGACCTACGGCTCTGCGGCTCCCGTTTACGCGCTGTCTTACAGCGGCTTTGCCGCGGCGGATACCGCAAGTGTCATCGCGGGTATGCCGAAGGCGTCCTGCACCTATACAAAGGGCAGCAATGCCGGCACCTATCCCATCACGGTGGACGTCAGCGGTCTGACGGCAGCCAACTACAACATCAAGGCTGCGAACGGTACGCTGACCGTCAATCAGCTTCCCGTCTCTCTGGAATGGAGCGGCACGAAGCTGGAGGATAACGGCACAACGCAGACTGTCACCGCCAAGGTGAAGAACGCCGTGGGCGCCGATACCTTTACCCTTGCGTACACAGGCAATACCGGGGCGACAACTGGCAATTACCACGCGGAAGTCACCGCCCTGGGCAACGACAACTATACGCTGAACGGCGCGACCGGCGTTCAGCACAACTGGGT
>CAVDXW010000118.1:0-2183 GCA_963613145.1 Bacteroidaceae bacterium | reverse complement strand
CCTTTTACCAGCTTCACAGTCGCGCCGTTAGTCGCTGCTGCGACGGCAGCTTTCAGCGTCAGGTATCCGTTGGTATCGCCGATGGTCGCAACGACGTCGGGGGCGAACTCGCCGCAGGAGCACTTGTGGGTAGTCGCGTCATAGCTGTGGGTGTGGCTGTAACCGCCGGAGGAGCTGCCGGAGCTGGTGGTCTTGGGGACGATGTAGGTCTGGTCGTCGGAGACGGACTTGCCGTTGACGGTCAGGCCGGTCGCGCCGTCCGCAACCACGATTTTGGTGCCCTCGGGCGCGTTGATCACCTTGACATTTTTCGCCACGACGAGAACGAGTTCGCCGTCCTTGGCGTTGACGGTCATGCCGTCCTTGTCCGCGTAAACGCCGATGGCACGGTCGAGGATGGTAACGGTGGACGCGCGGTTGATGTTCGCCTGCGGGGCGAGCTCGTCGGCGGTCACGCCGCCCACGATACCGGCCTCAATGAGCGCGGCAACGTAACCACGCGCGTAGGCGGAGACCTGCGCGGCGTCGGTGTACTTCGTCAGGTCGGGCTTGCGGATCGGCTCAATGCCGAGCGCGCGGGCCAGCATGACCATGGCACGCTCGCGGGTGATGGGCGCTTCGGGCGTCACCGTGCCGTCGCCGTTGCCGTTGAGGATGCCGGCAGCCGCGCAGCGGTTGATGGCATCATAGTACCAGGCATCCGCCGTGTTGTCGGTGAAGCCCGCGTCCTTCGCGGCGGGCAGCTTCAGGAGCTTCGCGAGGATGGTCGCGAGCTGCGCGCAGGTGAGCTGACCGTTGGGGTCAAACTGCCCGTTGCTGCCCTGGATGATTCCGTAGGCGCTCCAGCGTTCGATGGAGCTTTCGGCCCAATGGCCTGCGGTGTCGCCGTAGGTCGGTTCGACCGCTCCTGTGCCGACCGTGAGCAGACTAACTGTCATGGCGAACGCAAGAATGAGGGATAAGATTTTGCGTTTCATTTTGGTCCTCCTAATGTATTTTTTCCGCGGCTCCCCGCGGTTTGGGCACTTATTTCACCGGCTCTGCCGGAGATTCACTTAGAATCGCTGTGCATTGGCTCAATGGTCTGCCCGCGCAGATCGGACAGCCGCAGCGCTGTTTTCCCGTGCGGCTGTTGACGACCGCCCGCCACGCATGACCCTTATCGCAGAGCCACCAGACCTTGCGGCGGCTGCCGGGCGTCACCTGCTGCGGTGTAAGGCTGCCGTTGCGCGTCGGGTGCCATTGCGAGGCAACGGCCGGATCTATCGTCGCGAGGTCGTTGAAGCCGGGCAGAACCTTGTGGTTGGAGCAATACGGACAATCGCTTCCACTCCGCACGCGGTGAGCTATAACAGCCGGATAGGAATGTCCCTTTTCGCAGCGCCACCACACGCGGCGGTTGGAGCCGGCAGTCACCAGCTCCGGCGTCAGAGTGCCGTTTTTCGCAGCGTCCCATTGCGCGGCAAGCTGCGGGTATTGGGTAGCGAGGTCGTTTTCGCCCTGTATGACCTTTTGCCCTGCGCAGAATGGGCAGCCTGTTCCACCACCCGCGCGGGATGAGATGGCGGCACGGTAGCTGTGCCCCTTGGGACAGCGCCACCAGGCCTTTCTCACCGTTCCCAGGGCGACCAGCGTCGGCAATAGAGGAGCGTTCTTCTCGGTATCCCATTCGGCAACAAGTGCGGGATACCTTGCCGCGAGGGAGTTTTCGTCCGGCAGAACAACACGCCCCGCGCAGACGGGACAGCCGGTGCCCAGCACGCGGCTCTTGACGACCGAATCGTAGGAATGCCCTGCAGGACACTGCCACCAGACCTTTTTGTGGCTACCTACGGTCAGATCGGCGAACTTCAGCGGAGCGTTTTTCTCTGCGTCCCACTCGGCCTCAAGGGCAGGAACCTGTATCGCCAGCGAGTTCTCAGGCATTTCCTTGCGTCCGGTGCAGTACGGGCAGCCGCTGCCCTCCGAGCGGGAGTAGACCTTCGCCTGCCAACTGTGACCCTTGGAGCACTGCCACCATACCTTTTGATGACTTCCGAAGGAAACGTCGGATGGCGTCAGGCCGCCGTTCCTCGCGGCATCCCACTCATGCAGCAGCGTGTCGCGGCCGTTTTCGGTACAGAACTCGCGCAGGCTCTTCCCCATTCTTTCACATCCCGTATAGGACGGAATCCGTATTCCGT
>CAVDXW010000117.1:0-2282 GCA_963613145.1 Bacteroidaceae bacterium | reverse complement strand
CAAGGCCAGCACCTTACCGGCTGTCCTGCGCCCATCCTCATTGGTCAGCACGGCTGCCGCCAGCCGTGCCAGTGCAGGTATTGCCATATATGATTTCCCTCCTTTACATCTGTATGGTCATATCTCCGTCCTGTTGTTCTTCATCGCGCTCATGTTCTTGGTACAGTTCATCCACCAGCGCGTAACACCCATCACGTTCCTCATTCAGCATAAGTAGGGTGTTTTCCGCATCTGTTTCATCGTAGAATAGCAGCCGCACGTCCTTGTCTCCGAGACACAGGCTGCCATCTGCATTCTCCGTGACGAATTGCCCCGACCATATCTCGACGATGGACGCGGTATAGTTGGTATCTCTCTCAAAGGGCATATCTTCTCACCGCCCTCCAACCGTACCGAACAGGGCCGCCTTGTGGGGCGGCGCTTTCACCTCCAGATGATACCGTTCCATGCCACATTTGAACAGGCATTCGCCGCGGCGTGCGTGCTGGATGAGTTCGAACTCCGCCTCATCCAGCTGCAGCATATCCATGTAGAACCTCTTGCTGATAGAGCCGGGGTTGAACAGAAATTGGTGAGGCGGGATGGCGAACAGAGGCTTCGTCATCTCCCGCACACCTTCCTGGTCGAAGTCCTCCAAATTCTGCGAGGCCATTATCAGGGCGGAATCCCGCTTCCGTACACGCTTCAGGCAGTTGCGAATGTACTCAATGGCCACAGGATTGGACAACCACAGGTACAGCTCGTCCAGCGCCGCCACCGTGTTGCCCGCCGTCAGAAGCCTATCCGACATATACGCCAGCACGTTGAACAGCAGAGCGTTCCGCAGACTCCTGGCCGCTGTCAGCACACCGCCCACACCGAATACCAAAAACCTGTCATCCGAGATGTTGGTGTGTCCGTTGAAGAACGGCGCGTCCGCACCCACGCACAGGGAATGCAGCCCCAGCAGCACCTCCTGCAGCAGTTCCCGCGTATACAGGCTGCCTTTTCTGTAATTCACCAGCTCGTCGTTGATGATCGCGTACAGGTCGGACAGGATGGGATAGTCCTCCGCTGTAAGCTGGCGGAAGTCCGTTTCCTCCGATATGCCCCACTTGCGGTACAGCTTGGACAGCATGATCTCAATGGTATCCAGCTGCGGGTCGGAGAAGTCCTTGTAGGCGCGGAAGAAGTCCTTCAGGAAGGAGATGTGCCGCGCCAGCAGTGTGGACTTGCGGAAGGCCTCCGGTGCGGACTCGTCCGCATCTGTGTCCTCGTTCCAGCACCGCACCTCCAGCACATTGATGCGCTTCTCGCCGGCCATCAGGTCAACGAAGCAGCCGTTCAAATTGCCGCACAGCTCCTCCAGCTCATGCTCCGCATCCAGTGAGATCACGGACTTACCCGCTTCCAGCAGGTTGCAGATGAGCAGCTTCATGAGATAGCTTTTGCCCTGTCCGCTGTTGCCGAGGATGAGGATGTTGGCAGAGGTCTTATCACTGTCGCGGCGGTCGAAGTCCACCACGATATTGCTGCCGTATTTGTCCTTGCCGATGTAGAAACCGTTGGGATCTGTTTTGCCGGAGTAACTGAACGGGTACAGGTTGGCCACGCTGCCGGCGGGCAGCACACGCTCGAACTCACGGCCAAGAGCGTTATAGCCCACGGGACTGACACAGTAAAAGCCCTGCTTTTGCCGCAGGAGCAGCTTGTCCACATTCAGCTTGCAGCGCACCAGCTCCGTCAGCACATCCGTCTGAAGCTGCCGCAGGCGCTCCATGCTGTCCGCCGTCATCTCCAGATACACGGCGCAGTGGAGCAGCGGCTCATGCTCACGGTGCATCTTATGCACCAGCTCCGCCACATCCCGCAGGTTGCTCTCAGCCTCCACCGCCTGCCGCAGCTTGTTAGGATCTGACCCGTCCAGCTTATTCTTCTTGTTGGCGTTGTCGATGATCCTGTCCTCCTCGCCGGGGGACACCTGCCGGCAGTATATCCGCAGCGTCACGCCGCTTTTCTCGCCCAGGTGCCGCAAAATAGCCTGCGACTCGGTGCTGGCCGGATATTCCCGCAGCGCCCACGCACAGCGGTAGGTGTTGCCGAAGATGTAATGATCCACCTCGAACTTCACAACGCCAGGCGCGATGCTGTCCAAATACGTGCGAATGAACACTTCACGCGAGGTGATGGCTTTCTTACGAAACGGATTCTTCATGGGCATACCTCCGTTTCTGCGGTCAGCCACCGCGCTCCGTCCACAAGGTCGAATACCTCATGAGTAGCGTCCTGCTCGAAGTAGATGG
>CAVDXW010000116.1:0-2501 GCA_963613145.1 Bacteroidaceae bacterium | reverse complement strand
GGAGCAGCCAAGTGTGGAAGCGCCAGAGGCAGAAAAGCTCTACATGGTGGACAACGACAAATACATTCACGTTCAGCGCAGCGACACAGGCATTGATTACACCATCTATGACGCCGGTTCCGCAAAAGCGCTGGATGGCGGCGTACTCGACAGCGCCGAACAGCAACTGTCCGCAGCAGCGCTTGAAATTTGCAAGCTCCACAACATTGGCGATGCCGCGCCGATCCGCCTTGCGCCGCTGGAGCTGCTGAAAGACTTACCGGAGGCAAACGAGCTGCCCCTCGGAGCTGGCGAACAGATCACCGGCGCAGTCGTTGTCCCCACCGATGCGGCAGATACCATGTCCCCGGAGCTGGAACAGGCCACCCCGATGCCTGACCCCACGCTGACGGTGGACGATATGCGCAGCTATGGGTATCTGGACAGCGATATGCTCCCGCTTTCCAAGGATCGGGCGGTGGAGCTGCTGGAGCGGGACATCACGGTTTATATGCTCTATCCCGACAACGCCGAGGAAATGGTCTTTGAGGCCGAGGACATCATCAAGCATGACGGAATGTTCGGCATCACAAGACCGGATTGGGATGCGGTCAAAGGCCATATCCCGCCCCGCGATGTGGAGCAGCGCTTTTTGAACAGCCCCACCGATTCTATGGCGATCTACCAGCTACGCCAGGATGCGCCGGTCGAGCTTCGTTTTGCCAGTCTCGGCAGTCTGGCCGCGCCGCCTGACCCGGCCAACTATGAAGCCATCTATACCCGTGAGGTGTACCCGGACGATGATACCGGCAGAATCCTTGAAAACTTCTACTACATTTTCAACGACGAGCGCCCCGGCGATTTTGTGGGACACAGCCTCTCCGTCAGCGACATCATTGCGCTGAAACAGGATGGAAAGGTATCCTATCACTACTGCGACAGCATGGGATTTCAGGAGCTGCCCGCTTTTCAGAAACCGGAGAATTACCTGAAAGCCGCTGAAATGTCGATGGAGGACGATTACGGCATGATCGACGGCATTATCAATAACGGCCCCAAGCAGCCCACCGTCGCCGACCTTGAGACGCAGGTCAAGTCCGGTATGTCCATCTCCCTGATGGATTTGGCAGCGGCAACCCATCGGGAACGGGATGCCGGTGAACGCAAGCCCTCCGTGCTGGAGCAGCTCAAAAGCCAGCCTGTTCAGGAACGTCCACACAAAACAGCGCCGAAAAAGAGCGCGGAAAAGGAGCTTTGATATGAACATCACTTTTGAAGAACGTCAGCTTATGAGCCTCTACAACACCGGCACCCGCATGGGATTGATCGCGGCGCTGGAGGAAATGCGCGGCTACCTTGCCGACGATGAAACGGAGCTGCGGGAACTGACGGACAGCGCCGCCGCAAAGCTGCGCAGGATGAGCGATGCGGAATATGATGCGCTTGACCTGTTCCCCGATTTTGAAAAGGAGAATATGGATGCCGAGTAAGGTACAGCTCTATGCGCAGATGGCAGACCGCACGGCGGAGCAGATCACGGGCAGCTACCAGAAGTGGACGGCATTTCTGACCACCGCCGCAAGGCTGTATAAGTACCCCTACAACGAGCAGCTTATGATCTTCGCCCAGCGCCCGGAAGCCACGGCCTGCGCGGAATACGACCTTTGGAATAAGCAGATGCGCCGCTATGTGCGGCAAGGCAGCAAGGGCATCGCCCTTGTGGATGCCAGCAGCGATCAACCGAAACTCCGATATGTATTTGATGTTTCCGATACGGGCGGCGGCGAGAACTCTCGCCGCCCTTATCTTTGGGAATACCGGCAGGAGCATCGTGAAGTCGTATCTGCGGCGCTGGAGCAGCGCTTTGACGTTTCCGGTGAAAACGGACTTGCCGATCAGATGGAGCGTGTGGCAGCGCAGCTTGTAGATGAATACTGGCACGACAACTGGCGCGATATTGTCGGCATCGTTGACGGTTCCTTTCTGGAAGGTTATGATGATTTTAACATCGGAGCCGCTTTTCGGAACGCCGCCGTTGTCAGTACCACCTATGCGCTGCTGTCCCGCTGTGGGATGCAGCCAGGAGATTACTTCGAGCATGAGGATTTTTTGAACGTCTTTGATTTCAACACCCCGCAGACCGTCGCCGCTCTTGGAACGGCCATCAGCCAGTCCAGCGAGCTGGTGCTGCGACAGATCGAAGTCACCATCAAGAATTACGAGCGCGAGAAAATCGCGGAAAGGAGCGAAAGCCATGAGCAAACTGACCTACACCCGCAGCGGGGATTATCTGATTCCCGATCTGAGTCTGACCGAGCAGCCGCAAGCCCCGCTGGGCAAGTACGGCAGGATGCGGAAGAATTACCTGAAAGAGCATCGTCCGGTGCTGTGGAACAGCCTGCTGCTGTCCGAGAAGCTGTACCCCCATCTGCGGGAGATCGACGAGACAGCGAACAACCGGCTGGAACAGATGATGCCGGAGCTGATGAAGTCGGCGGGCGTGACGGAAGCGCTGAAAGCCA
>CAVDXW010000115.1:0-2507 GCA_963613145.1 Bacteroidaceae bacterium | reverse complement strand
TCAAGCGCAGGCTTATCCTGATGCTCGGCGAAAAACTCGCGGAGCTTGTCAGCTTCATCAGGGAGGACAAAGCCGAAGCCCTGTCCGTCCACTCTGCAATAGAAAGCGATTTTCATGTCTGCCACCTCAATCGAAAATGTCTTGGATTTTGTATGCGATCTCGATGCGCTTATCGGGATATACCAGCACCCGGTCGATCAGCAGCTCGGCCAGCTCGGTGGTCAGCGTGTCCGCATCGAAAATCGCCTTGGACGCTTCCTTGCGGCTGTCCTGCCGTGCCTGCTCGTCCTGCTTCTGCTTCGCCTGTGCCAATACTGCGGCATAGGCGTTTTTCGTTTTCAAAAGCAGCTCGTCACACGCGGCCTTTTCTGCCTTGTAGGTGTTCAGGTCGATCTCGCCCATGAGATAGCGTTCATACAAGGTGCGCTTGCCGTCTTGCAGCGCCTCGATCTGCTGCTCATATTCAGCGCGTTCCGGTACGGAGGCATCTACCCGGAGCGTACCGTCAGGGGCAAGCGGCGCGGCGGCTTCCATCTGCTTTTTCAGCGTCAGGAATACCGCCTGTTCCAGCTCTGCGGCGTTCAGGCGCATCTTGTGGCAGCGGCTTTCTTCGTCTGCCTCGGAATGGCGGCAATAGTAATACGAAGTTTTCTGCATGGTGCGGGACAGCGCATGACCGCAGCAACCACAGAAGGCTTTGCCTTTCAGCGGGTAGTCCCGCTTCTTTTTGTTGGGCTGGGAAAAGCGGAGCTGGCTGGCCTGCACGGTATCAAACACGGCTTTCTCAACGATGGCCGGGTGATGGTCGGGGATGATGTACCATGATTCTCTGTCCTTCAGGCGGCTTCTGGTGCCGCCTACTTCGAGAACCGCCCGCTTGCCGATCACATACACGCCGGTGTAGCGTTCGTCCTCCAAAATGCGGAGAATGGTGGATGCACTCCAAATCCCGTGACAGCGGGAAATGTCGTGAGTGTGATTGCCGTGCGCCGCTTTGTACTGGCCGGGGGTAGGGATACTTCTGCGGAACAGCTCTCGTGTGATAGCGGTGGCGTTGACGCCCTCGGCGGCAAGCTGGAAGATGAGCTGCACAACGGCAGCGGCCTCCGGGTCAGGCTCCATTCTGCCATCGGCGCTTTTGCGGTAGCCGTAGGGACAAATCTTGCTCTGATACTCGCCGCGCTGCATCTTGGCGTACTTGGCGCTTTTGGCCTTGATGGACATATCGCGGCTGTAATACTCGCTGATGAGATACTTGAACGCCACGTCCATGCCGCCGGTGTCGCCCTTGAATTTGCTGCTGTCAAAATCGTCGCTGATGGAAATGAAGCGGGTATGGAACAGCGGGAACACACGCTCGATGAAGTAGCCGGTTTCAATGCTGTTGCGCCCGAAGCGGGAAAAATCCTTAACGATGATGCAGTCAATTTGATTGGCCCGCACCAGCTCAATGAGCTTCTGTACCTGCGGGCGTTCAAAATTCGTGCCGCTGTATCCGTTGTCGATGAACTCCGTGATCTCCGCGTTCAGGGCTTCGGGCATGGAGGCCGCATATTCGTGGAGGACAAGGCTCTGATTCTCAATGCTCAGACTGTCGTACTTGTAGTCCTCGATGGAGAGGCGGATGTAGAGGGCAATCACATATTTCTGCATTGTTCCAGCACCTCCGCATAGGTTTCAAACTCGCTCTGAAAGCGGTAGCGCACCGTGATCTGCTTGTCGTGGGATACCTCGATGCGGTCGATCAGCCGCTCGATGAGTGCGCCGGTCAGCGCACGGTCGGTCTTGATCTGCGCGGCGTCCTGCTCCAGCGCCCGATGCTGCTCAATCTGCGTATCCATCGTTCGCAGGCCGTCCTCCAACTGTTCCACTTCCACGGCGAGGTCAGCAATGCGGTTTTCGTACTTCTCCTTGTAGTCGAAGTATTCATCCTTGGTAAGAACGCCTTGCACAAGATTTTCATATAAGCTCCGCACGATACCGCGAAGCCGCTGGATTTCCTGCCTGCGGCTGGTGATCTTCTCCCGCAGCTCGGCGCGGTCAGCAGCCTGCCGGGGCAGCTCTGCAAGCGACAGACGGTATTCGCCCAAAGCGGTGTTGAGCGCTTCCTGAAGCATATCTGCCAGCATATCCAGCAGCGCATCCTCGCGGATGGTCACGCCGGGGCAGGCATCCTTGCTGATTCGACTCTGGCTCAGACAATGGTAGAAGTACACATCGTCGGACTTCTTGCGGATATTTCTCTGCCGGTGCAAACTGCCGCCGCAATGGGCGCAGAACACCTTGCCTTTGAGCAGGTTCGGCGTGTAGGATTTGACCTCCCGTGCCTTGGCGCGGCTGGCGGTCTGATTGAGAATTTCCTGCACCGCCGCGAACTGTTCCCGGCTGATGATGGCCTCATGGGTGTCCCGCACGACCGTCCATTCCTCGGCGTCGGCCTTGACCTGCCGGTGATCCACGGTTTTGGTCTGTCCCTGAACGAGATCTCCGGTGTAGACCTCGGAGCG
>CAVDXW010000114.1:0-2660 GCA_963613145.1 Bacteroidaceae bacterium | reverse complement strand
ATATTCTTGTTATCGGCGGCTCTGGCAGCGGCAAAACACGGTTTTTCTGTAAGCCCAATATCATGCAGCTTCACAGCTCGTATGTCATTACTGACCCAAAAGGACTGATAAAATAAGGTCATAGGAAAATGAATCCTCACGGAAGGAGGCTGCAAGATGAAAAAGCAGGAGGAAACGGGCAAGATCACAGCCCTTTACGAGCGGCTGTCGCATGACGATGAGAGAGCCGGAGAGAGCGTGTCAATAGAAAATCAAAAGCGTATATTGGAGGAGTATGCCCGCAAAAATGGCTTTCACCGAATCCGCCATTTCACGGACGACGGCGTGCGGGGGACGACGTTCAAGCGTCCGGGGCTGGACGAAATGCTGGAGGAGATCCGCGCGGGGAACGTAGCCACCGTGATCATCAAGGATCAAAGCCGCATCGGTCGTGATGTTGTCGAGGTGGGGCTGCTGAAGCGCACCTTTGACGAGCATAACGTCCGCTTTATCGCCGCCAACGACAACCTTGATACGGCAAACGGCTTTGATATCATGTCCATCTTCCGCGACGTTATCAACGAATGGTACGTTGCCGACACCAGCCGGAAGATAAAGACGGTGTTCAAGTCCCGCATGGAAAAGGGACTGCGCTGCTCCGGCTCCGTCCCCTACGGCTACGCCGCTTCTGCGGAGGACAAGGGCGAGTGGGTCATCGACGGGGAAGCCGCCGCCGTGGTGCGCCGGATATATCAGAGCGTCCTTGCCGGGGAGAGCGTCGCCGCCATCGGTCGTGCGCTCCGCGCAGATAAAGTCCCCATCCCCTCCGAGCATTGGAAGCGCACCGGGCAGCCCGTCCGTGCGGCGCGGTACGCCGACCCCTACGCATGGTCGGCAAACACCCTCACGCAAATCCTCAAGCGCCCGGAGTACATGGGGCGCAAGGTGCTGGGCAAGACCGTCTGCGAGAACTACAAGACCAAGAGCACCCGCAAGACCGCGCCGGAGGAGCAGTATGTGTTCGAGGGGGCGGTTCCCGCCATCATCGACGAAGAAACATGGCACAACGTCCAGCGGCTCATGGAAACCAAGCGCCGCGCCCCCAAGCGGCAGAACGCCCCAAGCCGCCTGACGGGGCTGCTGTACTGCGCCGACTGCGGGGCGAAGCTGACGCACCGCTGCAACATGGTGCAGGGCAGGTGGCTGGACGACGCTTTCGTCTGCTCCAACTACCGGCAGCTCACCCGCGACTGCTCCATGCACTATCTCCCCACGCAGAAGGTGGAGGGCGCGATCCTCTCCGCCATACGGCGGGTAAGCTGGTATGCGCGGCACAACGAAGCGGAGTTTATCGAGAAGGTGCGGCAGGCGTCGGACGTGCGGCAGGAGGAAGCGGCGAAGGAGTGCGCTCAGAGGATAAGCTACGCCCAGCGGCGGTTTGCCGAGCTGGACGTGCTTGTGAAGAAGCTCTACGAGGGCAACGCCACGGGCAAGATACCCGACAGGCATTTCTCCCGGCTGCTTGCCGGGTACGACGAGGAACAGACTGCCCTTGAAGAACAGATCGCGGGCTGGCAGGCGCAGCTTGAAGCGTGGAACGCAAACAGGCTGAACGCCGACAGCTTCATCGAGCTTGCCAGGCGGTACACGGACTTTACCGAGCTGACCACGCCCATGCTCAACGAGTTCATTGAAAAGATCGTAGTGCATGAGGGCGAGGGGCGCGGCAAGAGCCGCAGGCAGCGGCTTGACGTTTATCTGAACTTCATCGGCGCGTTTGAAGTCCCCGCAGAGATCGTCACGCCGACGGAGCAGGAGGAGCAGCGCAGGAAGCAGGAGCAGCAGGCGGCAGCAGAAGCAAGGCGTGCGGAACGCGAAAAAGAGCGGTACGAGAAGCGCAAGCAGGAGCGGCGGGCGTTCACCGCAAGGAAACAGGCGGGCCTGCTCACGCCGGAGGAACAGGAAGCCGAGGAACGGCGGCTTGCCCACAGCAGGGCGTGGCAGAAGGAATGGCGGGAGAAGCGCAGGGCGAACGAGCCGCCCAAACCGCCCAGGCCGAAATCCATAAAGGAGCTTGCCGCGCTCCATAAAGCCGGAGCGGAGCTTACGCCGGAGGAAGCGGAACGCCTTGCCGAACACCGCAGGCGGAAGAACGAGCAGATCAAAAGGTGGCGGGAGAATTGCCGCAGGAGGAACGCCGAAGCCGTGCGGGAAAAGGAAGGAGAGAAAACCGCATGAGAGGAATCAGCTCCAACAGCCGCAGCCCCGGAAAGCAGCGGCAGCTATATCGGGCATTTTACGAAAAAGCCCTTGCAGTCGGCGGGGTTTTCTGCTAAAATTATTTTGGTAAGGTGTATATTCCCGTGTAAAAAATAATTTGCGAAAGGGGCTTGACAAGCATGAGGCCGAACCCCATAATTGACAGACAGACAGACAGACAGACAGACAGACAGACAGACAGGCTAATCCTGTCCCTTTGTGCTGTCCGCAGGCGCAGGCACACGCTTTCAATAAACGCATTTTGCCCATGATGCATGGGTGAGATGCGTCTTTTGTTATACAAGAAAACCGAATCGAGGCGATAAACAAAAAGGAGGCAAACCACATGAAGAAGAAACGAATCCTGTCCGCAGCCCTGGCGCTGCTGCTTGTCGCAAGCCTGCCCGTGACGGCGTTTGCGG
>CAVDXW010000113.1:0-2716 GCA_963613145.1 Bacteroidaceae bacterium | reverse complement strand
TGTGCGCCGAAGGCGTTGATGCCCGCATACGCATCTGCGAACACCTCGTTCTTTACATCCAGCAGCGCATCCTCGATCTCCGCTTCCGTCGCGTTCTCCGGCAGGTCGATCACGCCGCGCAGCTTCTGGATGTAGGTGGTCAGGATTTTGTCGAACTCCTCCCGCCCGTATTTCTCCGTGATGGCCTGCTCCACGCTCTGGATGAGACCGGGCGTGCTGTCCGCGTAATCGTGGAAGATTTCGTGATCTGCGATCTGGTCGGTGCTCAGCTTGAAGTTGTCCGTCTGCAGGATGATGCCGGTGTCGCTGTATACGCCTCGTGCTCTGGCGATACCGCCGCCGCTGGTTCTGATCTGGATGCTGCCCAGCACCATCGTCACGGCTTTCCCGGTCTCCTGCGTCACTCGCTGCGCCGTCCGCCGCAGTCCCTCGTCCCACTCGCTCTCCGGCAGCACCGTCAGCGTCTGCGCGTCCGTGCCGTTCTCCAGCCCCAGCTCCCGGCTGCTTACTTTCTGTAGCCGTAAAGCTCGTCCAGTATTCTGTCTTTCAATCGCTGTTCTGCTCTGTTCAGCGGTGCGTTGTGGTCTGCCTTCTGCCAAGATTCCACTTTGTCCTCCGGCACTCTCGTCAGAAATCCGTCCTCCGTTTCCATCAGGTAGCTGGATTGTCCTGCCGTCGGCAGCATCGTACCCTTGCTGTTCTGTGCCATAGCTCACTCCTCCTTCAATGGTTTCGTTGTTCAGCGTGCGGCTTTCCGCCTCCGCCGCCGTCGGCAGCATTCCCGGCTGTTCCGGTATGGCTTCCTGCTGTACCGGAAGCGCCGCGTTTTGTGCCGCTTTGGGCGTGTTCTGTTCCGCCGCCGGTGCGGTTTGTTCCGCCTGCTGCGTCATCATCCGCTGCAGCACCTGCGTGGCCGCCGGATTGCTCACCAGCTCCGTCACGACGTACCCGTCTGTCAGTTCCCCGCGTAGGAAGGCTTCGATGTTCCGTGCAGTCTCCTGTGCCGTCTGTGGCTGTTCTCCAAGCTCCACCAGCTGCTGCGCGATGGGCTGCGTGTTCGTTTCCTGCTGTTGGCTTTGCGCCTCCGGCTGCGCTGTCATGGGCTGCGCCGCTGCCGCTGCCAGCGTTCCGGGCTGTGTCTGCGTCGTCTGCTGCGTCAGTCCCTGCTGGATGGCGACCTGCAGCCCCTGCTCCACCTGCTGCGTCAGCGCCGAGTCTGTCGGTGTCTGCGGTGTCTCGTCTCCCGTCGGCAGCATCCCCGTGCTGCCCGCTCCCGGCAGCAGATTCCCCGGTGTCTGCATGGCGGCAGATGTGGCATTGTAGCCGCTTACATAGTTCTGCATGGCCTGCTCGATGATGTCCAGCGCACCGTTCAGCTCGTTCACCGCCCGCTGCTGTCCTGCGATGTAGTAGCTGTTCACGCTTTTCCGCAGGTTCTGCGTCTGCTCCAGAATGATCTGCGCCCGCTGCGCCTTGGCTTCTGCGGTCATGGTTTCCGTGCCGCTCATCATGGCCTTGTAGCCCTGCTCGATCACCTTGTAGGCGGCCTCCATGTTGGCCTTCTGTGTCTGTGTGGTCTGATAGGTGCTGATGGCTCCCGTCAGCACGCTGAAGGCGAATGCCGTCACAAGCCCGGACGCGATGTCCTCGTTGCTTGGCTTCTCGTCCGCCGCCACATAGCCCACCGCCTGATTGACTGTGGCGTTGGTCATGCCGCTGGCCGTCTGCCGCACGAACTCCATGAATGGGGTCATCAATCCCTTGTCCCGCAGCAGGTTGGCCATGCCACTGCCCACAAGTCCCCCAGCAAGGTTGCCCGCCATGCCCTGCACGCCGCTGACGGCGATGCCCTTCAGGTAATCGTCGCCGCCGATGTATCCCGTGGCTGCCGCGCCTGCGTTCTGCAGCGCGTTCGCTCCGGCAAAGCTCATGGCTCCCGTAGCCATCTGTGTGGAAAGCGCGCCCGCGCTCATGCCCAGTGCCTTGGCTCCGGCTCCCGCCGCGCTGCCCACGCCGTACATCAGCATCAGATTGCCGCCGATGCTGCCCGCGTGGTACATGCCGCTATGCTCTTCCTTTGCGCCCGCCGCGTCCTTCAGGAACTGTCCGTACCACTCCCGGTTGCGCTCCTGTGTCTCTTCGCCGCCCAGTGCGCTGCCCAGCGCGGCAGACGCAGAGGCAAGACCCGTGCCCTGTAGCACGCCGTATGCCATCGCCTCGATGCCGGTGTATCCCTTGGATGCCACCTTGTCGAGATATTCGTATGCCGTTTTGTGCTCCGTGTCGCCGTTGGCAGTGTCCTGCGCGTAGAGGTAGTTGAAGGTCTTCACCACATCCTCCGGCAGGTCTTTCCAGCCGCCGTGGGTGGTGGCGTACAGGGTTCCCGTCCCGCCGAGATCGTTCAGTCCCTGCATACTCTGCGCGTCCTCGTCGCCGTTGATGTAATCGTAGAGAATATCACCGTAGCCGGTGTCCGTGTAGGTACCCGTCCATGCGTTGAACTTTGCCTCGCCGGTCTTTGTGCTCTTGTACTGGCTCTTTTCCTCCCAGTCCGGCGCGTTCTTCAGATCTGCGTACTGATAATAATCCGCCCAGTCCAGTTCCTCCCGCAGCAGCTCCGCCGCGCTCTGCGCCTCCGCGATCTGGCTGTCCATTGCCTTTGCCTGCGCCTGCAGCGCCTGTGCCTGCTGGCTCCACTGCATCAGCTCGTTCGTCC
>CAVDXW010000112.1:0-2734 GCA_963613145.1 Bacteroidaceae bacterium | reverse complement strand
GACGGGACGACAACCTCCTACCGCACCTCCGGCAACAGCGATCTGGGCGAGAGCGGTAAAATCCTCACCATCACGAAGTCCGGGGATAGCTATGCCGTCTCCGTAACGAATGGCGGCGACTATACCGGCGCGACAGCGGCAGAGGCGCTGCAAAACGCGGGCTACGCGGTCACAAAGGAAGCTACCTATGAATGCAAATGGGTCGTAGGCCAGAGCGAGGGTGATTCCCTGACCATCCCCGGCGGCAAGCTCTATACCTATACCGTATATGCCGCCGCGAAGGACAGCTTCGGCATCCTCCCGCAGGATCAGCTGGTTGAGTATCCTTCCGGCAATCCCGTGACGATCACGAACTACGCGCGGCTTTACAGCAAAACCGCCGCGGGGGCGAATCAGCAGCTGAAAGTTGCCGGGGCCTCCACCCGCGCCATCCGCGAGGCACAGCTGGTCAAGTCCGTCTATGACGCGGACGGGAAGAAGCTCGGCTCCGCGCCAACCGCAGCCGACGGCGCGGTGCTGAATTACCAGCTGGACTTCACCCACTACGGCACGAGCGAATATGACAACCTGCCCATGGTGGACGACCTCTGCGGCAGCCAGTATCTGATGGTTCCGGCGGCGCAGAACTCGTCGCTTGACGGAACAGGGCTGACGGAGAAGGAATATCAGGGAGACACCTATTACATTCTCAAAGAGGGCAGCTACCAGAACATCGTGGTGGGCATGGACGATGAGGACAACTGGCTGACCGCCGCAAGCATCACCGTGGAGAAAGCGGACACGGAAACGCAGACGGTCGGCGGCAGCTATACCGGCATCCACACGCAGATCAAGTGGTACTTCGCCCATCTGGACGGCGGAAACTACCGAAAGACGGTCAGCTATCAGGCGGTGGTCGATCTCAGCACCGCCGGCGTCAGCTACACCATCGGCAACATCGTATGGATGAACGACCGCACCAGCAACCGGATCTATGACAGTCTCTGGGGCGGCGGTACGATCATCGACTTTGACAAGAGCATCGTGGAGAAAAAGGGCGATACACCGGCGGAGGATGTCCTGAACGAAGAGGATTATTCCACCATTGCATCCGGCGACACCGTAACCTACCGTCTGCACCTGAGAAATAGTGCCAGCACCGAGGACTTCACCTTTACGCTGAACGGCGCAAATCTTGTGGATATGCTGCCGGAAACCTATGAAGTGTTCGACTGGACGAAGGATGTCAATGTTTCTCTCAGTTATGTCAAAGATGATGCGGTAACTGTGACCGGCCTTGAAAACTGGAGTATCGTCTCCCCAGATCAGACCACCCTCGGTCTGACCGGTGACCGGCAATGCATGGCCTGGCCGCAGGAAACGGAGATCGTTTTTCATGGAAATTGCAGCCTGTACCTCTATGTCACGCTGACCTTCCCCAAAGATACCGAGGGCGGCGGCGAGACATGGTCAGAGTACACCGCCGCCAACGGAGGCTGCCAGATCGACAACACGCTGTATGTCTACCGCTTCCCCTCCACCGTCCTGCACGATCTGCGGGAGGGCGGACAGGTCGCGCTGCAAAAGGGCGTCCTTGCCCTGACCCGCACCAATAACGGTACCACCCGCTATGCCGCCGGCAGCGACCGCCAGCACTACGCGAACGCGGACTATTATCAGCGCAGCGTGCTCTACTACGTCACGCTCTATAACGGCGGGAACAAGCGGCTGTATCTGAGCGACCTGCAGGATCAGCTCCCGGAGGGCTTCCAGTATAACAGCCTCCTGACGGATCTTGACCTCACTAAGGAAACGTGGTCTTACAACAATACGAGCAGCATCGTCACAAAGAGCGGACTTTCCTACAGCAATGTGGGGATCACAGACCTGAACAGCGGCACGAACATTGTCTTCCGCAGCGCCTCCGTCAGGGCCGCGCCCTCTGCGGACAAGCAGAGCGTCACCTTCTCGCTGAGCGCCGGAAGCGGCAGCCTCAGCCTGAAATATGACGAGACCCGGAAGCAGTATTATCTTGATCGCGGCGAAGCCGTCGCCTTCGTCTATGAGGCGCTGGTCGGCGATGTGGACGCGACAGAGGACAGCGCCCTCAACACCATCGGCATGCCGTACACCGACCATCTGGGAAGCGGCGTGACGCAGCTTTCCAGGGAGAATGTTCCGATCACGGCGGCCACCGGCGGACGCTTTCAGGATCAGAACAACGGAACCAGACAGGTGCTGACCGCAGAAAATGCGAAACAGGCCGGATTTGACGTCACCGGCGACGAAAAGTGGCTTGTCTCCGGCGTGACCATGCAGCGCGGCGGCATTGTTCCCGGCGTGACCAAGTATACGGACTCCTATACCAACGACGGCGGCGTGACCACGGCGTATACGAGCAGCGTCGCCCCGAAGGATACGATCAACTGGCGCATCCGTGTGCAGAACACCGGCACCACGACAATGACCAATTACACCGTGACGGATGTGATGCCGAATCCGTACGCCTTTACCGGAACGGTACATTGCAAGATCTACGATTCTATCGGCACCGTCCTGCGGGATCTGGATCTGTTCTCCTACCGGGAAAAGCGCACCGGTAAAGAGACTGACGTTGCGATCTACAGTTCCCTGAGCAACACATACATCACGGTTCCCATGGGCGGTACAAGCGTCTCTCTGCATACACAGGTTTATGCGAGCAGCGTGTCCATGAACCGTGACGAAGCGGGAAACGAGACCCTTACGATCAACT
>CAVDXW010000111.1:0-2802 GCA_963613145.1 Bacteroidaceae bacterium | reverse complement strand
CCACCACGGCGCACATGATGCCGGTGATGTAGTCGATGACCACGAAGGCCAGAAGTGCGTAAAGCAAGCCGTCACATCCTCCCAAGAACCATCCCAGCCAGCCGCCGATACCGGCGAACACCACCTGAATGGTCGTCCAGAATTCTTTCATGTTGTTTGTCCTCCTTTGAAATTTGAATTTGTGTATGAAAAAAGGCACTCCGCAGAGCGCCTTCATTCCTTATTCCAGCCATACTGGTCTTTCCGGTATGGTTTTTGTTTCGGTCACCTTGAGCCAAGCGGTGTACCAGGCGGTCAGCTCCGCCAGCTGTTTTATGGACAGCGTGGCGTACCATAGCTGACCACGGTTGACGAAGGAGAAGCATTCCGTCTGCCGCCGCTGCCGCAGGGTTTCCTTTTCAGATTCCTCGGCAAGGACGGTATTCTGCTCCTCGTCAAAGAGCGCCTTGCCGTCCTGCGCCTTGTAGGACTGCCAGTGCTCTATGAAGTGGTCGATGTCCTCCGGGTCAGGCAGCTCGACGCCGTCCGTAATATCGCCCTCAAGGGCAAAGCTGGTGATGAAACCTTTATCGTCCAATATTGCTTTCATAAGCCCTCCTCAGTTCACTCCGAACACCCGCAGTATCTGCCCAGAGCTGCTTCTGCCCTTGAACGCCAGATAGCAGGTCGAGCCGGAATAGTAGATGTTGAAGGAGTAGTAATAGCTTTCGTCCGCGATCTGGTAGCTTACGGACGAGGTGGTAATCACGGATGCCGGAATGATGGTAGCGACACGGGAAGCACTGGACGATGGCTGACCGATGATGATGTACGCCTTGTAGGAGCCGTAGTTGAAGCTCGTGCTGCCCGTGGTCAGCGTCCCATAAAACAGCGAGGTGCAGGTGATGCCCAGATTGCTTCTCGCACCCGCCGCCGTTGTGGAGCCGGTGCCGCCGTAGGCTATCGCCAGCGCGTTGGTCAGCGAAATGGACGTCCACGAGCTTCGGTCATACGCCAGCTTTACGGCATAGGGCGTTGCGGCAAGAGAGGTGCTTGTGGACGAGGTGCTGTTGGACAGCATGGTAATGCCGTACCGTGCGGTCGTGGCGTTCAGGCAGTACAGCGCGATCCACCATGTGCCGTTATACACAAACATCACCACCTGATTGGCAGTCCACATATTCGTGGAGACATAGTAGCCGTTTGTGCCGCAGATGGCTTTCGCTCCCGTGCCGTTTACATTCATGGACGGGCTGGAGCCGGTGTTTCCATAGGTGAACTGAACGGCGAGGAGCGCACCTTTTTTCAGCGCGAATTCATCGCAGGTCACCACCTTGGCCGCCGTCGCTGCTTCGGTCTCGCAGACGCCGAAATAAGGCTTCTCAAAGGTGTAGTCGATGTCGTCCGGCTTCAGCGTTCCTTCGATGCGGACATCGCCCTCAAAGTGCCCGTCGCCGACCACATGGAGCGCCGCGTCCGGGGTCGGTGTGTTGATGCCGACCTTCTTCTTTCGCAGCGCCACCAGCGGCGTGCCCTGCGGCACCGTGAAATACAAATTGACGCCGGAGAGCGTATTCAGCTGGTCACGGATGTAAATGTGGAAGTCGTAGCTTGAATTTGCGTTCAGAGAGCACAGCTCCAGATTGGAGTAGGAAAAGCTGCTGCCGCTCTGGGTGACCGCATCGGTGATGGCGGTGTAGCTGCCGTAGCTGGATGCGCTGGTCAGCTTGTAGCGGTACTGCACATACATAAGGCTGTTCTTCTGCGTCCCGTCCACCGTGATGGGCGAAATGCTCCCGCTGAAAACAAGCTGCATCTCCGCTTCGATATCGTTGGTGCGGCGCAGAGAAATCTCCGATACTTTGGGTTTTTCATAGGGTATGACCGTGATCTGCTGCGTGGTGCTGACGGTATAGCCTCGTGAGTCGGTCGCCGTGACCACAACGTCCAGAGTGCCGGACTTGCTGACCGTGTAGAGGTTCAGCGCAGCGCCGGTGGTGTTGGAATAGGTCACACCGTTGCAGGAAGCGGCATATTTGACGATGGACGCGCCGTTTTTCGCCGTAGCCGTTCCGGGCGTGACATAGACATAGGAATAGCCTTGGATGAAGCGCTGGCTGTTGCCTGTCACCGCAACAGTGGTAGTACGGCTATCCCTGACGAAAAATGCAGTCATAGTCGGCGCGGAATTTGTTTCCGTGGTCTGTACAACGCAGCCGCAGGTGGCGGTGTTGCCGATCTGCTCCGTGCCGTTCTTCGTTACCAGCTCCACGGTTGCCGTGAAAGACTTTACATCCGACATGGCGTTCAGCAGCGCCGTCCGCTGGTCGGAGGTCAGCGTGATCGTGCGGTTTGCCGTCCCGACCGCCCAGCTTTGCGCCGCAAATGAAACGATGGTGGCAGAGCCGCTTTTGATCGTCACGTAGTTGGAATAGGCGGCGTTATACACGGTCACACTCATTGTCAAAGAAACGGCTGCGGCATCGGCAATCACCGTGTCGCAGCTGTTGACGACCGCACCGCCGAGGGTTTTGACGCTCACTGTGCCGGAATATCCATATACCTGATTGGAGCGTTTCCTTGCCCGGACTCTGACCGAATACATTGTGCTGGGCGAAAGCGAGGACAGTGTTATGCTTGCGCTCGTTCCGGCAGTCGTTGAAAACTGCGTCCAACTTGCGCCGCCGTTAAGACTGTAGTACCAGATGTCCGCCGTTGCCGAGGATGATGCCGTGATCTTAAAGCCGTTTGCCGTGATGCTGCCCACCGAGCAGGACACGGTCGGCGCGGTGCGGTCAAGGCTCGTCAGCGTCATGGAGCCGC
>CAVDXW010000110.1:0-2913 GCA_963613145.1 Bacteroidaceae bacterium | reverse complement strand
AGGGAGGTAACAACATGACAGAGATCCGTTGGCATGGCCGCGGAGGACTGGGCGCGTTCACGGCGGCACGGCTGCTGGGCAACGCGGTGTCCATCTACGAGGGCAAGTACGCGCTGGCGTTCCCGTCCTTCGGCCCGGAGCGCCGTGGCGCGCCGGTATTCGCATTTACCCGCATTGACACGAATCCTATCACGGACCGGAGCGAAGTGGTCGAGTGCGACTGCGCGGTGGTGATGGATGACACGCTGTTCGGAGATCCCGTGAGAAACGGACTGAAGCCCGGCGCGACGGTCATCATCAACACCACGAAGGACGCCAGCGCGTTCCACCTGGAGAACGCAAACGTGATCACGGTGGACGCCACGGGCCTGGCCCTGGAAATTCTGGGCCGCCCCATCACCAACGTGCCCCTGCTGGGCGCGCTGATCGCAGCCACGGGGATGGTGAAGCTGGAGTCTGTGGAATCCGCCATCGACGACCAGCTGGCGCCGAAGATCCGTGCGAAGAACAAGGTGCTGCTGCACAAGACCTACGAGATCGTGAAGGAGGGTATGTAAAATGCAGAGACCTCAGGCTGATATGAGCTATGTGGTGAAGCAGATCCCTCAGGGTCCCGCTTTCCCCACCGGCCAGCTGCATGACGTGAGCTCCGGCATGCGGACGTTCCGCCCCGTGATTGACACCAGCAAGTGCGTGAAGTGCCTGCGGTGCTTCCTGGTGTGCCCGGACGGCGCCATCGACAAGTCCGGCGAGCATCCGGAAGTGGACTATGATTACTGCAAGGGCTGCGGCGTGTGCGCGAGAGCGTGCAAGTTCGGCTGCATTTCCATGGAGAAGGAGGTAGAGGCATGAGCGAGAAGCTGTTTGTATCCGGCGACGAGGCGGTCGCGCTGGCGGTCCGCCAGACGAAGCCCCATGTGATCGCTGCGTATCCCATCACTCCGCAGACCATCGTGGTGGAGCGGCTGAGCGACTTCGTGGAAGACGGCTCCCTGGAGAGCGAGTACATGTACGTGGAGAGCGAGCACAGCGCCATGACCGCGTGCCTGGGCGCCAGCGCCATCGGTGCGCGGACGTTCACGGCAACGTCCTCTCAGGGCCTTCTGTACATGGTGGAGGGCCTGCACTATGCCAGCGGCAGCCGGTTCCCCATCGTGATGATGAACGCCAACCGTTCCACGGCCGCTCCCTGGAGCATTTACAACGACCAGCGGGACACCCTGTCCGAGCTGGAGTGCGGCTGGATTCAGCTGTACGCGGAGAACGCCCAGGAAGCCTATGACATGATCATCCAGGCCTACAAGATCGCGGAGGATCCCGCGGTGCAGCTGCCTGTGATGGTGAACCTGGACGGCTTCGTGCTGACCCACACCTATGAGCTGATCCACACGGTGGACCAGGACAAGGTGGATGCGTTCATCCCCTACCAGAAGATCGGCACCCGGATGGATCTGGAGCATCCCACGGCGACCTGCATGACGGCCGGCCCCCTGTACAACACGGAGTTCCGTCATCAGCAGCACCTGGCCACTCTGGCAGCCGCGGAAAAGATCAAGAGCGTGGACGCCGAGTACGGCAAGATTTTCGGCCGGAGCTACGGCGGCATGGTGGAAGCCTACCAGTGCGAGGACGCGGATGCGATCCTGATCACCCTGGGCAGCGTGGCGGGCACCGTGCGCTGCGTGGTGGACGCTTACCGTGCGGCAGGCAAGAAGGTCGGCCTGCTGAAGATCCGCTCCATGCGTCCCTTCCCCGCGGAGGAGATTGTGGAGATCGTGAAGAACGCCAAGGCTGTGGGCGTGCTGGAGAAGGACATCAGCTTCGGCTTCGAGGGCGTGGTGTACACGGACGTGAACTCCGCCATGAAGGCCCGGAACGTGAACGTTCCCACCGCCAACTATGTGGGCGGCCTGGGCGGCCGGAGCATCTCCAAGGAAGACATCGGCAAGATCTATGACGCGCTGCTGGCGGGGAATACCGACAGCACGACGGCGGAGTTTGTGAATTTGAGGAGGGATATCTGTGGCGCTGAATGCTAAGACGATTACCAACGAGGAACTGTTTTACGGCCATAAGGCCTGCGGCGGCTGCGGCGCCGCCCTGGCGATCCGTCTGGCGCTGAAGGTGCTGGGCGAGCGTTCCATTGTTGTGGTACCCCCCAACTGCATGTCTACGGTTGGCTTCATTTATCCCCACATGCCGTTCTTTGTCAACGGTATGATTCCTCCCTTTGCCGGCACGGCAGCGGCCATGAGCGGCATTGTGGCAGGCGCCAAGGCCCAGGGCCTGAAGGACTATCACGTGGTGGGCTTCGCCGGTGACGGCGGCACGGCGGATATCGGCCTGCAGTCCCTGTCCGGCATGATTGACCGGAACGACAAGGCCATCTTCATCTGCTACGACAACGAGGCGTACATGAACACCGGCGTGCAGAAGAGCAGCCTGACGCCCTACGGCATGAAGACCACCAACACGCCCTCCGGCCAGCGGATTCACGGCAGCCAGAGCAGCAAGAAGCGGATGTTCGAGATTGTGGCTGCACACGGCATTCCCTATGCGGCAACTGCCAGCCTGGGCTACATCGAGGACTATCTGGCGAAGGTGGAGAAGGCGAAGAACACCGATGGCACCTCTTACATCCATGTGATGGCTCCCTGCCCCACCGGCTGGGGTACGGATTCCGCCGCTACGGTGGATCTGGCCAAGGAGGCCGTGGACTGCGGCCTGTGGTATCTGGCGGAGTATGAGAACGGTGAGTTCACCCTCAACCGCAATCCCAAGGAGTTCTCCTCCGTGGAGACTTACATCAAGAGCCAGTCCCGTTTTGCCGGCCTGGACGACGACGATCTCAAGCGCATCACCGAGGAGCGCGACGCCTCCTGGGAGCGCATGCGCAAAAATTGGGTGAAGTAA
>CAVDXW010000109.1:0-3140 GCA_963613145.1 Bacteroidaceae bacterium | reverse complement strand
CCAAGGCACTCTGCCGGCAGGAGATCCCCTACTATGCGGGACGGACATGGAACAAGAACATGGTCTCCCGTATTTTAGAGGACGGCCGCTATGTCGGCGAGAAAGGCTATCCGGCACTCATTGAGCCGGAGCAGCTCCGCACGGCGGCGGAAAAGAGGACGGCAAGAGCCTGTCCGCCGCAGAAAACGCCAGCACAGAAGGCTCTGCGGCGGCTCTGCGGCGCACCGCCCTCCGAGCGGGTGGAGAAGATCGTCACCGACCTGCTCAACGAGCTCATACGCTGCCCCGACCGTATTCAGCCAGCGGTATCCCAAGTGGTCGGCACTGCCTGCGGAAAAACGCGGGAGGAGCTGACCTCCGCGCTGGAGCGGCAGCCCATCGACGAGGACAACGCCAGAGCGTTGCTCCTTCAACTGGTGGCAGAACAGTACGACGCCATTGGGAACACGGAATACGAAACCGTGCGGCTGCGGCGGCTATTCACTGGCTGCAAGCCCATGACGGAGCCGGATGCGGAGCTGCTGCAAAGCACGGTGTCAAAGGTGTGCGTGACGAGCAACCGCGTGACCGTGACGCTGAAGAACGGACAGGCCATAGAGAGGAGAGATCAGATGTGAACGAAACCGCCCCAAGAGTCATTAAGATCCCCGCAAAGCCGGAGTCGATCCGGCAGGCGGAGCTGCAAAGACAACTCCGGGTCGCCGCCTACTGCCGGGTCTCCACCAAGGAGGAGGATCAGGCAAACAGCTACGAGGTGCAAAAAGAATACTACACCGACAAGATCATGTCCAACCCCGCGTGGACCATGGCGGGCGTCTTCGCCGATAAGGGCATCACCGGCACCTCGGTGAAAAAGCGCGAGGACTTCATGCGCATGATCCGCCACTGCCGCCAGAGGAAGATAGACGTCGTCCTCACCAAATCAGTCTCCCGCTTCGCCCGCAACACGGTGGACTGCCTTTACTACACAAGGGCGCTCAAGGAGTTGGGCATCGCCGTCATCTTTGAAAAGGAGAACATCAATTCGCTGGAGGAGGACAGTGAGCTGCGCATCACGCTCTCCGGTGCCTTCGCACAGTCCGAGAGCGAATCCATCTCTGCCAATGTCACATGGGGCAAACGCCGCGCCATGGAGAGCGGAAAGGCGACCATCCAGTACAAATACCTCTACGGCTACCGCAGGGGTGCGGACGATAAGCCGGAGATCATCCCGGAGGAGGCGGAGGTCGTCCGCTGGATCTATGAGCGATACCTCGCCGGAGCCAGCACACGGATGCTGCGGGACGAGCTGCATGAGCAGGGCGTGACATATTCCGAGAAGTCACCTCAATGGACGCTGCCTCATATCAAGAGCATCCTGCGGAATGAGAAATACTGCGGCGATGTGCTGATGCAGAAGACCTTTCAGCAGGATGTCATCAACCGCAAGGTCATCAAAAATACAGGGCAGCTCCCCATGTACCTCATAGAGAACCACCACGAGGGCATCGTCAGCCGTGAGAAGTACAACGCGGTGCAGGCGGAGATGGCGCGGCGCAAGGCGGCAAAAAGCCCCTCCAAGAGAGCCTCCACCGGTCTTGCCGCCTACACCAGCCGCTATGCCCTCTCGGACCGGCTGGTGTGCGGCGAGTGCGGAACGCTGTACCGCCGCTGCACATGGACGCGCCCCGATGGAAAGCGCGTCGTGTGGCGCTGTGTGAGCCGCCTGGACTACGGCAAGAAATACTGCCACAGCTCGCCCACGCTGGACGAGGCACCGCTCCAGCAGGCGATCATAGCCGCCCTCAACACCGTCCTGCCGGACTTGGATGGCCGCATCCGTCAAATCACGGAGGCGTTGGAGGCGGAGGTCATCCTGTTCCCCGGCGGCGGCATGAGCCTTGGCGACATCGATCGTAGGATGGCGGAGCTGGAGGTACAGTTCCAAAAGCTGCTGGAAAAGGCGGCAGATGATCCCATCGCCTATGGGGATCAGTTCAAGGAGATACTGGACGAGCAGACCGCGCTAAAGGAACTGCGGGCAACCATCCTTGCGGAGAGCAAAGAACACACCGAAGCGGATCGGCGTATCAGGGATGCCGCGGGGATGCTGGAAAACGCCGTGCCCCACATCGCGGAATGGGACGAGAGTGCCATCCGGCAGCTGGTGGCACAGGTGAAGGTGCTGTCCAAGAATGAGATCAGCGTGACGCTAAAGAGCGGCCTCGAGATCCGCCAGAGCATTTCAAACTAAAAATAGGAGATGGGAAAATGGTATTTGTGACCGGCGACTGCCACGGAAATTTTGCAAGGTTTGAGAAAAAACACTTCCCGGAACAAGCTAACATGGCAAAGGATGACACGGTCATCATCGCAGGAGACTTCGGCGGCGTGTGGTTTGGCGACAGCCGCGATGATGAAACGCTGGACTGGCTGGAACGCCTGCCCTTCACGCTTGCCTTCGTCTGCGGCAACCACGAAAACTATGACGCGCTGGAACGATACCCAGTGGCGGAGTGGCACGGCGGCAAGGTACACCGCGTTCGTCCTCATGTGCTGCACCTGATGCGCGGCCAGATCTTCGAGCTGGAGGGCTGCCGCTTCTTCACCATGGGCGGCGCAAAAAGCCACGACATCGAGGATGGGATTCTGGAGCCGGATGCCCCGGATTTTGAGCGAAGGCTCACGATGCTCCAGTGCAAGCCCAGAGCGAGATACCGCATCAATCACATCTCATGGTGGGCGCAGGAGCTACCCTCCGATGAGGAATACGCCGAAGCGCAGCAAAGCCTTGACGCGGTCGGCTGGACGGTGGACTACATCATCACCCACTGCGCTCCCACCAGCATCGCCCTCATGGGGAGCCGCCACAACGAGGCAGACCGGCTCACAGACTTCCTACAGGAGGTACGGGAAAGAGCAAAATACCACTACTGGCTGTTCGGCCATTATCATGACAACAAAGCCATTGATGAAAAGCACATCCTGCTGTGGGAGCAGATCGTGCGAGTCATCTGAAGCAGGTCAAAGCAGAGAAAAACACGGCGGTGTCACCGTGTTTTTCTCTGCTTTGAGCGTCGATCAGGCGCGCCGTGCCGGAAAAGAGAAACCATGAATATTCGCAAACCTACAGACTATAGCGCCATGTTTGCCGCGCTGGA
>CAVDXW010000108.1:0-3143 GCA_963613145.1 Bacteroidaceae bacterium | reverse complement strand
CGCCTCCCGCAGGCTTTCAAGGTTCGCCCCGTTTGCATTCGCCCCGCCGTAGCTGTGCTGCAGTCTGCCCAGCCCCTGCTGCATATCAAGCTCAGGGTCGTACATGTCGTTGAAGGCTGCTTCCGCATCCTCGTCAGAGATTTCTCCGTTTGCCATCTGCTGCTGCAGGGTGTTCATGTTCTGCGTCTGCGCAGCGGCTCTCTGCTGCATATCCGTCGTGAAGCTGCTCTGCGTCTCCTGCAGGGCGCTCTGGTAGTAGTTCTTCGCCTGTGTCAGGAACGCCCGCTCCTGCGCGTCGCTGTTGCCCAGTTTGGCCAGCAGTTCGTTGATGAATTGCAGGATGCGCTGCCCCAGCGTCCGGTTCTGCTGCACCATAGCGCGGATGGTCTGCTCGTCGGTCAGCAGATACTTCTCCACATACTCCGCCACAATTTCAGAATCAATGGCGGCGTTGTCCGTCAGGTTCTCGCCGTGCCGTGCGTACAGCTCCGCCTTCTGCTGCCGCATGGCCTGCAGGTCTCCGCCGGTCTGCCGGATGCGGTTCAAGACCAGCTTCTGCAAATCGCTGTAGTGTCCGCTTTCCTCGATGCTGTGGGTCAGCTCGTGGCTGATGATCTGCGCCACCGGGTTTTGGCTCCGGGCGTTGATATAGATTTTTCCGTCCGACGGGTTGTAGTAGCCGTTGTGTACGCCGCCCGCCGCATCTGCGCCTTCATCGAAGAACACCGCCTCGCGCCCCACGATGTTGCTGATGCGCTGCACCTTGGCGATGGTGTCCTCGTCCACGCCTGCAAGGATGCCCGTGCGCTCCGTCTCCGTTTCCGCTCTGGCGGCTCTCTGCTGCGTCTCCGCCTCTTCCGCCGTGGGCAATACGCCCGGTGCCCGCCACGTTGTTTCCGGTTCCGTCCGTGCTTCCGCCGTGGCAGGCTCCGCCTGAGTGATCTGCGTATCCGCCGTCGGCAATACCACGCCGCCGGTCTCCTCCGCCGCCGGCAGCACGATGCCGTCGGTCTTCTGCGTAGGTTCGGTCTGTCCTGTAGTCTGCTCTGTGCCCTCCAGCATTTTGGTGGTCTCCGCGAACAGTCTGCCGATCTCCGTGTCCGTCAGCTTCTTGCCCTTCTCCAGCTTGGCCTTCAGTTCCTGCCCCAGCTTGTACGCCTCGCTGTTCTGGTCAAGGGTCTCCGCCGTCTCGATGATGCTGCTCACCATCTCGTCGCCCATCTTGCGCAGCGTGCTGCCGGTCTGCTGATAGCCCGCGTTCCGCTGCACCGTGCCGATGCCCACGCCCGCAGTGGCCATAGTTCCGCCGGACAGTGCGCCGCCGAGGAAGTCCAGCCCCATCTCCGCCGCCTGCTGTGCTACCGCAAGGCCGAAGGCTTCGCCCTCTGTCTTGCCCTCCGCCATGTATGCGTCGATGGTCTGCCGCCATTCGCTCTTGTCCTTGGCGATGAGGATGTCCGCAAACAGGTTGATGAAATCGCTGCCCACTTCCTCCGCGCCTTCCGTGAAAGCGTTCTTCAGAATGTACTTGACGGCTCCGTCTTCCCACTTGCCTTTCAGTAATGCTTCGATGCTGAACTTCTCCGTGAACACCTCCGCCGCGCCCGCAATGGTGCCCAGCGTGAATGCCTGCGCGTCCGTCAGCCCTCTGTCCTTTGCCGCGATGGTGGCATCCGCCGCCGCGCCGGTGCCCATGATGGCAAGAGACATGCCCTCGCTCAGCGCACCGCCGCCGTTGAATCCGCCGGTGATGGCGGTATTGAGCAGGAAGTCTCCCATGCTCATGCCGGTCTGATACAGGAAGCTGCCCACCTGTCCCCAGTTCCCGCTCTGTTCAATGGTCTCCGATACTTCGTTGCGGATGGCGCTGTTGATATAGCTGAACTTGTTGTAGCCTGCGTTCTGGTCGATCTTCCCGTCCTCCGCATAGTCCGCCAGCTGGCCGAGATAGCTCAGTCCCTTCAGCGGGGATTCCAAAACGCTGAAGACAGAGGAACCGACCGGGCTTTCCTTGGCGTAGCTTGCCCATTGTTCCTCGTCCTTCTGCCGCTGGCGGTAGGTGAGATCGCTCGTCAGATAGTCGATATAGGCATAGGCTGTCTTGTGCTCCGCGTCGCCGTTGGCAGTGTCCTGCGCATACAGGTAGTTGAAGATGGCAATCTCCTCGTCTGTCATCTGCCCCCGCTCGCTGTTGTCCAGTCCGAGGAAAGAAGCGTTCGTGCTGACGTTGTTCACGCCCTGTCTGCCTTTTGCCTCCTCGTTGCGGTTGATGATGTCGTAGTTCACATCCGCAAAGCCGGTGTTGGTGTACATATTCGACCATGCGTTATAAACTGGCTCCTCGCCCGTCGCCGTGGAGACATACTTGCTCTTTTCCGCAAAGTCCGCATTCCCTGTCAGGTCTGCGTACTGGTAGTATTTCTTCCAGTCCAGCTCCTCCTGCAGCAGCTCCGCCGCGCTCTGCGCCTCCGCGATCTGGCTGTCCATCGCCTTGGCCTGCGCCTGCAGCGCCTGTGCCTGCTGGCTCCACTGCATCAGCTCGTTCGTCCCGCCCCGCCGGGAAGAGACCTTGTTCATCAGCTGCTGCGCCTGCCGCTGCAGTTCCTTCTGCTGTGCCTGCAGCCGCTCCACGTTCGCCTGCGCCGTCGTCAGGTCGGCGTTGATGGCATTCTCGTCCGTGCGGATGGTGCTCTTCCAGTTGTTGAACAGATTTTCCTGCTCCGTGCGGTAGGCTTCATAATCCTCCGCCGCCTGCTTGTACTGGTTCCATGCAGGCTCATAGGCGGCGTAGGCTGTGTCCACTGCCTTCGTCGCGTCTTCGTACTGCTTCAGTGTGCTGGCATATTCCTGCTGCATCTGCTGCAGGATGCCGGAGGCAATGGCACTGCCGTTGGCGTACTGCTGCAGCTCCGGCAGCTTGCCTCCCAGCTCGTTCAGCTTCGTGTAGAGGCCGCCCGCCGTCTCGTTGGCGCTCTGCAGCTCCTGCGCCTTCTGCTTGGCATTGGCTTCGTAGGCGCTCACAGTGTTGTACTTCCGCTCCATCTCCGCCCCCAGCTTCGGCTGCGAATAGTATTTTCCGTCCGCCGTTGCGCCCACAAGGTAGTTCTGGTAGCTGCCGTACTTCTGCTGCATCGCCGTGGAGC
>CAVDXW010000107.1:0-3255 GCA_963613145.1 Bacteroidaceae bacterium | reverse complement strand
CCGGGAGCGTTGTCGGCGTGAAGCTCGAAGCTGTCCGACAGCGGCGTGATGACCAAATAGGTGTCCGGTGCTTTGCCGGAAAACACGCCCGTTTCCACGGATACGCCGCAGCTTTCGGCGATGGCTTGTAAATCGGATAGCAGGCTCACAGCTTTTCCACCTCCTCATCCAGTGCCTTGATCATGGCATCGATACATTCCTGCCGGGACGCCGTTTTCGCAGGCTTCAGAAACGGCTTTGCAGGCTGACCGTGCTTACCGTATTCGAGAATGTTGGCAAGTTTGGCGTTGCTGCCGCCGTCCGAACGAGGCTCGGCAAAACCGACTTTGATGTCGTGGTTACCGTCCCGGTTCAGCTTGGAGGGAGAAAGGCCGAGCGCGCCTTCCAGTTCGCCTGTGGTGCGGGATTTGAACTTTGTCCCTCTGCCAATAACGGAGGAGAGATTGCTCTTGACCTTTTTCAGCACCACCTCGCCACCGGCCTGCAGGACGGTATCTGCCACACTGTCAAAGTTGCTGCCGAGCTTGGAGATCTTCAGGAGGAAATCCTCCGGCATTTTCATTTCAGCTTTTGCCAATGGTAGGTTCACTCCTTTTCGCTAAAACCTCGATGTACATCCCACGGCCTTTGACATCCTCCACGGACACAATGTCGTAGCGACAGTCCTCGCAGATGAGGAAATGGTCGGTAGTGACCGTCAGCCCCGGAATAAATCGAAAGCGGAACAGGTCGGTCGCTTCACTGAATGCGGCGAGGTTTGCCCACCGCTGACTGCCGTGCCGACCTTCCCGGTATACACGGACGGAAGCGAGGATTTCATCCTCGGAATGGGTGAAGCCCTCGCTGTCCTTGACCTGATTTGTTTTCACAATGTCGGCAAAGCCGTTCATTTTCCCAAAACTCATACCTGCCACCGCCTATCCAAGCGGAGCAGCAGATTGACCGTGTTCCACACCTGTTGTGCCGCTCCGGTGTTGTCCGCAAAGAAGCCGCCCGTGCTGCCGTCCCGGCTTTCGTAGAAATGGGACGACAGCATGATGACGGCTTGCTCTGTGGTGGCTGGCATAGGGTTCTCCTTGTAGTAGCCCTCCGGGATGTGCTGGTAGCTTTCGGCGTAAGAAACAGCGGCGGTGATGTAGCTTTTCAGCAAGGCATCATCCGCCGTGTGTTCCAGTATGAGGTTGGCTTTCACTTTGGAAAGAAGCTCGTCCATCACCGCCGCCTCCTCTCATCAGGATGATGCCTTCATCTTCAGAAGCTGGATGCCCTCCGGCAGGATGATCTTGCCGTCCACACGCTCGGTGGCGACAAAGCCGACCTGACCGTTGGTGGAATACAGCTCGTTCAGACGCTGAACGGTTCTGCCGGTGCGGTCTGCGATCCAGTAGCTCTGGAAATCGCCGAAAGCAATGGAGAGCGCACCCGCCGCCAGCGTAGGCGCATAGGGGCTGGTGTAGATCTCGTAACCGAGCAGTCTGTCCGGCTGACCTGCCTGCAGGGACGGCTGCCACAGATACTGACCGTTGGAATCCTTCAGCTTGCGCAGTGCGGAAACGGTAGCGTCGTTCATCAGGAACTTGGCGTTCTTGCGGTACGGCGCTTTCAGGGCGTAGATGAGGGAGATCACCTCATCGGTGGTGACGGCGGTCGCGCTGGCAGCGGTAACGCCGACCGTACCGCCGTTTGCGGTGAACAGACCGGTGGGCTGACCCGTGCCGGTGCCGACACAGAATGCCTGCTCCTCGGCAGCGCCGAAGGCATAGGCAAACTCACGGGCGATGTACTCCTCCAGATCGAAGGCACTGTCGTCCAGAAGCTCAATGCTCACCTTCACAAGGTCGGTCAGCTTGTAGGCGTCGATGGTCTTCTGTGCGAAGGTGGGGTTGCTCTCGGTGTATGCCGCGTTCTCAGCCGTCCACGCAGCGGTGGAATGGGTCGCGGCGACGGGGATCTTGCGCTCGTTGTCGGTGGTGATGACCTTGCACAGACGGCGCATCACATTTTCCTCCTTGAGCGTGTCCACGATGAACTTCTCAAATTCGGTGGGTACGAGATAGCCGCCGTTGGCATCCACGCCCTCGGAGAGCACATTGTGGAGCATACGCTTGCCGCGCAGATGCAGACCGAAGTCCTCGCGGTAGGCGTTGGACGCTCTGCCGGTCTTGACTTCGCCGGTCGCTTTCTGGGGCTGCTCGGTAATGGGAGCGGATACGGGCTTTGCAAGCTCTGCGGCAATGGCATCGCGGCGCTCCATGCGTCTGACCTCATTGGTGAGATCGTTCAGCTCCTTCTCCATATTGGCGTAAACGGCGTCATCCTCAGCAGAGAGGACGCCCTTGTCATTGCGGTGGGTATCGAGGAAGCCCTCCATCGTGTCCCACAGCTTGGCGCGCTTTTCGCGCAGTTCAACGATAGTCATATTGAAATACCTCCATGTTAAATGTAGTTTTTGATGGTGTTCAGCTTGGCTCTGAGTTCGTCCACAGAGCGTCCCGTGTGCTCCGGCACGGCGGGCTTGGGGTCGATGGCGCATTTTGCGGCAATCTTCTCCATAAGTGAGTTCACCACATTCGCCTTGGAATACAGCATGGAAACAGCGGGCGCGCTCATGTCCTCGACCTCATCGGCACGGCTCATGATCCCGTCCGCGAAGCCCAGCTCAATGGCCTTGTTCGCGTCCATCCATGTCTCCGCATCCATGAGGTGACTGAGTTTGGCACGGGACAGCCCGGTCTTGATCTCGTAGGCGTTGATGATGGAATCCTTGACGCTTGAGAGCATCTCGATGGCTTTCTGCATCTCCTCCGAATTGCCGAAAGCCGCCGTCATGGGGTTGTGGATCATGAGCATGGACACTGGGGACACCAGCACCTTTGTGCCAGCCATTGCAATGACGGACGCTGCGGATGCGGCAATACCGTCGATTTTTACGGTCACATCACCCTTGTAGTCCATGAGCATATTGTAGATTTGAGCCGCCGCCACGCAGTCGCCGCCGGGGCTGTTGATCCACACGGTGATGTTTCCGCTGCCGGACATCAGCTCATCCTTGAAAAGCTGTGGGGTGACATCATCGTCAAACCAGCTTTCCTCGGCGATGGTTCCGTTCAGGAACAGCGTCCGTTCCGCTGTCTCCGTCTGGTTCTTCCAATTCCAGAACTTCTTCATCGGATTTTTCCTCCTTTCCGTCATCGGTAGGTGTATCTGCAAAAGCTCCGGCATTTTTCAGCGGGAGCATATTGCCGTTGATGAGGT
>CAVDXW010000106.1:0-3288 GCA_963613145.1 Bacteroidaceae bacterium | reverse complement strand
CGAATTTGTCGGAAATTCACGCGTGAGGGGGGCGCGGTCTCCGCCAGGCACACACAGGGATCTGACCACCCCCTCCTCGGGCACAGCTGGGCGGCGGCGGTGTGCTCCTGCGGCGGGTAGGCCTTCCGGCGGGTCGGTGTGCCCGGCCCGGGTAACTTCACCAGAGCAAAGCGGAGAAGCGCCGCCCGCCCGGACTTCACCAGAGCAAAGTCGGAAAGTCCTGTGCCCGGGTGGACTTTCGCAGGGCAAAGCGGAGAAGTGTGCCGCCCGCCGGACTTCGCCAGAGCAAAGTGGGAAAGTGTGCCCGGGCGGGTCTCCGGGTGGGGTTCCGGGCGGCGGGTTTCCGGGCGGCGGTGTGCCCGCCCGGGCAAAAAAACGGTTTTTTTTCGGGTTTTTTCCCGGCCCTTACGCGCATGTATAAGGAAGCGCGGCCCTCTTTTTCCGAAAAAAAGAAGTTGACTTTCCGGCCCGGCAGAGTGATGTATGTCAGCGTCGGGCGGGAAACCACCCAGAAGGCACATCCGGGCGGGTGGGAGAAGCCGCCGCCGGGCGAAAGGAGCACACCCCATGAAAACCCAGACCTTCGGCATCGAGATTGAGATGAACCGCATCACCCGCGAGCGGGCGGCGGCGGTGGTCGCGGAGACCCTCGGCGAGGGAGCGACCTTCAGGCACACGGGCGGCACCTACGACGCTTGGGAGGTCATCGGGCCGGACGGGCGGCGGTGGAAGCTGGTCTCGGACGCCAGCATCGCCGGGCCGCGCACACACGGCACCGAGTTCGTCAGCCCGATTTGCCGCTGGGAAGACATCGAAACGGTGCAGGCCTGTGTCCGAGCCCTCCGGGCGGCTGGCGCACACGCCGACCCCTCCTGCGGCATCCACGTACACGTCGGGCTGGGGAGCCACACCCCTAAAACCCTGCGGAACTTGGTGAACTTGGTGAACGCCAAGGAAGACCTCCTGACCCAAGCCCTCCAAATCAGCCCGGAACGGCGCGGACGCTGGTGTCAGCCCGTCGACCCAGATTTCCTCGCCACCCTGAACCGCCGGAAGCCCGCCACCTCCGAGGAGTTCGCCCGGATTTGGTACGACGACCGGAACTGGGAATGGCATGCACACCAGCACTACGACCCCAGCCGCTACCACCTCCTGAACCTGCACAGTGTGTTCCAGAAGGGCACCATCGAGTTCCGGGCTTTCAACTCGACCCTCCACGCTGGCGAGGTCAAGGCCTACATCCAGCTTTGCCTTGCGATTTCCCACCAAGCCCTGACGGTGGCGAGCGCCAGCCCGGCCCGCCCGCAAACCGATAACCCGGCGTACACCTTCCGGTGCTGGCTCCTCCGCTTGGGAATGAACGGCGAGGAGTTCAAGACCGCCCGGACACACCTGCTCAAGCATCTGCCCGGAAACGCGGCTTGGAGGAACGGTGACGCGACCACCCGCCGGGCTTCCTGAACCCGGCGGCGCACACGGAGGACACAGCTTTGGAATCCACCCGCCTGACGATGACCCGGCGGCTCCGGGTCGAAACCGGGCACAGGAATCAGCCCGGTCGCGGGAAGCCACACCAGCTTCCAAATCAAGCAGGGCACACAGCCCAAGGAGGACACACCATGATGAATCGGGAACAGGCAATCACCTACGGCAGGCACATCGGCGTCCGCTGGCACATCTACAACAGCGCAGGCTGTGTGGTCGGCGGCACCAAAACCCTCGAACAGGCACAGGCCATGAAGTGCCGCTTCGAAATTGAGGAGCGCCGGAACCCCTTCACGGGCGGGAAGACCCGCTTCGAAATCCGCGAGGTCAAGTGACCCGCACCAGCCACAACTTTCAAATCGACAGGGCCGAGAGCCCGGAAAGGAACACACCATGTACGAGTACGAGGATTACGAAACCGAGAACGCCGAGGTCACCGAAGACACCATGCAGGAAGGGCTCCGGGAGCTCATCGAGACAGCAGAGGAAGACAGCTTTGGAATCGGCTGGGAAGATGCGCGTGTACGCACCTTCGAGCAGGCAGGCATCATGACCTACAACAAGGGCTTGGTCATCAGCCTGCCGGACGGCACAGAATTTCAGCTGACCATTGTCCAGAGCCGCTGACACACGGCAACCGCCGCCCGGCGGTTCCGGGTGAAGGCTTCCAAATCAGGGAGCCTTCACCCGGAGCCCAGGCTCCCAAATCAAGAAGGAGGTACACCCCATGAAAAGCACACCTGAAACCCGGAAGGCCATCGAAGCCCTCGTCGAAACAGCCCGCATCAAGAACACAGGCTACGAGGTTATCGCCCACGACTACGAAGGGTACATCTACCTCAACGTTCGCCAGCCAAGGAACACCGACCGGGTGGCCTACCCGGAAATCTTCTGCAAGGATGATTGGTACGGCGAAAAGGCCATCGGCTTTGAAATCGCCACCACCGGATACGGCGACCACAGCATTGCTCAGGCACAGCGGGCGGTGAACGGCTTGCAAATCGCCATCGACTTGGTGGAGGCGCTCCTCACAACCGCTGAGCTCTACGGGCTGAAGATTCACCGCTGACACAGCTTCGAAATCAAGAAGGAGGTACACACCATGCGCTTCATCGACCTGAACGACGACCACGTTTACACCCTGCAAGACCTGCACCGCGACTGGCAGGAGTTCCGGACTGAAGACCCGGAGAACCACGCCGACAGCTTCCAAATCGAGTTCTTCGAAATCCTGATGGCGACCATCAACGGACGGAACGATCTGGAAATCGTCGGCCTGACACACCGTGAGGTCAGCAACTTCATCATCAGCCTGCGGGCACAGCTTTTGAATTAAGTTTGGCTGCAGGCACACAAACCCGTTGACTTTCCCGCCGGACAGAGTGAGTAATGGACTGCCCGGCAGGGCTTCGAAATCAAAAAGGAGGAACAGACACATGTACGCAATGTCATGGAAGGAAATCCAGCCGTGCGGCAGTCAGCCCATCCGGGTGAAGACATTCTCCACCGAGGAGCGGCGGCAGGATTTCATCGACACACTCACCGCCAGCGGCGCTCGCTTTGAAATCACCAGCCTGAGCACCGCTGACAGCCACACGCTTTCCGATTTTCAGCGCGGCATGCGGGTGAAAATCGAAAAGGCCCTGCACACAGAGTTCATCGGCATGACGGGTACAGTGGAAAAGACCGTGAAGAAAGACAACATGGTCTGCGTCAGGCTCGACGGCGGGAAGTACTACCGCGCCTTCGCATGGAACCTTGGCATCGCCTGACACAGCTTGCAAATCAAGAAGGAGGAGATTA
>CAVDXW010000105.1:0-3350 GCA_963613145.1 Bacteroidaceae bacterium | reverse complement strand
AGCCTGCGGATACACGATGACCACCTGCGGGTCATCCGGATTGGAGACGATGCCGCTGCCGTCCGTTGCCGCTGCGGTGACCGTGACGGTCTTCTTTTCTTTCACGGCCTTCGCGGTCAGGATGCCGTTCTTATCGACCGTGGCAATGCTCTTGTCGCTGACCGTCCAGGCGACCTTCCTGTTGGTGGCATTTTCCGGATAGACAACGGCAGCCAGCTTGACCCTTGTGCCGCCGATGACCTCGACCGTGCTGACAACATCGATCCGCTCGACCAGATACACGCCCGTCAGCTTGACCGATGCGCTCTTACCCGTGCCGTCCCTGGTCATGGCCTTGACGGTCACCGTGCCCGCCGTCTTGAACGTGACCAGACCCTCCTGATCGACTTCGGCGATCTTCGTGTTGTTGGATGTCCAAACAACCTCTTGAGAAGCCGTCGCTTCGGGCAGCACGACCGCGTCAAGCCGGAAGGTGTTGCCATTATTCAAAGCAACGGTCTTTGCGGTCAGCTTTTCACCCTCGTGCCGGATCTCAACGCCCGTGGCGGCGGGAATGATGGTGATTTCGATCGCAGCGGCTTCGCCGTAGCCGTCGCTCGGCGCGCAGGTGATGGTCACCTTGTCTCCGGCCGTCTTGCTCTTCGCGGTGACCTTGCCTGCGGAGGAGACAGTCGCGATCTTGGTGTTGCTGCTCGTCCAGGTGAACTTCTTCGCGCTGCCCGCATCCACAACAGCCTTGAGCTGGACGGACTTGCCGACAGCCACCTCGGTTTCGCCCTCGATATGGATTGTGTTATCTTCGCCATAGACCTGCACCGTGATTTTCGCGGACTTCTTTGAGCCGTCCGTGGCGGTCGCGGTGATGGTCGCCTTGCCGGTCTTCAGCGCCGTCAGCTTGCCGCCTTCGACCTTCACGACCTTGGCATCGCTGCTCTTGTAGGTCACGGACTGCCCGGCTTCATCGGGCGTGATCTTCGCCGTGAGCGGGACTTCCGTTCCATCCCCGCTCGCATTCAGCAGCAGCTTGTATGTACCGCTGACGACCTTATCGCCCGCATACCATTGGACTTTGGTCGCGGCGGGGATGACGGTGATGGTAAAGGCAACAGGCTCAAACTTCTTGTCCTTGTCCTGCGCGGTGATGGTGACTTCCTTGCCCTCGCTGCCCTTTTTGACGGTCACCTTGCCGTTCTTGACCGTGGCAACGCTCGCATCGGAGGTCGTCCAGTTGATGGTCGGCAGCTTGGCGCCGGCGGGAGCGGCCTTCACGGAAAGCTGTACGCTCTGGCTGGCGGCAACCGTCCTGTCCGTTTCGCCGTCCGCGACGATCGCGCTCGTCGTAGCACCGGCAGTCAGGAAGAACTTCAGGGACTTGCTGCCGTCCAAAGTGGTCGTGGTGATGGTCGCCGTGCCTGCACCGAGGACGGTCAGGGTCGCCGTACCGTCTTCATTGGCCGTGACTTCGGCGACTTTGGCGCTGCTCGACTTCCAGGTGACATCCTGTGCAGCCGTTTCCGGCGCGACAGAGGCAGAGAGGATCAGCGTCTCTTTATCCGTTATTTTCTTTTCGTTGCTCTTGACTTCTTCGCCGTCCAGCCTGACCGCAACGGCGGTGGGCGCGGAAACGATAACGAATTTCTGCTCCGCCTTAATAGCGGGGTTCTCCGCAGAAGCGACGGTCACGGTTGCTTCCTGACCGGCCATGCCCTTGACGGCGCTCACCTTGCCGGAGGCGGAAACGGTCAGCGCAGCTTGGTTATCGGAACTCCAGGTGACTTTCCGGTCGGTTGCGGTCTCAGGGGTGAACACGGCCTTCAGCTGAACGGACTTGCCCTCGACAATGGGCACGACCTGCTCGTCATAGCCGGGCACGGTGATGGAAAGGCTTTCGGCCTTTACGGATACATTCAGCTTGAAGCTGGCCTTTGTCCTGCTGCCGTCCGTGGCGGTCGCGGTGACGGTGGTGCTGCCCGCGCCCAGGATTTGAAGGAGGCCTAAGGTCTCATTGTCCTTCGCATCCTTCCCGTCATACGGTACGGCGACCTTTTTATTGCTGGACGTCAGCGTATAGCCGCCCTGCGCCTCGTAGGGATAGACGATGGCGCCGATATACAGAATCCCGTTTTCATCCAGCACATCGGTATCTGTCGTGGTGATGTTCAGTTCTTTGCCGATCTCGCCGCGTGCTTCCGTTATCAGCGTGAGCTTCTGCAGGGCGGGATAGATCGTCAGGGCAAAGGTGTCCTCCGCGCCGTAGCCGTCCTGCGCGGTCGCCGTGATGTAAACGGTTTTCTTTTCCGTGACAGCCTTTGCCGTGACCTTGCCGGAGGCGTTCACGGTGGCCAGGCTCTCATCGGAGGACTTCCATGTCACCTTCCTGTTGCTCGTTTCCGCGGGCAGCACATTGGCCTTTAACGTCACGGACTTGCCGCCGAGCACGGTCTTATCGCCGGTGATCTCAATGTCCGCGGCCGGCGCTATCACGGCGAGCTTAAAGGAAGCGCTCTTGCCGGAGCCGTCCATCGCTTCGGCCTTCACGGTCGTCGTGCCGATGCCGTTCAGCGTCACGCGGCCGTCATTGTCCACGGCGGCCACCGCGGGGTTGGAGGACGTCCAGATGAAGGTGTCCTGATAGGCTTCCGCGGGGGAAGCGACCGCCTGAATGCGGATGAATTCTTCCGATGCCACGGAAATGCTCAGCCCCGCCTTCGGGATGGCCTTATCATTGTACAGCAGGGTGATGCCCGTCGTCAGCAGATAGCCGGGAACGGCATTGGCCTCCGCTTCCGCTTCCTCCGCTTCCGCAGCGGCGAACACGGCGTTCATGAGGGGCAGACCCTGATACTCGGCATCGCCGACGCTGTCCTTCACGGCGGCGGCCTCTTCATCGGTGAGCTGCTCCAGATACTTGGCGCGCACCCACGCGGTCACGACTTCGCCGTCCGCGGCAAAGGCAATATGCATTCTGTCCCTGGCGGCGTCCGCGGTCGCATAGCGGGCAAACACATACACGACCGTGCCCTCGTCGAGCGTGCCCAGCGTCTGCCTGCACGCACGGTCTTCGTACACATCCGTGCGCTTGACAAGGCGGGCGTATGCCGCGCTCCAGCGCTCGGCGTCGTCCTCCTCAACGGGAATCTCCTCCGCCGGCACTTCGTCATCCGCGACCGGCGTTTCATCGATGACGGGAATCTCTTCCTCAGCAGGAGATGCCTCCGCGATCGCTTCAGCTATTTCCTGTGGCGCTTCCGTCTCCTCGGCAAACGCCGGTGTAAAGCATCCGAGCGCCAGCACCAGCGCCAGCAGCAGGGATATGACCTGTTTCTGTTTCATAATTGACCTCCGTGTTT
>CAVDXW010000104.1:0-3370 GCA_963613145.1 Bacteroidaceae bacterium | reverse complement strand
ATCATAATTTTGCACACGCAACCACGACCGCCAAGCCGAAAAGCGAGGCGGTTTTTGATTGCGTAAAGGAGGTAAAAGCAATGCCATTCCACATCACCCTGAACGACAACACCGAGACCGTACAGGCGCAGATGCAGGGGAACAAGCTGCGGGCGCTGACCGCCATGGGCTTGAAGGCCGTGCAGCTCACCGTGGAGCGCATGGAGGGCGGGTACGGCAAGCCCATCCGGCAGACGGGCAGCCTGATGCGGGACGTATCCTCCGAGGTGGAGAACAGTGCGCCGGACACGGTGGACGTGGGCAACAGCCTTGAATACGCGACCTTCGTGCATGAGGGCACATACAAAATGGCAGCCCGCCCCTACCTGCGGGACGCTCTGAGCGGCGGCACGGGCGAGCTGAAAGAGGTCGCGGAATCGTATTTGAAGGACGGGTTTTCATAACGGCAACACCGGGCGGGGCAAGAGCTGCTTCGCCCGTTTGCATATAAACATTTCGGGCAGAACGCCCACCAGAAAGGATGAAATGTGTCATGGCACTTCCCAAGAAGCAGTTAAAGGAAAAGCTCCAGGAGTGGGGCGTTTCCGAGGAGAACATCAACAAGGCCGTTGAGTACATCCTTGACGGCAATTCCGCCAGTCTGGACGCAGTGCGCGAGCAGATGGAGGAGTACAAGGCAAAGGCTGAGACCGTGGAGACGCTGACCCAAGAGCGGGACAAGCTCAAAGCGGATTATGAAGCCCTGCAAAAGACCAGCGGAGATGCGGCCAAGGTACAGGCCGACTTCAACGCATACAAAAAGCAGGTGGAGACCGACAGGACGAACGCGGGCAAGAAGGCGCTCGTCAAAAAGGCGCTGGAAGCAGCGGGCGCGAACCCTGCGGCCATTGACCTGCTTTTGAACACCGTTCCTCTCGACAAGGTGGAAACGGACGGCGACAGGCTCAAGGATGCGGAAGCAGTCCTGAAGCCCGTCAGAGAATCGCACGCCGGACTGTTCGGCAAGACCGAATTTGTCGGCACGCCGCCCACGAACCCGCCCGGAGGGAACGGAAAGCCCGCCGCGCCCGCATCCATCGCGGAAGCGCTGCATCAGAAGTATGACAAAAAGTAAAGGAGAAATGAATCATGCCTATCACTCTTGAAGAAGCCAAAGTCGGCATGGCCGACAAAGTGAATCAGACCGTTATCGATTCGTTCCGGCGCTCTTCCCTGCTGCTGGACAGGCTCACCTTTGACAACGCCATTTCCCCCGGCACGGGCGGCAGCACCCTGACCTACGGCTATATCCAGCTCAAGACCCCGTCCACCGCCGCTGTGCGCACCATCAACACCGAATACACGGCGGGCGAAGCCAAGCGCGAGGAAAAGACCGCGAAGGCCGTCATCATGGGCGGCAGTTTCAAGGTAGACCGCGTGCTTCAGAACACCTCCGGCGCTGTGGATGAGCTTGCCTTTCAGGCAGAGCAGAAGATCAGGGCGACCGCGAACTACTTCCACAACCTCGTCATCAACGGCACTTCCGCCGCATCCGGCACGGGCTATGTGGTGAACACCTTTGACGGCCTCAGGAAGCTCCTGACAGGCACGCAGAACGAGTTCACGTCTGCCGTTGACCTGTCCACCTCCGAACTGACCGAAACGAACTACGCGGCGTTCCTGGACGAGCTGGACGCGGTCATTTCCGCCGTGGACGGCACGCCCTCCATGCTCCTCATGAACACCGTGATGCTGAACAAGGTGCGCTCCTGCGCCCGCCGCGCCGGTTACTTTGAGGCGAGCCGCGACGACTTCGGCCGCGTGGTCGAGACCTACAACGGCATCCCGCTCGTGGATGCGGGCAAGTACTACACCGGCAGCGCCACGCAGGACGTTATCCCGACCTCCGCGCCGTCCTCCTCCGCCTACGGCACGACCGACATCTACGCGGTCGTTCTCGGTCTGGACGCGCTGCACGGCATCAGCCCCGTGGGCACGGGCGTTGTCAGCGCACACATGCCGGACATGGACGCGCCCGGCGCGGTCAAGGAAGGCGATGTGGAGCTGGTCGCGGGCGTTGTGCTCAAGAACACCCTGAAGGCCGCCGTCCTGCGCGGCGTGGCCATCAAGCCCAAGAGCACCTGACGAGGTTTAGCTGTTAGCTGTCCTGCCTGCCGGCAGGCAGGTAGCTAATAGCTGTTTCGACTGAAAGGAGAGACCAGCAATGGCTGTGACCATCGGCAGCGTCATGCGGCACTGCCGCAACTACTTCGAGCGCGGCCTGTATGAAGGGGCTTTCACCATTCAGGGCGGTGCGCTCGTGTCGCCTGCGCTGTCCGATGGCCGCTATGTCGCCATCTCCGGCAGCGCGTACAATGACGGCGTTCACCAGACCGGCACGGACACGCTGACGGACGAGAACTTCACGGGGCGGGTGTGGCTGTTGAGCCCGCCCGCTTCCTTCGTGTCGCTCTCCGAAGAGATAGCGGCGTGGGACGAGAAGAACCCGGCAGGCGCGTACACGTCCGAGAGCTTCGGCAACTATTCCTACACGCGGGCGAGCGACGGGCAGGGCGGCGCGATCACATGGCAGAGCGCCTTCGCCTCACGCCTGCGGGACTATCAGATGCTCACGAGCGAGGTGATGGTCTGATGGCACTTTCGGACTTTTTCGAGCCGTTCGTGATGCAGGTGCAGTACACAGCGCCGGACGATTTCGGCGGCGTCACATGGTGGCTGGATGACGGTGATGCGTTTCAGGCGGGCATCAGCACGGAAAGCAGCACGGAAGCGAAAATTGCCGAAAAGAACGGCATGAAGACCATCTACACCATCGTAACGCCTGAGACCGTGACGCTCAAACAGGACGACCGCGTGAAGCGCGTGAAGGACGGGCGCGTGTACCGCATCACGTCCGACAGCGCGGACATGACGACCCCTGCCCCGGCATCCGTGCGGTTCTCGCAGGTCACGGCGGAGGTGGTCGAATAATGCCGCGACAAACAGTGGTCGGCTTTACAGCCGCGTACAAGGCGCTCTACACCTTCTGGGCGGGCTTTTCCTCGGACGGCTCTGCCCTGCCCGCGTACTACACGAACCATGTGCCGCGTGCAAACGGAACGGGAACGCCTGTTTCCATGCCGTACATCACGTTCGAGGTCGTTGACTGCCCGCCGTTCGGCGCGGCCAGCCTGACCGCCTCCGCATGGTTCAGGGCAGCATCCGGCTATAACGCAAGGCTGGAAGCCGCCGACTTCTTCGACCAGGTGAAGCAGAAGCTGCCGCATCAGGGCGTTCGCCTCGTGTGCGATGACGGGCTTCTGATCCTCTACCCCAATACTTCCTCATTCCTAACCTTCATGGACGACCCGGATGATGATACCATCGTCCG
>CAVDXW010000103.1:0-3443 GCA_963613145.1 Bacteroidaceae bacterium | reverse complement strand
ACGTACAGCACTACAAGCACGCTATCACCTCCCACACACAGTATAGCACATCTGCGGGCGGATGTCAAGGGGGTCACGCGGTCGCGCTCTGCTGCGCTGCCTCCATGCGGCGCAGAGAGTTGCGGACGGCTGTAAGTGTGGTCGCGCTGCCGTCGCGGTAGTACTCACCGGACGCGTAGCAGTGGTGGCAGCTCTCGCGGTAGTGGTATGCGGCAGCGTATGTGTGCCCGCCCTCCGTCCACTCGACGCGGTCGCGGCTGTGCTGCTCCTCGTGCCAACGGCGGGACGCAGCAGTACCCGCCGGCGCCCACCAATAGGCGCTCTTGCAGATCTCCGCCTGCGTCACGATCTCCGCCACAGCTGCGACGGTCTCGGGGGTGTATGCGTCCGGTATGATGATCTTTTTTGCCATGATATACTCTCTTTCTCCCGCCTGTAGCCGGGCGGGGCGGCGGATTAATTAAAGCGCTGCAAGCAGCTGCAAGATGTTATCGGGGGTGATGTCGTGGTCATGCCCGGCGAGAACCAGGGCGGCGACCTCGTGCCGCTCCGGGACGCGGGCACCGTCTGCGCGGCGGTAGTGCACGCGGTAGTCACTGCCCACGTACGGCGTGACGCCGGGCGCGTGCTGTAGCTCCGCCAATTTCGCGGCGATTACCTCCGCTGTGGTGCGATAGCCTTTTTTGATATCTGCCCACATGATCTCACCTCCCCGCCATGCTATACAGCGCGTCTGCGGTAATCCGCAGGGCGCGGTTTACCGGGCAGGTCAGATCAACGACGACGCCGTCTCCGCGCACCTGACGCAGTCGGTACAGGTGATGCGCGAGCTGTACAGCCGGGCACCATATATACAGCTGCCCGCGGTAGTCGTGAGCGTATATGCTGCCGTCGGACGCGATCAGCAGCTGCCGGTCGACGGCGTCGCGGTACTGCCAACGGCCGGCGCGGCCGTCCCATGGCTTTAATGTCTCTGCCGTCATGCCCTCGCCCCCTCTCGCGCGATCTCGCGGTTGGTGACGATCCACTCTGCAAGTAGGCGGTCACGGGTCGCGGTGTCTGCGCCTCTGCAAGCCACTGCAAGTTCGCGGACGCCCACGGCCGGGGCGCCCGCTGCGGGGCGGTAGCCGGTGCAGATTGCAAGCCCTGCGATCACGTATACGTCGCAGTTCCACCCGTACGCGCCCGCTGTGTAGTAGTCGGGCGTTATGCCCCACAACGCATCTTGCAAGTCTGCATAGCCCACGCGGACGGTCGGGCGGCCGACGCTCTCCGCCTCGCGTATACAGCGGGCAGTGATGCGCACCTTGGCGCGGCAACCGTACGCTACGCGCTCGCGGCGGATATCGTCCAGGGCGTCTGCGATCTCTGCCGCCCTCTCGGCGGACTCGGTCTCTGCCTCGGTCTCAGGCGCTGCCGCCGGTGTGGTCCATCCCTCCGGGACGGTTACGACGGGCTGCCCGGGTTTCGGGCGGCACATGGTCTCAGTGCAGCCGACGACCTCGCGCCCCTCTGCGGCGTAGTAGGCGGTTGCCTGCTCTGCGCTCTCCGCGATTACAAGGTTAGCAGAGTAAATGCCATTGCCGTTGCTGTAGGTGATTTCGTATGTTTTCATGGTGTGATCCTTTCTGCTCATCTGAGTTTTATACTCTGTACCATTCGGCGACGGTCTGGGCGGCCTTGTAGGTCTCCTTAATCAGGCTCATGAGCGCCTGGACGTCGGCGTAGTCCCTCGCGTAGTAGCGGCTCCAGCGGCTTAAGTCGACCGGTTTTCCGTCGATGGTAGCGGTCACGGCGGCGACGGTGGTGTAGATGGTGGTTATCATGGTGTACCTCTTTCTGCCCTCTCGAGGGGCTGTTATATGGTGCGGGCGGCGCGGCTGCGGAGGCTGTAGGGGTGGACGACGCGGACGACGTGGGCACCGTAGACGATACGTGCCGCAGTCAACGCGGCGCGGTCGCGGGTGCGGACGGTGACTGTACCGACGGTGTCAGTGTATCTCGCACCGTCCCGGGCTGCCTGGACGTCGTATACGCTGTAGTCGTCCATGTCCTGACGGGCAATGTCCCGTGTACCTGTTGCGATGATCTCACCGGTTTTTGCGTCGTACTGCATGTACTCGACCTCAATCTGAGTGATGATCTCGCGCTCTTTTACCTCGCTCCAGGCAGTCCAGGTGCGGACGATTTTACCGTATATGGTGATGATTTTAGGCTTTTTCATGGTATTTCTCCTTATTGGATTTTATTTCCAGCTTTTTCCAGGGGTTGTTTCCCTCGGTGTGACTATATTATAGCACAACTCCGCGAGTGTGTCAATAGGGTTGGCGAAAATAATTGAAATATTGCATATAGATAAAACCGGGTCTATTGCAACACTTTTTATGCAATTTGCCGGGTGTCATTGGGGTATACCCTGTGACATGCAGACGGGCGGTGATCCAGGCGCGCAGACGGCAGCCGGGCGGCGGCGGGTACCCCGGGGGGTGCAATTGCCAGGGGGGCGGCGCGGTTGACCCCCCCGACCAGAAAAAATCCAAAAAAAACCGAAAAAAGTGCGTCAAACCTCTTGACATATTGCTTGCAATGTGGTATAATAGAAGTGTGAAAGGGATAGGAAGCGGCGAATGGAAGGGAGAACAGGCGCTGCGAAAATTGACCGGTGCGAATGGCATTCGGGCGAAATTTGACAGATATGAAGGAGAAAACCAAACCATGAAAATCGGATATGTAAGAGTGAGCACGGCGGAGCAGAACACCGTACGCCAGGAAAACCTCATGAAGGAGCTCGGCGTCGAGAAGGTATTCATCGATAAGGCGAGCGGCAAGAACACTGACCGCCCGGAACTCGAGAATATGCTGAACTTCATTCGTGAAGGGGACGTTGTCGTAGTGAGCGAAATCAGCAGATTCGCGAGAAATACACGCGACCTTCTCGAACTGGTGGACAAGCTGACGAAGAAGGGCGTACAGTTTGAATCGCAGAAAGAGAAGATCGACACCGACACCCCCGCTGGGAAGTTCATGCTGACCGTCTTCGCGGCGATAGGACAGCTCGAGCGCGATTATATCCTGGAACGCCAGGCAGAAGGCATTGCGGCGGCGAAGGAGCGCGGAGCGTACAAAGGCAAGCGGGCAATCGATATCGACGAGAAGGCGTTTGAGCAGGAATATCGGCTCTGGAAGAAGGGTGAAATCACTGCCGTCGCGGCAATGGGACATCTTGGATTAAAGCCGAACACATTCTACCGCCGTGTGAGGGACTACGAGGCGAACGGCACAGTAAATCAGGCATAATTCCACCAACCTTCCACCAACATTCCAACAAGGAGGCACCATGAACCCGATAATTATGGGCAAGAACTCTACAGCGGCGCACAACATCGGCGCGCTGACGGAGGCATACAAGCTGCTGACGAACGAGATCGTCGGTGCGGGAAAGG
>CAVDXW010000102.1:0-3446 GCA_963613145.1 Bacteroidaceae bacterium | reverse complement strand
TGTGAATATCCACCACGTTGGCCACGCCCACCAGCATCAGGATCAGCACCTTCTTGCAAATTCCCTTGAAGCCCACGGCGCTGGACAGCTTCTTGTCGATCACGGCGCACATCAGACCCGTGACATAATCCAACGCCATGAAAACGATCAGCGCGATCATCAGTCCGTCCATGCCTCCCAGAAAGTAGCCCAGCCAGCCGCCAATCGCCGCGACGGCCATCTGAATCTTGGCCCAGATGATATCAATCGAGAAATTCCGCATAGTCAAATCCTCCTTTGTTTGATTGCAAAAAACGACCGTCCACAAAGACAGTCGCTCATGCCTGTTTCTGCCATCCAGCGGGATAATCTGCCGGACTCCATACGCAGTGGGCCAGAACGCAGATATACTTCTCTCCACGGAAGGTAATCTTGTCGCCCACCTGATACGCCGTGCCCGCGCCGGTGGGCTGTACGAATTCGGGCCATTCGTCCTCGGCGGGCGGCAAAACGTTCTGCTGCAGTGCGCGAACCGCTGCCCATAGTGCGTTGATCTCTCCGGCATAGTCGTATTCCGGCTCCGCGCCCTTGCGTGCCTGCATGATCAGGTCGAGCCGTTCCTCGTCGGTCAATCGGCCTTCTATGTGGTATTGGTCGATGCGATCAAGCAGGGTTTTCAGGTCGTAGTTGCCCAGCTGAATGACCTGTTCAAACATATCTTTCAAAGAATCACCTCCCTCAGACGCGCACCCATGCGCCGCCTGAATTGTAGTATGGAACCACTTGCACCCACGCGCCGTTCAGCCGATACCAGACCGTGCACTGCCGCCATGTGCTGCCGTCCCGATACCAGACCACCGCGTCGATATAGCTCACCGAAATTGTGCAGCTGGTGACACGGGCGTAGTTGCTGGAATAGCCGCTGCTGGACGAAGTTTCGCCGTTATACAGCACTAACGCCGAATTACCAGCCTCGAAGTATGTCTTCATCGCCGCAAACAACGCGGCGTTGCTGGAAGCGTTCAGCGTGTGCGTCACGGTATTCGAATAGAATTTGCCAGTCAGCACGCCCATCGTCGCACCCACCTGCGCGGAACCGCGAACACTGGTGTTCATGCTTTGGTAATTGGCCTGACAGAAGGTCAGCTTCTTACTGGACGAGCCGGAACCCGCGCCGGAGGACGTGATCGTCAGGGTTATGCTCTGAATGAGCTTGCCCTTAAGCGCCGCGCCCGCGCCACTGAAAACCATCACGCCCACGCGGGATTTGGCGGCAGTCGTGCCCTGATACGCGCCCTGACACGCGCCGCTGCTGCTTCCCGTGCTCCATGAGGAGGAGCCATATTGTGCGTAGCCAATCGTTGAGCTGCTGTTGGCCGTTGCCGAAAATGTGCCCATAGCTTCACCTCATCAGACTGGCACAAGGCAGATCTGCCCGTCCGTACCGCTGCTGGGGAGCGAAGCAGAATAGAAGATGCCAAGGTTGGACAGCGCCGCCTTTGCGGACGAAGCACCTGTTCCGCCATTCGCCAGTGGGATCGGCGTAGCCATGCCCGCATGGAATAACCGGTAAGAAGCCCATGTACCGCCAGTGCAGGTGCGCAGCAGCACGGCGAAATCCAGACTCGCCTGATACGCCGCGTTGCGCACTTCCAGCATTCGGCGGTTGTTGCCTGTGCTGTCCTCCCATGAGGAAAAGGAAGAAGCGCCCACATACGATCCTTCGAAAACCGTGCGGTTGGTCGTGCTGTTGTAGGTGGGCAGCAGGTACAGCGACGGGTACAGATAGCCCGAAATAGCGAGGTTGCCGGTCATGGTGTCGCCGGTCTTTTTCACCGCGCCCAGCTTCATGCAGGCGGCAGACGCGGTTTCAGCGCCCGTGCCGCCCTGATCCACGCCCAGCGGTTCGGAGAGCAGCAGCGGCCATCCAAATTCCACCTTGCCAGCATTCTCCGCGACCTTGCCGAAGGCGATACCCGAACCGTCCTTGTAGAAATCCATCATGACCTGCTTCGTGCCGATGGACACCGTCTGCTCGATGTAGTAAAACACATCCTGCACGCGAATCTTGATGTCGTAGCTGCTGAGTGCGTCGAAGGTTGGAGCCAGAAGCCGGTTGGTCGCGGTAATGACATAGTCGCTGGGCGTGAGCGTGACAGCGGAAATCCACGACTCGGCACTGCTGAGCTTGTAGTACACCGTGCAGGCCAGCGTGTTCTTGCCGCCCACAGACGAACCGGATGCTTTCGCGGAAATGCGCACCTTCGTACCATCCGTTTGCGCAGCGGTTCCGTCCGCATTGCAGCGCTCGGCGGTAAATTGCGAAAGCGACGGCGGCGAGTAATCCAGCACAGTCACGGTTCGAGTGGTACTGGCCGTGCGTCCGCGAGAGTCGGTGACGGTCACGGTCAACGTGAGATTGCCAGCCGTATTCAGTGTGTTCGTCGTAAAGGACGCGCCCGAATAGGTCACGCTGTCGATGCTGGTGCGATAGGCCGAAACACTGCTGCCCTGTGCGCCCGTAGCCGTGATGCTGACCGACAGCTTGCTCCGCGTTCGCACATAACCGCCGAAGCGGTCGGCAACGCCGGAAGTCGCTTCAGTGATTGATACGGACGAGATGGATGGCACAACGGACGCAGGCACCGTCAGCTGAAAGGCACAGGTATTGGTCGAAACGAGATTGCCGTTGACATAGGTATCGCAGAAAATCGTACCCCAGCCGGAGGTCGCGTTCGGAATTTGCGCGGCCAGCGAAACGGGCGGCGTCCACGCGCATTCATCCTCCACACCCACCGCGATCAGTCCGCTTTCGGAAAAGAAGGAATACCGTACCGTGTGCGTTGCAATGCTGCTCTGCCGGTTCGTATAGATCGTGACCGCTGTACCCATGGCAAGTGAGTACTTGTTCAGCGTCGGCTTGGATGCGGCTTCCTCATACGTCACCGTGATGGTACATTCCGACCATTGCAGGTAGTTTGTGGAGTACCCCTGTGAGCTTTTGACCGGGCTGGGATTGTACAGGCAGATGGTGTTGTTGCCTTCCGCGATGTACGCCGCCAGATTGTTCAGCAGGTCGCCGCTGAGCGTATAAGTGCTGGTGTTTCCGTAGAACGCGCCGGTGAATGTGCCCAAAGCCTCGCCGCAATACCCCAAACCTGTGATACCCGATTGGGACGCAGATTGATAATTGGATTTTCGCACATACACGGTTTTGGTATGGCCTGTGCCGTAACCCGCCTGCGCCGCTACAATACGCAGGGAAATCCCCGTGATCACCTTGCCGCTCAGTGCCATGCCCGCGAAATGCACGATGCCGACGTAATTGTAGGTGTTCTCGTAGTATTCCTGACAGGCGGCAGAGCTTTTCGTGTTACTGGCTGAATTGGCCTTGCGCGTGCGCATGGACGCACTGTAGGAAACTGTGGTTGCCATGAAAACTCCTTACCCCGTGTAGATCACGGACA
>CAVDXW010000101.1:0-3678 GCA_963613145.1 Bacteroidaceae bacterium | reverse complement strand
CCGCCCTCTGGCGGCAGAGGGCGGATTGATACAGGGCATCATACGCGCTGCCGGGACGCAGATCAGAAAAGCCCTCCCGGATGGCGCTGTCCTCCATGGAGGAGATCCAGAGGCGAAGGACCGGCTTGCGGCAGCCGGCCATTTCATACACCAGACGGAAGATCAGCTCGCCTTCACGCCCGGCATCGCAGGCGTTGACGATCTCCGTCACATCCTCCCGCGCCATGAGCCGCGTCACATTGTCCAGAGCCGCCTCCTTGCCGGGGATGGGGGCATAGCGGAAGGGCTCCGGCAGGATGGGCAGGTCCTCGTAGCGCCACTTTTTGAAGCGCTCGTCGTAGCCGCCCGCGTCCAGCGGGGACACCAGATGCCCCACGCACCAGGAAACGATCAGGCCGCTGCCCTCGTAAAAGCCGTCGGCCCTGGAGGAAGCCCCCAGGGCCGACGCCACGGCTTTCGCCACGCTCGGTTTCTCACAGATCACCAGCTTACTCATGCTCGTCCTCCGTTTCCGCCCGCGGCGCGGGCTCGTCCTCGTTGATGTACTCCTCGTCGGGGAAATCGTACTCGTCGGGATCGGCGCTGACCTTCACGCTGCTGCGGTTGGGCTTCACGAACCTCACATAGACGAAGGTCCCGCCGCCCGCCAGCGCCAGCAGCAGGACGATGACCAGCCCACTGCCGCCGCTCTTTTTCGTCGGCTGCTCCGGTTCCGGCTCGGTCTCCCTGACCGGCTCCTTTCCCGTACACTCGGAGAGGTTGGTCCTGCAGACGGGGCAGGAGGTATCCACCGCGCCGGCCGCGCATTTTTCCTTACAGGTGCAAACGGCGGGGGCGGCGGCCTGCTCCTCCTCGTCCATCAGGGCCAGCAGGTCGCGCTCGTCCACCTGGTTGAGGAAGTGGACGGTGTTCTCCCCGTCCTCCGCCCGGTCGATGACGATGTAGAAATAATTGCCGGTCTTTGTGACCACGGTGATGAACTGCTTGTCCCCGGCGCTCTCGCCGGCGATATCGTCCACCAGGGTCATGTTGCCCTCCGGGGTCAGGGGCTGGGGCTCATAGCCGCCCGTGGTCTCCTCCTCGCCGGTATAGTAGGGCTCTCCGTCCCCGCCGCCGGCGAAGGCCACGGTGGAGGTGGCCGCCATGCACAAAAGCGCCAGAAGCGCGGCGGCAAAGCGGCGAATTACGCGCTTACGCTTCATCTTCCATGCCCTCCGTTTCCCCGGTCTCCATGAACTCCTCCGGCAGGGAGATCCTGCCGCTGGCGTAGGCTTTCAGGAAGGCGGTGAGCTCCCGGTTGTCCATGCGGACCGCCTTGACCATGCGGACGATCTCCAGGTTCTCCTCCTCCGTGAGCTGGGCTTCCAGCGCCCGGAGGCGCTTCTGCTGCTCCGCGATCTTCTCCTTCGTTCTCTCGATATCCTTGCGGATCTTCTCGGTGGTTGCCATGTTTGCATTGCTCCTTTCAAAGTTCAAATCGTTGTGGTATGCTGTCGGTATCAGTCATAGGGCGGTCTGCCGTAGGCGTAGAAGTGGGACTGCCAGTAATTCGAGTTGAGGCTGGTGTACTGGATGGGATCCCCGCAGTGCAGGAGCATCCCGTCGCCCACATAAAAGCCCACATGGGAGACCCCCGGCGTGTCGTAGGTGCCCACGAAGAACACCAGATCCCCCGGCTGCGGGTCGGATACCCGCGTGCAGATGTTGTAGAGCCCCTGCGCCCCCAGCCGCCCGGTATCGCACAGGCCGCTGCTGGTCAGCACATAGCTGACGAAGCCGGAGCAGTCAAAGGAGGTGGCGGGGCTGCTGCCGCCCCAGACATAGGGGAACCCCAGATACTTCTCCGCCTCCGTAATCAGCGCGGCAAAGCGCTCGTCGGACAGGTACTCCGCCGGGATCTCGTACCTGGCGGGCGGGTTGGTCACATACTTGGATACATACCCGGAGGACGGGAACAGGTCCGGGCGGTTGCCCAGGGTGGACATATACACGGCGTACAGGGAAAGGGTCTCCCGGTCCATCATATAGACCGGCAGATGGGAGAGGTCGAAGTTCTCCAGCTTCACGGTGCAGATGTAGTAGTCGTAATAGACCCGGTAGCTGTCCGTATGGGTGTTGCCGTCCGCGTCCGTCCAGGTGTCCGTCTCGATGTAGTACCGCCGCTCCACCTCCACCGTCTCGGTAAGGATATATTGCTTGTCGAACAGCATTTGAAGATCCCCCTGCACCTGGTCTATGGTGAAGGTCCCCTCGTGGAGCGCCGACAGGATGGACAGCAGCACATAGGGATCGTGCTCGATGTCGTCCAGATCAAAATGGTACTCGTCATAGTCGTGGGTCTGCTCATAGGTATCCAGGTACTCCCGCAGCTCGTCCTCTTTGGCGCAGTAGGCGGCCTCCGCCGCCAGCAGGTCCGCGTCCTCGGAGAGGTAGGAGGAGGCCACGATGTTGGACACGCCTCCGCCCAGCATGGAGGAGCAGGATTGCAGCAGCCCCAGCAGCATCACCAGCACAAGACCGATCCCGCCGATGATAAGGAACACCTTCTTGTGCCGGGCTATGAACGCTCCGGTTTTCTTCGCTGCCTCCGCGGCTTTCTTCGTACCCTTCGCCGCCGTCCGCGCCGCCGTCTTTGCACCCTCCGCGTTGTGCGCCGCCCGATAGGCCGCCGCGTACTGCCTTTGCAGCCGCTTCTTCTGCCAGATACGGGAGATGGGGTTGGAAGCGGCAAGCTGGGGGTTCTCATGGAGCGCCTTTTGGTAAAGCGCCTCCGCGTTGGCCCTGACCGCCGCCTGCTCCGCCTTTGCCGCCTCCCGCCAGGGCTGCAATTTGCGCTCCGCCCGCCAGTTTTGGTATCTGCGGCTCCCGTAGCCCGCGGCCTTCTCCATGCCGCGCTCGGCAAGGTGGCCCGCCGCCACGCCCGCGTTCTCGTTCTCCACCTCCCGCACCTTGGCGTGGGCGGCGTGGGAGATCTCCTGCAGCGGCCGGGTCAGCGGATTGGGCAGAGGCTGGCTGACAGCGGCGGGCTTGTCCGTCTCCTTGAATACCAGCTTCGTGCGCCCGGCGCCGGATGCCTCGTCAAAGACGCGCTCCGTGTCCAAAACGCGCTGCTTCGGGATGGCGGCCCGTGCCGCGTCCAGCCTGTCCGCCGCCTTGTCGGATTTTCGGATCGCCTGTTGCAGCTCCGGTGCGGTGCGCTCCTCCTCGGTGAATTGCAGCCGGGAGGAGGGGCGGTCCGCTGCCGCCTTGCCCTCCCGGTAGGCTCTGCGGCGCTTTTTCCGCTTTTTCTTCTGGGACTTCCGAACGCGCCGGTCGTCCAGATGGTGGAGGGCGGTCCCCGCCAGCGCCGCGGGATCGCCGGAGGGCGAATAGTCCTGCTCCGGGGGACGGTCTGAAACACGGCTTGCCTCACCCGTGACCAGGTTGACGGAGATGGCTCCGTCGCGGGTCATCTTCTGCGTTTCCTTCTCAGCGGCTTTCCACTCCTTCACGATTCACCACCTGCCTTTCCGTAGGGGCAGATGCTCTCGCACCCGCCCGTCTCGATCATGGAGATATACTTGAAAATGGGATAGGCCTGGGGCGGACAGACCGCGTTGCCCAGGGCTTTCAGCCGCAGGGCCCGGTCCGCGGTGTTTTCGGTGATACGGGGGACTCCCTCCGGCTCGGCGGCCCAGA
>CAVDXW010000100.1:0-3792 GCA_963613145.1 Bacteroidaceae bacterium | reverse complement strand
ACACGCTGCGCTCCGTTGACCATGAAGCAGAAGCCGCCATCAATGCTTATGAAGCGGAGTTCGGCGCGGACGGCACGAGGGTGTTCCGCGATCCTGCCGCAGAGCAGCCACAGCCCACCGTGGCAGAGCTGTTTGAGGGGTATAAGCTGACCGTAGGCAACGCGCTTGTCGCGGACGACGCTTTCCTCAACGCCTGCCGCAACTCTGACCGAGAGAACGCCTATCTGGAGGGTGCGGCGGCCATCCGGCGCATTGTCATGGCGTCTGAGGATTTACAGCTCACGCGCCTTTATTTCGATATGCCCGCATTCCACAACCGGCTCCATCAGGAGCTTTTGGACGAGCTGTACCCCACGCTGGCAACCACGGTCACGCCCTCGCCCTACAAGGTCACGCAGGCGGACATTGACGCGGCCTTGCAGCAGTGGAACGGCAGGATTGAGAGCAAACACGCAGTTGTCCGCTATATGAAGGCTCATGCCCGCGACCGAGACACCGCCGCATGGCTGGCAGCGGAATACGGCGTAGGCGACAGCTCTAAGCCGCTGCAAATCTCCGTGGGCAATTCCGAGCCGGTTGTTTTGTCTTGGGCGAAGGTGCAGCGGCGTATCGCCCAACTCATTCAATCCGATAGCTTCTACACCGAGCAGGAACAGGACAACTTTGACAATATTGACCCCATCGCCATCCGGGAAGCGCTTGCTGAACGCGGTATTGTAAATGGGCAGGTTGTGGATGCGGAGGCTAATCGCAACAGCCCCTTCGTCCGGCAGGTCATGGCGGATGTGGAGCAGATCGCGGCGCAGGAAGCGCAGGCGGCGCACATGGACTCACCGGACCGTTTTTCCATCCGTCTGCACCCCAACGAGGGCGGCATTACCGGCATCTGGGACTCGGCCCTTGACCGCTTCTATGAGGAGGGTGGGCAGGTGCTTCGCTTCGCGGAGCAATCTAACGCCATTGACTACCTCTCCAGTATTCAGCGCAGCCGCGGTATGGAGCCGGACGCGCCGGTTTTCACAACGCCGCTGGGGAATGCCTATCGCGTGGGCGACGGCTTTTCTTCCACCGCAGCCGAACAGAGGGAAACTCTGATGGTGGTCGAGCGTGTAGACGAAGATAATGTTTGGTACACTCTGCCAAGCGTCCCGGAGCAGGAAACGGTCAGCGTAGACCGCACCGTTTTTGAGCGTTACCTCGACACCGGCTATTTCTTCGCTGCGGAGCAGACGCAACCTGTCAAGGAGATCACTGCCGAAAACGAACAGGAAAACATGATTTTTCGTGTGCCGTATGCCGTGGGCGATACCGTCTATCTGGACAACACGCCCTTTGAGATCACGGAGGTCGGCGCGCTCAATGTGCAGCTTCGTGACCCGGCACTCCGCTATCCCGTATTCCGCGCCGAAAGCCGCGAGAATTTTGAACGGCTGCTGTGCCGGGATGAGAGAAACGCCGCCATAACAGATTATCTTCCCGCATGGAGCAGAAACGACGACCTCCGCGACCTCCTGATGAACGGCATCCTCACGCCTGACATCCGGGACGAGGTGCGGGAGCTGTTCCGGCAGGGCGAGGGCAACGCCGCCATCGGTGCGTATCTTTCCAACGTTTTCGCCGCGTCGGACGCGGACACCATGACGCTGGAGGACGGCACCGAGGCAGATTTCATCACCTCAAGAAGCGGCTTTCAGGCGCAGGTGCATGGGGAAAAGGGCGTACACGCCCTCGGATTGTTGTGGCCGGACGCCGCTCCCGTGCTGCGCGCCGTTTTTCTGGAGGAAGCGCAGGCGCAGAGCCGGACACAGGCACAGCCTGAACCAGATATTTCTCTTCCTGAACAGCCAGCATCGGAGGAGACTGAACCGGAGCAGCCGCAGTTTACCACGGAAACCGTAGCGTTCTACCCCGGCGAGAAAAGCCAGCTTCCCTATGACATTGAAATCCAGACTATCCGCACCACCGAGCCGGAGCCGCCCATGCCGCAAAGACCGCCTGCGGAGAATTTCCGCATTTTGGACGACAATCTCGGCACAGGCGGTGCAAAGGCCAAGTTCCGGGCGAACATGGACGCGATCAATCTGTTAAAAGAACTGGAGTTTGACGGCAGACAGGCCACGCCCGAAGAACAGGACGTTCTCTCCAAATATGTCGGCTGGGGCGAGCTTGCGGACGCTTTCGATGAAAGCAAGGATAACTGGAAAGACGAATTTGCCGAGCTATACGCCACACTTTCCCCGGAGGAATACGCCGCCGCCAGAGCTTCCACGCTGAACGCTCACTACACCAGCCCCACGGTTATCAAGGCAATCTATGAGGCTGTCGGCAGCATGGGCTTCCAGACCGGCAACATCTTGGAGCCTGCCATGGGCGTCGGGAACTTTTTCGGGCTTCTCCCGCAGGAGATGCAAGGAAGCCGCTTGTACGGTGTGGAGCTGGACAGCATCACCGGCAGAATCGCAAAGCAGCTCTATCCAAAGGCGGATATTACCGTGGCCGGCTTTGAAACCACCGACAGACGGGATTTCTTCGACCTTGCCATCGGCAACGTGCCCTTTGGACAGTACCAGGTCAACGACCGGGCTTACAACAAACTCGGTTTTTCCATTCACGACTACTTTTTTGCCAAGACGCTCGACCAAGTTCGACCCGGCGGCGTGATCGCCTTTGTGACCTCCCGCTATACGATGGACAAACAATCTCCCGAAGTCCGTAAGTACATCGCGCAGCGGGCGGAGCTGTTGGGTGCGATCCGCCTGCCCAACAATGCGTTCAAGGCCAACGCCGGTACGGATGTGGTGTCCGACATCATCTTCCTGCAAAAGCGTGACAGACCCATCGACATTGAACCTGACTGGGTGCATCTCGGTGAAAATGAGGACGGATTTTCCATCAATCAGTATTTCATCGACAACCCCGAAATGGTATTAGGCCGACAGACCTCGGAGAGTACGCAGTACGGCAGACAGGACTTTACTGTGGAACCGTATGAGGATTTGGACCTTGCCACGCAGCTCAGATACGCCATTCAGAATATCGGCGGCAAGTACGAAGCCGCAGAGTTGCCTGACCTCGGTGAGAACGAAACCATACAGGATACCATTCCCGCAGACCCCAACGTGAAGAATTACAGCTATGCCGTGGTGGACGGCGAGGTGTACTACCGTGAGAACTCCGTCATGGTCAAGCCCAACCTGAACGCCACCGCAAAGGAGCGCGTCAAGGGAATGGCAGAGCTGCGGGACTGCGTTCACCGGCTCATCGACCTTCAGATGTGGGAATCCGACGACATTTCCATACGCGCCGAGCAGCAGAAGCTCAACCGCCTCTATGACCGCTTCACCGAGAAATACGGCCTCATCAACAGCCGGGGCAACGCCCTCGCCTTTGCAGACGACAGCTCCTACTACCTGCTCTGCTCCCTTGAAATGCTGGACGATGAGGACAAGACCAAGCTCAAGGGCAAGGCGGATATGTTCACCAAGCGCACCATCCGGCAGCGGCAGTCCGTCACCAGCGTGGACACTGCCGCAGAAGCCCTCGCCCTGTCCATCGGGGAAAAAGCCCGCGTGGATATGGCGTATATGTCCCAGCTCACCGGCAAGAGCGAGGACGACATCATCGACGAGCTGAACGGCGTCATCTTCCTCGACCCTGTTTACGGCGACTGGCAGACGGCGGACGAATACCTCTCCGGCAACGTCCGGCAGAAGTTGCGGGAGGCGGAGCAGGCGGCACAGGACAGCCCCGGCTATCTGCCCAACGTGGAGGCGCTGCGGCAGGCGCAGCCCA
>CAVDXW010000099.1:0-3809 GCA_963613145.1 Bacteroidaceae bacterium | reverse complement strand
TGAAATCTACTACTCCTTTGTCGGCAAGGTGGACTTGCCCGACGAATAAGCCCGACCTGTCCGGCGCAGTGCGCAAGCGCCGGACGGTAACGGCAAAATTTTTTACACTTCTATTGCTTCTTTATCTAACAACAGCAAAAAGCCAGGGCGTCAAGCAGCTTGTCGCGGGCGGCGGCGTCGCCCTGATCGGCGTGACCCTGATCCCGCTGCTGTCCGGCCTGCTTGGCTGAGCGGCGGCAGGACCATCCCACCCGGAGGCTCCCGTTTCACGGCGGGAGCCCCCGAAAGGAGGTGTGACCACCCGTGATAATTGAAATGATCCAGGAGTGGTTCAAAGAGCTGCTGATCGACGGCATCCTCTCCAACCTCTCCGGGACCTTTGACAGCGTGAACACGAAGGTGGGCGAGATCGCGGGCGAGGTGGGCATGACCCCCGCCGGCTGGAACGGCGGCATCTTCAACATGATCCGCAGCCTGTCCGAAACGGTCATCGTGCCCATCGCCGGGCTCATCCTCACCTTCGTCATGTGCTATGAGCTGATCGGGCTCATCGTGGAAAAGAATAATCTCCACGATTTCGACACCTGGCTCTTCTGGAAATGGATCTTCAAGACCTTCTGCGCGGTGCTCATCGTCACGAACACCTGGAACATCGTCATGGCGGTGTTCGATATGGCGCAGAGCGTGGTCAACCAGAGCGCCGGCGTCATCATCTCCGACGCGGGCATCGACATCACCGGCGTGCTGGGGGATCTGGAGACCACCCTGGCGGACTGGAGCATCGGGGCATTGCTGGGACTGTGGTTCCAGAGCGTCTTTGTGGGCCTCTGCTCCCATATCCTCACCATCGCCATCTTCCTTGTGATCTACGGGAGAATGATCGAGGTGTATTTGACCGTGTCCATCGGTCCCATCCCCTTCGCCACCATGGTCAACCGGGAATGGGGCCAGACGGGGCAGAACTATTTGAAGTCCCTGCTGGCCCTGGGCTTCCAGGCGTTTCTCATCATGGTCTGCGTGGGCATCTACGCGGTGCTGGTGCAGAACATCGCCGTGGGCGGGGATATCACCGTGGCCATCTGGGAGTGCCTGGGCTATACGGTGCTGCTGTGCTACACCCTGTTCCGCACCGGCAGCCTCGCAAAAAGTTTATTTGGAGCGCATTGAGAGGAGGCGGCCATGAAAAAATACAAGGTCCTCTACGCGGACCCGCCCTGGGCCTACAGGGTCTGGAGCAAAAAGGGCGCGGGGCGCAGCGCCGAGAGCCATTATCCCACCATGCCCATCGAGGCCATCAAGGCCCTGCCGGTGGGGGAGCTGGCGGACAGGGACTGCGCCCTGTTCCTCTGGATCACCCTCCCCATGCTGCGGGAAGCCTGGGGCGTCATGGACGCCTGGGGCTTTGCCTTCAAGACCGTGGCCTTCGTCTGGATCAAGCAGTGCCGGAGGTCGGACAGCCTGTTCACCGGCATGGGCTACTGGACGCGGGCCAACGCGGAGCTCTGCCTGCTGGCGACCCGCGGGCGCCCGAAGCGGCAGGCGAAGAACGTACACCAGGTCATCCTCTCCCACGTGGAGCGGCACAGCCAGAAGCCGGAGGAGGCAAGGCGGCGGATCGAAGCCCTCATGGGGGATGTGCCCCGCATAGAGCTGTTCGCCCGGCAGAAGGTCCCCGGCTGGGACGCCTGGGGCAATGAGATAGCAAGCGATATCCGGCTTGCGGAAAGGACGTGAACCATTGGCATATGTAACGGTCCCGAAGGACCTGAGAAAAATCAAGAGCAAGGTGCTCTTCGGCCTGACGAAGCGGCAGCTTGTGTGTTTCGGATCGGCGGCGCTTGCGGGAGTGCCGCTTTTCTTTTTGAGCAAGGGCAGCATGGGCACGACGCCGGCGGCGCTGTGCATGATCCTTGTGATGCTGCCCTTTTTCCTCTTCGCCCTGTATGAGAGGAACGGCCAGCCCCTGGAGGCGCTGCTGGGCCATCTCATCGACTGCAAGTTCACCCGCCCGAAGCAGCGCGTCTACCAGACCGACAACGCCTATACCGCCCTGGAAAAACAGGCGGCGCTGGAACGGGAGGTGGGCAGGATCGCCTCCGGCGCGGGGAAACGGGGCAGGGGCCGGCGCAGGCTCACCCGGCAGGAGCGAAAGCAGATCGAGGCCGTCGTCCGGCAGGCAAAGGGCGACGGAAAGAACCATACCGTACAGGCGAGCCTCCCCTTCCGCAATATGCACCCGGACGGTCTGTGCCGTCTGGACGACCGGCATTTCTCCAAGACCATCGCCTACGCCGACGTCAGCTACCGCCTGGCGGGACCGGAGGACCAGCGGGATATCTTTGAACGCCTCTGCGACTTCTACAACGGCTACGATCCCTCCATCGGCGTGCAGATGACCCTCAGCAGCAGCCGCAAGCCGGACGGCGGGGACCTGTTCCGCATGGCGGCCCAGGGGGACGCGCTGGACGATATCCGCGCCGAGGCCTCCGGCATCCTGCAGACACAGTACGAGCGCGGCAGCAACGGCTATGTGAAGCAGAAGTATGTCACGCTGACCATCGAGGCGGAGAGCGTCCAGGCGGCGCGGGCAAGGTTTGCCCGCATCGAGGCGGACACCCTCAACCGCTTCAAGGTCATGGGCGCGGCGGCGAAGGTGCTGGACGGCAGGGAGCGGCTGGCACTCCTCCACGGCCTGCTCCACCCGAAGGGCGAGCCCTTCGCCTTTGACTGGGACTGGCTGGCGCCCTCCGGCCTGTCCGTCAAGGACTTTATCGCCCCGTCCTCCTTTGAGTTCGGGGAGACAAGGCGCTTCCGCATGGGCGAACTGTACGGCGCGGTGTCCTTTTTACAGATCCTGGCCCCGGAGATCCAGGACCGTATCCTCACGGATTTTATGGACGTGGAGGGAAACCTTCTCGTCACCATGCACGTCCGGGGCGTCAACCAGAACGAGGCCATCCGGATGGTCAAGCGCAAGATCACCGATCTGGACGCCATGAAGATCCAGGAGCAGAAGAAGGCCGCCCGCAGCGGCTACGATCTGGATATCCTCCCCTCCGACCTCTCCACCTACGGCGGCGCGGCGAAAAATCTCCTGCAGGATCTCCAGAGCCGCAACGAGAGATTGTTCAACATGACCTTCCTCATGCTGCACCTGGCGCCCACGAAGCAAAAGCTGGAGATCGCCGTTTCGCAGTCGGCCAGCGTTGCCCAGACCCACAACTGCATCCTGACCCGGCTGGACTTCCAGCAGGAGGACGGGCTTATGTCCTCGCTGCCCCTGGGCCTCAACCGTATCAAGATCGAACGGAGCCTCACCACTTCGGCGCTGGCGGTGTTCATCCCCTTCGTGACCCAGGAGCTTTTTATGGGCGGCAACGCCATGTATTACGGGCTCAACGCCCTCTCCAACAACATGATCCTGCTGGACCGCAAGCAGTCCCGTTGTCCCAACGGCCTTGTGTTCGGCACGCCGGGCAGCGGCAAATCCATGAGCTGCAAGCGGGAGATCACCTATGTCATGCTGACCACGAAGGACAACGTCATCATCTGCGACCCGGAGGATGAATATTCCCCGCTGGTGAACCGGCTGGGCGGCCAGGTGATCCGGCTCTCTCCCAACAGCCGCGACTATGTAAATCCGCTGGATATCAACCTCAATTACAGCGAGGAAGAAAACCCGCTGGCGCTGAAAAGCGACTTCGTGCTGTCCTTCTGTGAGCTTATCATGGGCAGCAAGACAGGGCTGGAGGCTATCGAGAAAACCGTCATTGACCGTGCCGTGCAGATGATCTATCAGCCGTACTTCG
>CAVDXW010000098.1:0-3822 GCA_963613145.1 Bacteroidaceae bacterium | reverse complement strand
GTAATAGAGGATGCGGTCATGGTTATCAATGAAGATGCGCTGCACTTGTTTCACCTCCGATCATTCCAGCTTCATCTCACCTGCGGCCGGTTCCTCCTGCCGGGGTGCGGTCAGCTCCATGAGCTTCTCCCGCGCCCAGTCCGGCAGGTATTTTTCGTCCAGCACGCCGATGAACTCGTGTCGATTCCAGCGTGTCGTCTCGCCGTCACCCAGACAGGTGCAGCGCACCGAGCGGCCAATGGCATGGGGCCTGCAGCCAAAGCCGTCATGGGCATACCAGAGTTGATCCGCCTGACTCCAGCAGGATTCCTTCAGCGTGTCGGGGCTGAGTACCAGCACCTTGCCGGTGAAGTCCTGCTCGGCGCGGTCACCGACGCAGTGCTCCGCACCGAAGAGATTTAACGCCTGCACCGCCTTGCGGTAGAGACTGACGAAGCCATCCAGCACGGCGGGGTGGCTCCGAACAGTGATCGCGGCATTGTGACGCTCATCCTGCGGAATGTAGCGTCGCTCAGCCCACTGCTTATTGGCGGGGCTGAAACGCCCGTCCCACTTGAGTTCATGCAAGGTATTGGCAAGCACCCATGCGGTGCGTTTATAACCGTATTCGTCCAGCACGGGTGTGATACAGTCCTTGTCCAGATGCATTCCGTCGAAGCTCCGGCGGATGGTATCCTCGATGGCTTCCCGGCAGGCGATGTTGGCGCGATGGCTTTCCCTCCAGAGCGAAAGCTCATTTCGTTCTCTGGCCTCCTTCGCCGAGTAGGGATAGAGATAGGTTTCATTCATTTGGATCTCTCGCCTCGTTTCTTCTTTGAATGCCTACGGTATCACTTATCGTAGATGACATCGTCGTCCATCAGCATATCCTCCAGTACGGACAGGCAGCAGCCGGACTTGCGCAGGGCCTCCAGCAGCTCGGCGGGAATATCGGAGAGGTCGTGGTCGTAAAATGTCTCGCACACGGTGATCACACCGGAGCCCTCGTCCACATGGCAGTCCAGCTTGGCGTCGGGCGCGATGTCCGCTTCCTCTCTGGCCCAATCGGGAACGGTGACGGCGGGGCGGATCAGCTCCTCGATGTCCGCGTCGCGGAAGGTGCAGTGCCCCTCGGTGCAGCCCTCGCAGCTGCCGCAGAGGTCCGTCAGCTCCCGCATCAGCTGACCGGCGCGGTCCGTCAGGGCGAGGATCGTGCGCACCATCTCCATGGCGGTCATCTCGCTTTTTGATAAAATGACCGCGCCCTTGGCGCTGGCCATTTCCAGCTTCCCCTCATCGTCCAGCCCGCAGACGGTCAGAACGGCGGGAGGGATGGTGACGCTCTTGTTGTCGTTGTATTTTACAAATTTCATGCTGCTTCTCCTTTTATTGTTCAGATTTTCAAGGGACGCTCCGGCTCATGGATCAGCTCGTAGCGGGTGTCGCCATCGCCGCCCAGCAGACTATCCATAGAGAGCTGCCAGCAGGCTTTGCGGGGGTCATAATTGGTGATGACGATCTCCTCATATTCGCTGCCCGCCGTCTGGGACATGCTGTTGGGACGGGAGGTGCGGAAGATATAGCAATCCCGATAGATCTCGCAGATGTAGTCCTGGTAGTTGTAGGAGACGATGAAGTACCCTTCACAGGTGACCAGTACATCATGGAGCCGCTGATGATCCTCCGGGGGAAACTCCACCTCGTAGCAGCTCTCCGCCTTGTAGTAGGGCGGGTCACAGTAGATCACGGCGCCTGCCCGGTCGTACTGACGGATGACCTCCTCGAAGTCCTTGTTCTCCACAATGACATTCGCCAGCCTGCGGGAGCATTCCCAGATCAGGTGAAAGAAACGGCGGATGTCGCAGGGCTTGCCGCCGAAGGACTTGGCGCCGCCGCTGAAGCTGTAGCGGATGAGCTTGAAGAAGTCCGCCGCGCGTCGGATGCTCCCGCGGGGCGTACGCTCCAGCATAAGGGCGCGGATGGCTTCGGCATCGGGCGGCTTGAGGTAGACCTCCGTCAGATCCATCTCCTCCTGCAGGTAGTCGTCCGTAAACTCGCCCTTGGAGAAGAATTTATAGAGGACATTGAAGTCATCCCGCGTGTTCAGCGGCAGGAAGCCAAGCTCCGCCAGCAGTGCCATGGGGCGGTTTTTAACACAGCAGAACAGGTTGGTGAGATTGCCGTTGAAGTCGTTGTAGACCTCCATGCAGCCGCGCTGGATGGGGCGGCACATGGTCACCGTGCCGCTGCCGCCAAACACATCGATGAAGCGGGTGTAGCGGTCCGGCATCAGCTTGTTGATGATCCACAGCAGCTTGCCCTTGCCGCCTACCCAGGGAATAAAGCTGTTCAAGAAGTATCACCTCCCTCCAGCGGGAGGGAGAGCTGACCGGTGTCCTCATAGTCAGGCAAGGTGCGGGACAGGCCGCGCTCCGCAAATGCGATTTTCTTGATCCGGCTGCGGAGCTGCCGGATGGTGCGCCGCAGCTCCTCCTCGGTGGCGGCATAGTAGTAGCCGCCGTCAAAGCTGCAAATGGGGATGCCGTCGCCCCGCAGGGCGTTGATCTCCCGGCGCAGCTCGGAGCCGCGCATTCGGAAGGCACACTCCAGCTCCCGGCTGGTGACGGCGTTTGCCTCGCCCTTGTGGTAGAGTTCAAGATACTCTGCAAGGGCTTTGTTGGTCGGCACAGTTCCTCCTTTCCGGGTCCGTTATCCCGGAGCAGGAGGTCAAATCAGCGCAAAAAAGAAGGGGCCGCTTTTCCCCATCCGGGAATACGGCCCTTTGGTGTAGTTCTTATCCGCGCAGCTGGCGTGGTTAAGATATGTTCAGCTACTGCATTTCCATGGTAAGATCCTGTTCCTCCGCAGGGTAGCACACATAATCACTGCCGATGAACACGCCGGGGTGCTCGTCCTCATAGCGGCAGCCCAGCGCGCCAAGATCCATGTACTCGTACAGCTCCTCCGGGACGGTAGTTTCGGTGGCGAGATAATATCTGCCCAGCGCGGCGTAGCTGCTGACACCCTTGAGGATCGTGTAATCACGCAGATGCTCCGGTGACTCTCTGAAAATCTCCGCAGCCTCCGCCTCGCCCTTTTGCAGGACCATGGCGGAGAGGATCGTCTTTTCGTCATCGCTCAGAGCATCCGGTCTGCATCGGAATGCCTCCTGTGCTGCACAAGGCAGCGGCCGGTCGCCTTCGTGTTGGATCTGTTCCCTGGTCATTGCATCGTCATCTCCTTTTCCTGTTTTTGCTGTATGGGTGAGAGCATTGGTTCATAGTCCGCGCGGTGCAGCAGGCCGTAGGATGTGAGGGCGGCGTTGTCCGCATGGATGACTGTCTCGCCGTAGTTGAAGAGGTTCACATACGGGATCAGCCGAACGGCTTCTTCACGGTTCATGATGAAGCAGAGCTGCTCCAGTGCCGCCTCCTGCGGTGAGCTGAGGTTCGGCATGAGGATGTAATCGGCCAGATGCTCCGTTAGGAGCATCGCCGTTTCGATGTCCTGCACCTCGAACTGCTCCAGCAGAGCCTTCAGCTTTGGCACCTCGGATCTCGGAATGTCCCGCGCGGCCTTGGTGAAGGCGTTCAATTCCTCCAGCTCCATGGGCAGGTCGGTGAATTCCGCCGCATAGGGGATGATCCCGTCATAATCAATGACCGTGACGCCCTCCCAGCCCTCCACGCCGAGCTGTTCCTGCGCGTCCAGCAGCTCCGCCTCTGCTGCGGGAAGATCCAGCGTCACCGTGCGCGCATCGCCAATGTCGGGATGCAGTCCGAGCGTGAGCCGGAAGAGGTATCCCGGCTTTTCCGGCAGCGTCTTTTGGACGGGCGGCGCGGT
>CAVDXW010000097.1:0-4633 GCA_963613145.1 Bacteroidaceae bacterium | reverse complement strand
CCCATGCCTATGGCTGGCTGCCATAAACCAAGGGGCAAATATATAGTAACAGGAGGAAAAATGGAGGACAATAAAAAATGCACCACGATCTGGCTGCGGCCCAGCGTCATTCGCCGCATGGACGCATGGCTGGAGGAGGCGAACTGCAGGAGCCGCAGCGAATTCATTGAAAAGGCGGTCCGTTTTTACATGGGCTATCTGGGAACGGAGGACACCTCCGAGTATCTCTCGGACGCACTGGTGGCAACGCTGCGCGGGATCATCGCAGACAGCACCAACCGCACCAACGGCATTCTCTTCAAGTGCGCGGTAGAGCAGGGCATCATGGCGCACACCATCGCCGCCCACTTCCGGGATACGATGGAGGATCGCCGCGCCCTGCGCGGGTATGTGGTGGACGAGGTAAAGCGCACCAATGGTCAGATCAGGTTCGAGGATGCCCAGGATGTCCAACGGCAGCTGCCGGATGACGCATGGCGAGGTTGATATTTATCTCTCCATACATGAAGGGCGGCAGAGATGCCGCTCGGCTGGCCCATCGCACCCGCTACTTCGCCACCCGTGAAGGTGTGCAGCTCCTCAAGGATGACAATGCTCATCTTCCTGTCACGAAGAAACAGCAGCAGTACATCCAGCGTCTGCTCCGCAGCTTCCCGGAGGCAAGGGAGCTGCCGGAGCATGAGGACTATGCAAACACACCTAACCGGCAGACTGCCTTTGCGCTCATCGCGCAGATCCACGAGGACTTCATTGAACCCATGGATGGCTGGGAAAGCTATCTTGACTATGTCGCAAACCGCCCCGGCGTAAAAGCGTTGGGCGAACATGGCCTGTGGGATGCCCATGGCAAGGTCCCGTCGCTGGAGAATGCCGTGGCAGAGGTGGCGCGGCACACGGGGAATGTGTGGACGCCGGTCATCTCCCTCTCCCGTGAGAACGCGGAGCGGCTGGGTTATACCGACCTTAAAAACTGGCAGGAGCTTATCAACGCATCTATCACCGACATCGCCAAGGGCTATAAGATCCACCCGGATCGCCTTCGCTGGTACGCAGCTATGCACGAAAAGGAGAAGCACATCCATGTTCACATGGTACTCTTCTCAACCGATCCGAAGGAGGGCTACCTCTCCCAGCAGGGTATCCGCAGCATCAAGTCCGCACTGGTCAGCACGATCTACCGAAACGACCGCCTGCACATCTATGAGCAGAAGGACGAACAGCGCGGCCTGCTCCAGCAGGAAGCGGAAGCACGGATGGCAACGCTCATCGGGCAGATGGCTGCCGGTACTCTGCAAAGTGATAAGCTGGAGCTGCTGGTGACGGATCTCGCCCAGCGGCTTCGGGAGGTCAGCGGCAAAAAGGTCTACGGTTATCTGCCGCCTCGTGTCAAGCGCATCGTAGATGAGATCGTGGATGAACTGGCGAAGGACGAACGGGTGTCGTCCGCCTATGCTCTATGGCAGGATCTCCGAGAGCAGCTTTGCATTGACTATAATCAGACTCCACCAATGCGAGTACCGCTGTCGCAGCAAAAGGAGTTCAAGACTGTGCGCAACATGGTCATAAGGGAAACGCTCCGACTCTCGGAGATGCACTTCACCTTCGAGGATGATGCCATATCGGATGAGCCGGAGCCGGAAGAACCGCCTGTTCCTCCAGATCCAAGTGCGGAGCGGATGATCCATCAGCGGGCTCGGTTTTACCGCAGAGCAAAAAGAGTATTAGATGCTGCGGACGCAGATCCCAGCGATAAGTCAATGGCATTGGTCACACTCCACCGTCTGTGGGAGGAGGGCTATACCATCGCGGCACACCAGCTGGGAAAGGCGTATCAGGACGGGCTTGGCATATCGATTGACCGAAAAGCGGCGGCAGAGTGGTTTCAAAAATCGGCGGAGGCAGGAAATTCTTGCTCCGCATATGCGCTGGGCAAACTGCTGCTGGAGCAGGAGCAATTCCCTCAGGCCATTCACTGGCTGCGGCAGGCAGCGGAGCAGAACGATCCATACGCACAATACCGGCTCGGCAAGCTGCTGCTCACCGGCGCGGATGATATCCCGAAAGATGTGGATGCCGCCATTCGGTATTTGAAAGAATCTGCTGTGCAGGGAAATTCGTTTGCCCAATACACGCTGGGGAAGCTCTATTTGCTGGGGCAGGAGGTGCAAGCAGACCGTGAAGAAGCTCTGCGCTATTTCGCACAGGCGGCAGCGCAGGGCAGCACCTACGCGCAGTATTATATCGACCATCAGGAGGACTTCTCCGGTGCTGCGGTGGGAACCGCTATCCTTCGGATGCTCCATCAGATGAGCCGTATTTTCCGCGAGAACGCCGCCCAGCCTGCCATTTATGCAGGAATGCAGATCGACAAGAAGCGTCGCCGCAGATTGCAGGAGAAGCGCATGGCGATGGGACATAAGGCGGATGACCATGAGGATCGCGGACTGACGCAACAGACACAATAAGGGAGGGACTATGTCAAAGTACATTCCGTTTACAACCGAGCAGAAAGAACGAGCCGCCTCGGTGGACTTGGAGGAGTTCCTCCGCCGCCGTGGGGAAAAGCTCATTACCTCCGGCAGGGACAAACGCCTTGCCAGCGACCACAGCATCACCATCCGCGGCTGCGAGTGGTTCGATCACGCCACCGAACAGGGCGGCAGAGCCATCAGCTTCGTCAAGCAGTTCTATGGACTCAGCTACCCGGACGCTATGTCCCTGCTCCTCGGCGACGATCTGGGCGGGAGTTACCCTGCGGCAAGGGAGAAGGAGCCGGAGCCTGCAAAGCCCTTCGTGCTGCCGCCGCAGAGTGAGTCCATGCGCCGTGTGTATGCCTACCTGCTGCAAAAGAGGTGCATCGACCGTGAGATACTCAATGCCTTCGTGCGCAAGAAGCTCATCTACGAAAGCTGTGAAAAATCCAGGGACGGGACAAAGGAATACCACAACGCCGTGTTCGTCGGATTCGATGAACACGGCGTTCCCCGTCACGGGCATAAGCGCGGGCTGTACACCATGGGGCAAAGCTATCGCGGCAACATTGAGGGCAGCGACCCAAAGCACAGCTTTCACTATCTCGGCGGCGATGACACGCTCTATGTCTTCGAGGCTCCTATTGACCTGCTCTCCTACCTCTCCCTTTTCCCGGAGGGGTGGCCGGAGCATAACTATGTGGCCTGCTGCGGGACATCCTCCATCCCCGTGCTGGAGATGCTGCGGCAGCTCCCGCAGCTCCGGCAGGTGTACCTCTGCCTGGACAATGACGCTGCCGGTCATGCCGCCAGTGAGCGCATGGCGAAGCTGCTGGAGGAGCGTGGTATCTCCGCAGAGCGGCTCGTACCGCAGCAAAAGGACTGGAACGACGATCTCAAGGCAGAACAGGAAAACAACATGGAAAGGAGCGAGCTATGCCAAACCTTCTGCTGACAATGTGGGACACGATCAAAAGCTCCAACATCGGGATATTGGTCGCGGCAGGGCTGGGGATGTTCGCCATCATCGGCGGACTCTCCATGCTGTCCTACCACTATACACTCAGCGGCATCAAGTCCCGCACCGTGGGTGACGGGCAGCACGGCACGGCGCGTTGGGCGACCGATAAGGAGATCCGCAAGACCTATGCCCATGTGCCGTTCAAGGTCAAAGACTGGCGAAAAGGTCAAGATCTTCCCTCGGAACAAGGGCTGGTGCTGGGCTGCAGAGGCAAAAAAGATGAACTGACTGCGCTGGTGGACGGAGACGACATCCATTGCCTGATGATCGCCGCCTCCGGCGCGGGCAAGACGGCTTTCTTCCTCTATCCCAACCTTGAATATGCCTGCGCGTCCGGCATGAGCTTTCTGGCGCTGGATACCAAGGGTGACCTCGCCCGCAACTACGGCTCTATTGCCAAAAAGTATTACGGTTATAAGCATATCTCCGTTATAGACCTGCGCAACCCCACCCGCTCGGACGGCAACAACCTGCTGACGCTCATCAACCGCTATATGGACATTGCCAGAAAACAACCGGACAACCTCGCTGCCCGCGCCAAAGCCGAAAAGTACGCCAAGATCCTCGCCAAGTCCATCGTCAGCCCGGAGGGGAACTCCGACCACGGGCAGAACGCCTTCTTCTACGATGCGGCGGAGGGCTTGCTGTCTTCCACGATCTTGCTGCTTGCGGAGTTTCTGCCGCCGGATAAGGAGCACCCAGAGGAGCGGCGGCACATCGTGTCGGTATTCAAGCTGGTGCAGGATCTGCTGGAGCCGGCGCGTGGTGCGCGGGGACGCTCCCGCTTCCAGCTGCTCATGGACAAGCTGCCGTCCGAGCACAAAGCACGCTGGCTGGCAGGCGCCGCACTCAACAGCTCCGAGCAGGCGATGGCATCAGTCATGTCCACGGTGCTGTCCCGGCTCAACTCGTTCCTTGACAGTGAGCTGGAGCAGATCCTGTGCTTCGACAGTGCCATTGACGCCGAAATGTTTGCGGCGGAAAAATCTGCTATCTTTCTCATCCTGCCGGAGGAGGATCAGACGAAGAACTTTATGGCAGGCTTGATGATCCAGAACCTCTCCCGTGAGCTGTTCGCAGTAGCGGATGAGAACGGCGGCAAACTGAAAAACCGCGTTATTCTCTTTTGCGATGAGCTGGG
>CAVDXW010000096.1:0-4742 GCA_963613145.1 Bacteroidaceae bacterium | reverse complement strand
GCTGCAGAAGCAGCAGACCGTATTGGGCTTCGTTTTTCATCTGTGCTTATTCCTCATCCGTAGCTTAGGGTCATGGTCATGGAGGTCACGCCATCGTCAAAGAAGGGCGGAGAGATGCCGTCCCGGCTCTCCTGGATATAGAGCTGCTCTCCGGAGGGGGCAATGAGCACCGGGAAGCAGCCGCCTGTGGAGGTTCCCACTCCCGCGGAGAGCATCAGCTCCAGACAGTCCTCCGTCATGCGCCAGGCGCCGGTGTAGAGACGCTGGTATTCCTGCCCGTCCTCAAACTGGTAGGAAAGCTCCGCCACGCCGAAATACTCCGGATCGCCGCTGCCCCGCCGCAGCTCCATGAACCAGCGGTCACAGACCCAGGTGGTATCCGCCAGACCCTCGTCCGTGGGCGGCAGCCACCAGCTGTCCCCCGGGGGATCGGCCCAGTCTTCCGGATAGTCCAGCCCGGTGGTATCGCCGAAGACGGTGAAATCCAGCATGGCGGCATTGCCGTCCCAGTCGGCGGGCAGAAGGATATTCCCCCCATCGCCCAGCTCCGGATACCAGGTGACGTCGGCGCCGTTTTCTGCCATGACATGGATCTCAATATCCGGCTCGTCCTGGTAGTCCTCGTAATGGCTGAAGACCAGAATGGGCTGGGCGTACTCGCTGCGGTAGAGGACCTCCTCGTTCTGGGGCCAGACACCGGCGCCGTTGGACGCCCACCGGACGCGGTTCACGGCAAAGGTGCTGTTGTCGTCTCTGGGAACGAGGCAGAAGAGGTTCCCGTCACTGCCGCCCAGGATCCGCTCCGCCGGGATGCTCAGGAGGAAGGGCATCTCCTCCGCCAGACCGGCGCAGTTGGCCCGGAGCCAGTCCGGGAGGGAGGAAGGATCTCCCGCCTCCCGGTGTCCCAGATAGGCCACCGCGCAGGCCTGCTGGTCCATCTCCGCCATGCAGGCGCGCAGCAGGGCGATGGCTTCTTCCTCCTTTGCGGTCTGTTCCGCGTCCGGGGCGGCAGACCCGTCCCCGGACTTCTCACCTTTGCCGCCGGACAGGATCCCTGCCGCGCCGCCGCTCCCGTCTGCCGGGGAGGTCTTCGCATCTCCGCCGCAGGCGGCGAGGCTCAGAGCCAGACTCAGGCAGAGAAGCGCCGGGATAAGGCGGCTGAGAATCAGATGCTTCATGGTCCGGCCTCCCTCTCAGAACTTTCCGCTGCGTCCGCTGCCGCCGCCTCCGCTGCGGCTTCTGGTGCTGCCGCCTCCGCCGGAGGAACGTTCCTTTTCGATCTTCCTGCGGGTCTTGGTGGTGTGGGTGTAGCGGTCATACTGCTCCGTCAGACGCAGGCCGCCGGCAGCCACGTAGGCGTTGGCCTCCGCCTTTGGATAGACGGTGCGCATCTTCCTTTTCAGCCGGACGCAGACCGCTCCCGCGATCATGCAGGAGAGGACCGTCATCAGGCCCATCCCCCACGCGGGGTTGGCAGGCTCCGACGCCTCCGAGCCGCCGCCGGATCCGCCGGAAACGGGGCTGCCCGCCTCCGCCTGTGTCAGATACTCGTCACAGGCGTCCAGATAATGGGAGATGCCGCCGTACCAGTCGTCGCTGCCGAAATCGCCCAGGAACTCGCCCTCCAGCTGCTCCTGTCCGTATTCGTTGAAGGCGTACTCCGCGGAGTCTCCGTAGACGAACATGGCGTAGTCCCGCTCCGCCATGCTCAGCAGAACGAAGATGCCGTCCCGGTCCTCGCCCGCGCCCAGCTCGTTGGCATGGTAGATCTGATAGGCGGCCTCGTAGACGTCGTCGAAGCCGGATTCCGTGAAGTCGTCCACCAGGGCGCAGTACACGCCGCAGCTGTGACGCCGGGAGATGTCCGCGGCCCGGTCCTCCAGCTCCCGCCACTCCTCATAGGAGAGCAGATCGCTCATGTCAAATACATAGCGCATGGTGTCATCCACCGTTTCCGACGGCTCCGTGCCTCCGTAAGAGGACACGGCTTCCGCCATGGCCTGCACCGCCTGCGTCAGCGCCGTGGCGCTCATGGTCATGTCCTCGCCGTTCCACGCCCGCAGTGCCATATAGGGCTCCACAGCGGCCCGGACGGCATCGGCAAGCTCCTGGCTGCCTTCGGAATCCTCGCCGAGGAAGGCATAGACGCCCCACTCGTCGTCAGACGCCATTGCATAAGAGCCGCTGCCCAGATCCTCCAGCTGAATGGTAAGGGTGACTCCTTTGTTTTCGTCGCCATAGCCGTAGCCGTATTTCGTATAGATGCTGGCGGCGGCTTCATCGACGCTGTCGTATTCGCTGCCTGCCAGCACGTCGACCCGAATATCCATGCCGGCCGTCCGGATCAGCGCGGGGAGCATCTCCTCCCCCTGATAGGTCAGCGTCTGGGAGCCAAGGGACTCCGTCTCGTCATAGATCACGCCGTATTCCGACGCCGCCATGGCGGGTACGCAGAGGGACAGCGCCAGCACTAAGACCAGTGCAAGAATTGAGATGTTCTTTTTCATATCCGAAGTCCCTCCTTATGCCAGCAGAAGCTTTACGAGCAGCGAGGTCAGGGCGGACAGCGGCACGGCAATGGCGGCGAACAGTCCCCAGAATTTCGCCTTGCTCACAGGCAGATCGCCAACGAGCCTGCCGGTCTGGCCGTTCATGGCGAAGAGGAAGTCCTTCCCCTGCCATTTGGTGTTCAGCATCCAAACGGGCATGAGGGCGTAACGCACCTTCCCCCGCCGGAGGCTGACGCCGCCCCCGGTCCGCAGGCAGGTGCCGTAGCCCTGCACGGTACCGCGCAGGGACGCCTCCAGCGTGCCCGCGCAGCGGCGGTCCGCCCGCTCCCGGCTCTGCTCCACCGTCACGTCGAAGCGGTCGGCCAGAAAGCCGGGGAGATAGGCGGTGGAGAAGGGTCTCAGCTCCGAGTAGTCATAGGGCTCGATGGAGTCCATGTGGTCGTCCGGCATCTTGCCGGAGGCGTCCACCGGCACCTTCTCAAAGGCGACGGAGCCCGCCCGGTAGACGTCAAAGTGCTCTGTCTCCGTGATCTCATAGTCGCCGGAGGTGTAGGTATGGGAGCGGGTGGCCTCATAGTGGGCGTCCCCCTCCGCCGTGCCGTCGAACATCCAGAAGGGGACGTAGACGCCCCGGATCTCCTGGATGTGGTTTTCATCGGTAAAGCTCCTGGGCAGGAAGACCTTGCCCCTGTAGTGCTCCTTGAGCTTTTTCACCGCGTCCTCCCTGGAGAGCTTGAAGGGCAGGATGAAGTCCGGCTTCAGCGCGCCCGCGAACTGCCCCGGCACTACCGTGGGGTTGCCGCAGTAGGGGCAGGAGGTGGCGGCGGTGCTTTCGTCGCAGATCAGCTCCGCGCCGCAGCTGGGGCAGCTGTAGGCCTTCATGCCCGCGCCCTCCTCGCCCCAGTCCGCGCTGAGGCCGGAGGTGTCCCATTGGCCGTCAGCGGCGGAGGACTCGCGCTTCTCCGCCGTCTTTTCCTCCGCGGCCTGATGGGCTGCCGCGGCTTTTTCCTCCTTTTCCGCGTACAGCGCCTCGATCTCGGCCACGTCAAAGGACGAGCCGCAGTAATCGCACTCCAGCTTTCCGCTTCCGCCCACGAAGTGCAGCGGGCCGGTACAGCTGGGGCATTGATAATTGGTCACCTGTGATGGCATATCTGTCTCCTTCCTCCCGGTAGCTTGTTTTCGCTGCCGGGGGCTGTTGTTTCCGTTGATCCGCTGACCGGAGCGCGGGGGCGGGGCCGCCCCCGCATGCTCCGGTCCGGTGCTTTTCCGGGTCTACCGGGTCTCCTGCTTCACGCCCCGGATGGCGCAGATGACCCAGTCCTGAGCCTGCTGCCGGATGACGGAGCCGCAGTACGGGCACCGGGCGCTGGCATTCACGTCCAGCGGCGCGCCGCAGGCGGGGCAGGTGATCCGCTTCGTTCCGCCGTCTGCAGCCGTTTTTGTTCCGGTGGGACGCAGAAGGTCCCACTCGTAGGTCATGAACTTCTCCCGTGTACGGCTGCCCCGGACGAGCTCCCGGGTGCTGTCCTTTACGGTATAGTCCGTGATGCGCGTCAGCAGCCGGAGGCGGATCTGATCCTGACCGCCGCTCTGGCAGAAGCCCAGCGGCGTTACGCTGAGCACCGCGATGCGCTCCACAACATTCGCTTCCTGTACCCCTGCAGGGAGCGCTCCATCTGTGTGAAGAGGGCGTCGGTGAAGTAGGGCCGCAGGGGCTCGATGTCCTTCGCCGTCCAGCCGCTTTGCATCTGCACGTAGAGGTTCGCCGCCTTTTCGCACAGCGCCGGGGCGCTGAAGTCCGGGTCCAGCTTCGTATAGTCTCCGATGGGCCGCAGCGCGGCATTGGTATCATCGGCGTCATCCTCGCTTCGGACCGGCCGGGTCCGGGTGCTGCTGCCCTTGCCGCCTGAGTTCCCTTCGTCCTTACGGCGGCCTCCCACCAGCACAACGGCCATGATCACTCCCAGGATGGCAAAGGTTCGGAGGTCCCAGCTGCCGCCGCCGGAGGATGATCTGTAGTAGTCATCGTCATAGCCGCTATCGGAATCGTAGCCGCTGTCATAATCGTAACTGAAATCGTAGTCCGAGTCACCGGCGAAGTCGCCGAAGTCGGCCCGGGCCGTGGCGCACAGCACCGTCATCACGCACAGCAGCGCCGCCATGCCCAGAACGCTCTTCCTCAATCCGGCACTCCCTCCTGATCCCTTCCGCTCCGGTACGCCGTCCGGA
>CAVDXW010000095.1:0-4789 GCA_963613145.1 Bacteroidaceae bacterium | reverse complement strand
AGTACGAGACCGGCAACGAGGAACAGCGGAAGGAGCTGGTGAACGGGCTGGAGGGGGTGCGCTTCAGCGTGGACGACGAAGAGACCGGCATGGAACCGCAGGAGGCAGCCAAGCCGGAGAAGAAGGAGAAGAAGCCGCGCAAGCCGAAGACCACGAAGCCGGTGGCGGAGAGCCTGCCCATCATCGCCAAGCGAGACCTGAAGCAGAACCTGCTGAACCTGTTCTCCATCCCGGACGGGATGCGGGCGGATATGGGCAGCTATGTCGATCAGATGGCGGAGCGGATGCTGAAGAACGGCGAACTGAGCCAGAAAGACCGGGACGAGTTCTTTGACCAGATGTATGCTTCCGGCGTGATGGAGGTGGAAGCGGACAGCTTCTACCAAGATGTGAGGCAGAGCATTGCGGGCAGACGCATCTATGTGCCGGAGGACGTGAAGCATGAGTTCAGCGACGACTGGAACAGCTTCCGCAAGCAAGCCTTCGCGGCGGGGGTGCTGCTGACCAACAACCGAAGCGACAACGGCATAGACACCATCAACATGGAGCTGGCGGACAGCCTGCCGGGCATATTCGACGCGGAGGAGCTGGACAGCCGGACGATTTTAGAGCGCATCGTGCAGATGGCGGAGGAGGGCAAGGCAGAGAAAATGAGCCTTGCAGAGTACACTGCCATGCTGGCGGAGCGGGAATACGTCAGCGAGGACGAGGTGCTGGACAACATCGAGCGGCAGATGGACTGGGCACTGCGCACCTTTGCGGAGAAGGCCAAGCTGGAGATCAAGCTGCGAGACCGCACCGGCGTGAAGATTGCACAGGAGCGGGAGAAGGCGAGCGACCGGGAGCAGCGGGCGCGGCAGCACGAGGCGGTGCGCAGAGCGGACGAACGGCAGCGGCGCAAGGAAATGAGCCAGCGCCAGCGGGAAAACCGGGAGCTGAAGGAACTGCAGCAGAAGACGCTGAAGGCACTACAGTGGCTGGCAAAGAACCAGCGAAGAGCGCCGGGGGAGCTGCGGAGCACATGGGACGAAGTGCTGGGCGACATCGACATCTTTGCCGTGGGCGCAGCCAACGAGATGAACTGGAGCAACAAGTACGGTGCGACGTGGGGCGACCTTGCGCAGATGTACAAGGACGCGCAGACGAACGACCCGAACTTCCTGCCGTCGAAGGAACTGGAGCGAATCGTTCACCGGCTGGACGACAGGAAGATCGCCGACATGGACATCACCGCCCTGCAGGACTTGTACAAGGCGGCGGTGGGACTGCGGACGGAGTTCTACAACCGGAACAATGTCATCGGCGATGAGATGAACCGCCTGTTTGCGGATGTGTACGCGGACAGCAAGACGGAGATCGAGGATGCGCCGGGCGGGTACAGCGGCGGGAAGCTGGACAAGCTGATGAACCTCGACCAGCTGTCCCCCATGAATGTGATGCAGCGCATGGCGGGCTGGAATCCGGAGAGCGCCTTCTACTCCATGGCAAAACAGCTGGAGAAGGGCGAGCGGGACATCCGCGCCTATACGGTGAAGGCAAACCAGCTGCTGCGGGACTTCCTGACGGAGCACGAGGACTGGGTGAAGAAGGCGGACGGCCAAGGCAAGGACGCAATCTGGTACGAGATCGAGGTGCCGGAGCTGCTGGAGCTGGGCATGGGCGACAAGCCTATCTTCGGGAATACCTTCAAGGTGTACATGACACCGGCGCAGAAGGTGCATATGTATCTGGAGAGCAAGAGCTACGACAACCTGCGCCACATGGCAGGAGGCCGTACCTTTGCCGACCGGGAGCTTTACAGCCAAGGGAAACGCCGGGAGGCTTTTGCACAGGGTAAGACCATCCGCCTCGCGCCGGAGACGGTGAAGGCGCTGGTGAGAGACCTGACACCGGAGGAGCAGGAGCTGGCCGGACTGCTGGAGAACTACTACAACCAGTTCGCGTCGAAGGAGATCAACCGGGTATCCAATACCCTGTACGGCTACGACAAGGCGGTAAGCAAAAATTACGCGCCGATCTACACCAACACCAACTACACCAAGAGCGAGCTGGGCATCTATGACGCGACGGCGGAGGGCGTGGGCAACCTGAAGGCCAGACAATACTCCAAGAACCCAAGCTACAACATCGGAGCCTTTGATGCCTTTGAGCGGCACATCGAACAGACAGCCCGCTTTGTGGGCATGGCTGTGCCCGCGAGAAACTGGCAAACACTGCTGAACTGGAGAGAGAAGAACAACTCCATGGCGGATGTCATCAGCCACAAGTGGGGCGACGAGGGGCTGAAGTACATTCAGGACATCGTGCAGACGCTGCAGGGCGGAGCTGCCGGAAAGAGCGACAGTGTGAGCGCCGGCATTGAGAAGGCGTTCAGCAACTACATCAGCGCGGTGTTCGGAGCAAACCCATCCATCGTGCTGAAGCAGCTGGGTAGCATCCCGCTGGCGGCGGCGTGGCTGGACTTCGGAAACTTCCCGTCGCCGGGGCAGGTGCAGGACATCGACCGGAGCCTGATCGCCAAGTACACGCAGGAGCTGGACTGGCGCACCATGGGATACTCCACGCCGGAGACGAAGCAGCTGAAGGACAACCCAAACTGGACGCAGAGCAACAAGACGTTCGCCTTCCTGTTCGGCGGCGGTGCCATCACCGCCATGGACGGCTGGGCAGCCAGTGTGCTGTGGCCGTGGGCAGAGAACAAGGTGCGGCGGGAGCACCCGGAGCTGGAGATGGGCACGAAGGCGCAGATCGACAGCGGCAGCAGCCCGTTCTACCAGAAGGTAGCCGAGGAGTTCAACGAGGCGGTGGCGCGGAGCCAGTCCACCTCCGACGAAATTCACCAAGGCACGCTGCGCAAGAGCAAGAACCCGGTGACACGCGCCTTCACGATGTTCAAGTCCGATTCCTCGCAGACCTACAACGCCCTGCGGCAGAGAGCCGGTGAGGCGGGCTATTACAAGCGCAAGGGCGACACGGAGAAGCAGCACAAGGCCAACAAGGCGCTGGCTGTTGCGATCATCGCAGCCATCGGCGGATATATCTGGGCGCAGAGCATTGAGTTCCTGATGAACCTGTGGAAGCGCAAGGGCAAGGCGTACCGGGACGACGAAGGCGACCTGACAGCGGAGAGCGTGGCCAAGGAAATGGTCACGGGGCTGGTAGGAGACCTTGCGGGCATCGTGGTGGGCGGTGAGGAGATCGCCGACATCATCGGAAACATCATTGACGGAGACAGCCGCTGGTACGGCATCGACACGCCGGGTCTGGAGCAGCTGAGCGACATCATCGAGGCGGTCATCAACGGCGGCACGGGAACCATCCAGACGCTGAAGGACATGGCAGACGTGGTGAGCAATGGCGGCGATCTGAGTGAATACCTGCACCGCCACGGCAATGACATCGCGGGAGGCATCAAGGAAATGGCGGCGGCAGCGGCCACCTATCTGCCCGGTCTGTCGGTGAACAATCTGGAAGCCTACCTGCTGGGCACTGTCCGCTGGGCAGCGCCGGGACTGGCCACAGCCTATGAGGATGCGCTGGCAACCGCCGACAAGAGCGGACTGAAGGGGCTGACCGGAAGCGCATTGCAGCGCAGGGTGAACGACATCCTGAACAACCGGCGCATTGAGACGGACGACGACACGGCGGCGGAGCTGGCGAGACTGTATGAAGCCGGGCACACAAAGGCCGTGCCGGTGAACACGCCGAGCAGCACCACCGTGGACGGCGAAAGCCGAGAGCTGAGCGCCTACCAGCAGCAGACCTATGACAAGGTGTGGAGCGGAACCATCGGAGACAACCTGAAGGAGCTGACGGCATCGGAGGACTTCCAAGCGGCCAGCGACGAGACGAAGGCAAAGATGCTCTACAGCCTCTACGACTACGCAGGCGAGAAGGCGAAGGCGGTGCTGTTCGGAGACTACGAGCAGGACAGCTTCGCGGCCAGCGCGGACGAGATCATCGCGGCGGGAGCCAGCGCGGCAGACTGGGCGGCATGGTACGGCGAGAGCAGCACACTGGAGCCGGAGGAAGGCAAGAGCGGCGTGAGCGACGCGCAGAAGTACGCACTGCTGCAGGAGAAGGGCTACTCCGACAAGATCAAGCAGGCCATTGCCGGGAGCATCATGGGTACGAACATGGAGACCGAGAGCGGCAAGCCGTCGCAGTATGCGAAGATGCTGCAGGCTACGCAGAGCGGGCTGGGCATGGACGACTACCTGATGCTGAAGCTGGATGGTACGGTGGACGAGTATCTGGACGGAATCGAATCCGGCGTGGACAGCGAGACGGCGTTCAACATGGCGCAGTCCCTGAACGAATTGGAGCCTGCCGAGGGCAAGAAGAACGTCACACCGGCGCAGAAGTGGCGGGCGGCCATCGACGCGGCGGACGACACGGAAACGCAGAAGGCGGCGCTGAAGGCCGTGATGACAGATGACGCATGGGCGAAGTTCGAGATCGCGGACAGCTTCGGCATTGAGCCGGAGGCGTGGGTGCGCCTGAAGGAGACGCTGCCCAAGTACGACACCGACGGGAACGGAAGCTACAAGAACGCGGAAGTGGAAGCGGCCATCGACGGCATGTGCGGCAGCGGCGCACTGCTGGCACCGTGGGACATGGAGACCGGCGGGACGGAGCTGTATCTGACCAACGACAAGAAGGCCGCGCTGTGGCAGCTGTTCACCGGCAGTAAGAGCGCGACCGGCAATCCGTACAGCAAGAGCATGGCGCAGAAGGTGCTGGAAGCGAAGGAAGCGGCCAAGGACGAAACCAAGGATGCGGCGGAGGA
>CAVDXW010000094.1:0-4899 GCA_963613145.1 Bacteroidaceae bacterium | reverse complement strand
ATCCGCCTCTACAACGTCAACAAGGGTTGCGGCGCCCAAGGTCGCATTTGCCGTGCCGTCGTACACCTTGTCCGCAGCAGCAACATTCACGGTCAGCGCCTTAGGGCTGATGGTGAAGTCCGCCGTGGCAGTGGCTGCGGTGTAGTTGGTATTCGCAGGGAAGGTCGCCTTCACGGTATAGGCGCCCGCCTTAGTGGGAACGGTGCCTGAATAGGTGTTGTCGTCCGCGTCCTTGGCCTTGTACTGATAAGTTATGGGGCTGCTTTCGCTGCCGGGGTTGGTCGTACTGTTAGCGGTCGGGGCATTCGCCTCGTCGCCGTAGGTCCAGCCCTTGAGCTCGACCGAGCCGCTGCCGTTCGCCTTGGTGATATTCGCCGTGGCGGTGATACTGTCGGGCAGCTTGTAGTTGCCGTTTTCGTTGTTGTCCAGCGCGAGGCCCGACACCTTTACGGTCTTGCTTTCGCCCGCATCCGCATTTTCGAACGAGGCGGTCATGCCTTTCTTATTAAGAGAAACGGTATCGTCGCCAACTTTGCCGGACAGTTCGACCTTCGTGATCGTCGCATTTGTCGTACCGTCATAGACCTTGTCGCTCACCGTGGCGGTGACGGTCAGGGTCTTGGCGGTGATACTCGCCGTGGCAGTCGCCTTGTCGGCGACGGTGTAGTTCTTCGCCGCGCCAGTCGGGTCATTCAGCGCGATGTCCGCCGTGACGGTCTGGCCGTTGCCAGCGTTCACGCCGGCGAACTTGGCATCGCTCGCCGTGGCGGTAACGGCCTCGTCGTTCGCCATGCCCGTGAGCTCGACCTTCGTCACCTCGGCGGTGTCCGCGCCGTCGTAGGTCTTGTCCTTGACCGTAATTTTGGCGGTCAGGGTCTTCTTCGCGATGGTGAAGTCCGCCGTGGCGGTCGTCGCGGCGTAGTTGACGTTCGCCGGGAAGGTGGCCTTCACGGTGTACTCGCCCGCGTTGGTGGGAACATCTGCCGTATAGGTGCTGTCCGCCGCGTCCTTGACTTTGTACTGATAGGCTATGGGGCTGCTCTCGCTGCCGGGGTTGGTCTCGCTGGTCGGGTTCGGGGTCTTTGCCGTTTCACCGTACGTCCAGCCTTCGAGCGTCACCGTGCCACTGCCGGCCGCCTGCGTGATGCTCGCCTTGGCGGTGATGCTATCGGGCAACTTGTAGTTTTTCGCGCTCGTGCCGGTCAGCTTCAAGCCGGTGACGGTAACGGTCTTGTTAGTGCCAACCTCCGCGTTTTCAAAGGTGGCCTTCATGCTGCTATTGTCCAGCGACACAGTATCGCCCTTGACAACATCATCCGTTTTAAGCGTCACGGTCGCCGTAGCATCGGTCGTGCCGTCGTAGGTCTTGCTGCTTGCTTCAACAGTCACGCCCAATTCCTTGGCGGTGATGTTCGCGGTGGCGCTTGCGGTGCTGCTCGTCAGCGCGTAGTTGCCCGCGTCGTCGCCCGACAGCGCAATATCCGCGGTGACGGTCTTGCTGTCGCCAACGCCCGATCCGTCCACGAACACGGCATTGCTCGCCGTGGCGGACACTTTGTCGCCGCTGATCACGTCAGACAGTGCCCCTATGGACACCGTAGCGTCCGCAGAGCCGTTGTAGGTCTTATTTTCCGCCGTGATGGTGGCGGTAACGGTCTTGGGGCTTATCTTCGCATTTGCTGCCATGGCGGTCGTTATCGTATAGTTGTCCGCCTTGTTGCCAGTCAGTGCGCCGTCGGCAGCGGAGACGGTAACCTCCTTGCTGTCGCCGGCATTCTTGTCCACGAAGCTGACGGTGATTTTGCTGTTATCCAGCGCAACGTTCTCTTTGTCCGCATCCAGCACGCCGTCAGGTGTTGCGCTTTGCAGCGTGGCGTCCGTCTTGCCGTTATAGGTTTTGTCCTCTGCCGTGGCATTCACGGTCAGGGATTTCTTGCCGATGGTGAAGTTAGTTGTGGCCACAGCTGCGTTGTGGTTGTTCGTGGCAGCAAAGGTGGCTTCCACGGTGTACTCGCCCGCGTCGGAGGGGACGGTGTCTGAATAGGTGTTGTCGTCCGCGCCCTTGGGCTTGTAGCGGTAGGTCACGTGATCAGTGCCGTTGGTGTCGCTGGTCGGCACGGGGGTCTTCGCCGCCTCGCCGTACGTCCAGCCGTCGAGCTTCACCGTGCCACTGCCGTCCGCCTTGGTAATCGTGCCCTTGCAGGTGACGGTCTTGGGAAGCTTGTAATTGTCCGCGTCAGTGCCGGCCAGCGACAGTCCAGTGATGGTGACGGTCTTGTTCTCGCCAGCATCTGCGCTGTCGAACGTGCCCGCCATGCTCTCGGTGTTGAGCGACACGTCGTCGGTGTCAAGCGCCTTGTTGCCGATGACGGGGTCGCCGCCAATCTCCGACTTCTCGGCAGTGGCGTCGCCGTCATAGGCCTTGGACGCCGACAGGCCGCTAATGGAGACTTCCTTGGCGGTGATGTTTGCCGTGAGCCCAGTGGGCTGGGTAACGGTGTAGTTGCCTGCCGCAGTACCGGACAGCGTGTAGCCGCCGGTAAGGGTGACGGACTTGCCCGTGCCGACCTTCTTGTCGCCGAATGTCGCGCTCACGCTGCTTGTCACAAGCGTGACTTTGTCCTTATCAGCTTCCACAACGCCGGTCGTATCCAGCGATGCATCCACGGTCGCATCGGTCTTGCCGTCATAGGTCTTATCCTGAGCGGTGGCGGTCACGGTCAGCGCCTTGGGGCTGATGGTGAACGGGAGATCCTGCGTGCCAAGCACGGTGGTCCCGTCCGTCTTTGTTGCCGTGATTTTCAGGTTGTAGTCGCCCGCATCAGAGGGTGCACTATCGCCCTCTATATCGCTATAAGCACCTTCCGCGTTCTTCTTCTGCCAGGTATAGCTCAGCGTTGCGCCGTCGACCGAGCCAGCGGTGTGCGCTACGGCAACGCCGTCATAGGTCTTTGATGCCACACCTTCCGTTACGGTCATTTCTGTGCCGTCGGTCTTATCCAGCAGCTTTACACCGGCGCTAATCGTCGTCGCGCCCGCGAGAGTGACGGTATTGTAGTTGGTCGTTCCCTTGCTGGTGGTGCCGTAGTCAGGAACGGTAACAGAGAAAGCCTTGCTGCCATCCTCGTTGGTAGTAGCAGTGACAGTCACAGCGGTCGAGTCGCCGTTGTCCAGCTTGCCGGTCACAGGATTCTCTGCGGCGAGGGCATAGCCGTTCTTGGCCGTGGCGGTATAGGTCTTAGTCGCCTTGCCGGTCTGATCGTCATGGGGAACGGTCACGATGTCATAGCCGCCATTTTCAAAGCTGGTGGTTCCGTCGCTCCACGACACGCCTTCGCCAGCGAAATTCACGATGTTAACGGTGGCGATGTCAGTGAGGTTAGTAGTGCTCGCCTTGCCGTTGCCGTCCACGGAGAGGGTGCCGCTCATCACGCGCATAACGGTGTACGGCCCGCTGGCCTTGTCGAGTTCCGCCATACCGACAGTGGTGACGCCGTCGTCGCTGCTCGTCAGCTTAAATGTCCCGTTGCCACCCGTTACATACTCGCCGCCGGTGAGCTCCTTGTCTATCACCGGTTTCATATCCTTGTCCAGCACGACATAGACGCCGTTCTTGGTGCTGTTCTCGATGCTGATATCGATCTTGCTGGTATCGCTTGAGTTCTTCGCTGCCTTAGCCTGGGTGATTGCCACACCCGTACCGAAGCCAACACCGTCGATCAGATTGCCGCCCGCTTTATATTGACTAGTTGTATCTATGGAAGCAAAAGCAAAAACCGTCTCCGTCTGTCCGTCTGGCACGGTATAAGTGCTGCTGTACTGCGTCCATATGTTATTGTTCGCTGATTGTTTTGCGTCAGACGCAATGGTCACCTGATATGTCTTGCCGTTGTATTTCGTGTAATAGGTCTCACCCACAACCGGGTCTTGAATCTGCGCCGCTATGGACATAAACATATCATCGGTGCCAATGTTGGATTTTTTATACGGGTCAGAATCCACGGCATTCAGCGCCGGCCCGATGACAATCGCCATTGTCTGCGTATTGCTGCCGTAATTAGTTCTTGCTGTGTGATACATCGTCCAGCCAAGGGTGCTGCCCGGCGTGGTGCTGATCTCCTGATACAGACTGGAAGCCTCCAAGGCATTCAGCTCGGCCACATTGCCACCATCGGGGGAGAGCGTATTTTTGTAGGTGGCAGCGGTATCCACCTCCATATTCTGGTCGCTCGCAGTGGTGTGCCATGCAGCAATGCCGATGCCTGTTTTCCGCTGGTAATTCATCTTGGCATTGGTTTCTGCACTGACATTCTCGAAACTGCCGTTTTCAATGGCGGTGTTGAGCACCTTGAAATAGGCCGCCGGCACGTCCTCCCCGTCAACATAGACCTTCACATGGTCGCCGTATTTGAGACCCGTGATGGAGTATTTAGTAGAGCCACCCTCACCGGCCGTTGCGGTCACATCGCCGCTGGCATCTCTGCCGTTGGTGACGGTGTATTTATAGGTCGGAGTTGTGCCGACCGCATAGTTGTTCGCGTCCGTGATGCTCAGCGTCGCGGTCAGGCTTTCGTTCAATGTGCCGACATTGTTTTCGTTGTCTGCAGTGACTTTGTCAACGCTGACAGAGATAGCAGCCGGATCGCCCTTTACCGCCGAACCAGTGAGGGTAACGGTGTTGTAATTGGTTGTTCCCTTGCTGGTCGTGCCATAGGCGGGAACCTCCACAGTGATGGCCTTGCTACCATCTGTGTCATCGGTGTCGGTAGCATCACCGAGGTTGCCGCTCGCGGTAATGGCGTTATCCGCGGCAAAGGTATAGTTGGTCTTTGTTGTGGCGGTATAGGTCTTGTTTGCCTTGCCGGTCTGGTCGTTGTGCGGGACGGTCACGATGTCGAA
>CAVDXW010000093.1:0-5485 GCA_963613145.1 Bacteroidaceae bacterium | reverse complement strand
TCAAGGTCTTTCTGGATTTCATGCAGGCGGTGGACGAGCAGTTTTCCGTTTCGAGGCAATGCAATCTCCACATGCTTGTGGCGAATCTCATCGACGGAACGGTGGCGGCGGCGGTGAATATTCTGAAGGGCGTTTACAAAAACGACGATATGAATGTGAGCACAGTCTATCACATGGTCTTCCAGCCGGTGTTTTCCGTGCTGGGCATGAACGGAAATAAAGGCGGCGAAGCCGCTGGCTGAACCAGCATCGCCTTTATATAAGCAAAGCAAAAGCATGAGGGGAGGAAACGGATGGCGAACAACAACAAAGACGGCGAGACCGCCAACGGGCCGCAGATCGCGCTTGCCGAACAGGTGGCAGAGCTGCGGCAGCAGACCGAAGCATTGCAGCGGCGCGTAGAGGTGCTTGAGCGCAGGCTTGAGGGCGAAAGCCCGCCCGAGGCAGAGAGCGGCGACGCTGCGCTTGCCGCGGTGCCGGACGGGGAAAGCCCCGAGGCAGCGGAGGAAAAGCCCGCCGCCGGCAGGCGCATTGCCATACTGGCGGGACACGCCGCGTATTATCTTGCGCTTGTTGTGCTCATTGTCGGCGCGGTGCTGCTCCGCTCGGCACAGAGCGGCGCGCCGGTAAGCGTGGCGGGCTACTGCGGCATGGTGGTGCTTTCCGGCTCCATGCAGGATGTCATTCCCCAGGATTCCTTTATCATCACCCATCGGGTGGACGCTTCCACCCTGCAGGTGGGGGACGACATCACCTTTATGGCCAGCGCGGACACCTGCGTTACCCACCGCATCATCGAGATCAACCGCCAGACGGACGGAACGCTTTCCTTCCGCACCAAGGGCACGAACAACCAGTCGCCGGACAGCGACCCCGTACCCGCCGTCAATGTGGTGGGCAAGGTGATCTACCACAACCTGTGGCTGGGGCAGACTGCCCAGTGGATCCGCCAGAACTGGCCGCTGGTGATATTCCTGCTGGCGGTATGGACGGTGCTGAGCTGGTTCCTCACCCGTTCGCTGAAGGCGGACGAGGAGGAAGCGCCCCGCAAGGAAAAGCCAAAGGAATCCACCTCCGCAGAGAGCGGCACTCACGCTGCGGAGAAGCGCAAGCCAAGCATAAAAATACGAAAAAAGGAGAAGCAGAGCAATGGCAACAGCGACAAAGAAGAAGCTCAACCGCAGGACGACGTCAGTCATTGCCGTGGTAGCGGCACTGGCGATCATGTTCTCCGGCACGTTGGCGTGGCAGAGCATCAGCCAGACGGCGAAGAACGAGGTTAAGACCACGATCAACCCCGGCGGACGACTGCACGATGATTTCAGCGGTCCCGGCGGCACGAAGGACATCTATGTGGAGAACTTCGGCACGCAGGACATCTACGCCCGTATCCGTCTGGACGAGTACATGGAGCTCGGCAAGGGTGCCGGCACGGACGACCCGAACAGGGAAGCAGAGTCCCTTGTTTACGGCGCAGAGCTTGACGATGTGACCACATGGACGACGCACATCCCCGGCGGCACCTCCGCAACGATCGGCGACGGCATGGAAAGCGGCTGGGTGAACAATAAAGAGACCTTCCATAAGTACTGGACCTGGACGATGGGCGGCGAGACCACCTATATGCCCACCTTCAACCTCAACAACGAAAGCCTGACCGCCGACATCAACGGCACGATGGCGGGCGGCAACAGTGGAACGGCCTACGGCGATTTCGTGGACTACACGCTGGAGGAGAATGCCAGCAAAACGGCGGATGCCCTCTATTCCAGTGAAGACGGCGCAGGCACCACAAAGGTCGAGGAAACACACACCGTTCAGAAGACCCTGAATGCACAGGTCATCACCATGGCGGAGTACAACAGCCTGAGTGACAAGCTGGCATTTGAGGGCTGGGTGTACGACAGCGACGGCTGGGCGTACTGGTCTCAGCCCATTGCCCCCGGTACGGCCACCGGCCTGCTGCTGGACAAGCTCGACTATGCCACCAAGACCTCCGCGACCGGCAGAGAGGTATCTATGATACCGCAGCAGGACTCCTACTATGCCATCAACGCCGTGGCGCAGTTCATTACCTATGAAAACATCGGCACAGAAACAGACGGAGACGGCTTCTATTCCGAGGGAGGCACGCCGCCCTCTCCGGACGCGCTGGCACTGCTGAGCAGCATCGGCGTGGACATCGGCTCGGTGACGCTCAGTAAGGTCACAGCAGGAGAAGACAGCACCGCAGAAACATTGACGGGCATCACAGACAAGATCCTGACAATGACAACTGACGATGCCGGAACGAGCTTCACCGCAGTGGCGGCGTTCAGCAGCCCTATGGACGACGCGACATGGAAGTGGACAAGCTCTGACAGCTCCATCGTGACGGTGACGCCTAACTCGTCCGACAGCAGCCGTGCGACAGTAAAGGTTGCAGATAATAACAATAAGCTTGGTACCATTACCATCACCGCAAACTATACAACCCCGAGCGGCGCGGTGCTGGCCTCGGCCTCCTTCGTCGCAAATGTGCCGAAGGATCTGAATGTAGGGGAAACGGTCAAACTGGACGGTATCAACTATACCGTTGTGGCGGTGCAGAGTTCCATCCAGGGTCAGTCGGCGTATGAGACAGTCAAATCACCTCATAAGGCGGCTCTGCTGGTGTGCGATAATGTCATAATCAGCAGCAGCTACGGTACGACCAACAGCTGGGAGACCAGTGCGGTGAGAGACTTCCTGAATAGGGAGAACAGCTTCCCCAAAACCCACCCCGAGGCTGTGGCCAACGCACTTACGGTGACGATCTCGACCTACAATGTATCGGATACAGAAGATCACAAGAGCGAGACGGAGGATACCTTCTTCGTGCTCTCTGAAGCGGATGTCACGGGCAAGGCGACAAAGGGGACAGTAGGCAATAGCCAACCGGAAACATGGGAGTATACCGCCGAAACGCAATTGCCGACCTTGAAGGCGTTAGGCAACAGAAGTTATATCTATCACACATGGCTGCGTACACCCAACAGGGACAATACAACGAACAGCCTGTACATTCAGAACTCGACCGCCAACACTGTGAAGAGCGTGGCGAGTACAAGGAATAATGTGAGCGGCGGCATATACATCCGTCCGGCATTCTGGTATAACCTCGGCACTGTGATCGACGGTTAAGCAAGCCACCCGCCTGCGCTCCGGCCTGACGCCGGGGCGCGGGCAGGCGGCCGCCGGGGATATTCCGGCGACAGAAAACACAAAGGGAGGGAAAGCAGAGAATTGTCAGCAAAAGCAAACAGGAAGCTGCTCCGCAGGACGACGTCGGTCATTGCCGTGGCGGCGGCGCTGACGATCATGCTTTCCGGCACTCTGGCGTGGCAGAGCATCGGCCAGCGGGCGCAGAACCTGATGACGACGACGCCCAACCCCGGCGGACGGCTGCACGATGATTTCAGCGGCCCGAACGGCACGAAGGACGTCTATGTGGAGAACTACGGCACGCAGAATATCTACGCCCGTATCCGTCTCGACGAGTACATGGAGGTCGGCGACGGCGCCGGTAAATACACCGTCACCGGGACGACCATCACCAGGAGCGACGGCAACAAGGCCGTCTCGCTGGTGGACGGTGCGGACTATGCGAACGAAACCACATGGACGACCCATATTCCCGAAGAGAGCGAGCTTGGCGAAGGAACGGCGTCGGGGCTTGCGAACGGCGAGGAGACCTTCCGCAAATACTGGAGGTGGACGTTCGGCGGTTCTACCACCTATATGCCCACCTTCAACAAGGACAACACCAGCCAGACCGCCGACATCAACGGCACATATGACGGCAAGGAGGGTACCTCCGGGCATTATGACGACTATGTGGATTACAGCACCGACGAGTACAAAACCACAGGAAAGACCGGCACGGCAGTCTACACGCCGGAGACGGACGGCGGCGAAGCGGTAGAGGTGGAGGAGACCCACACCGCAAAGAAGACCCCTGACGCCGAGGTGATCACGATGGCGACCTACAACGCCAAGAGTACCGAGGAAAAGGCCGCGTTTGTCGGCTGGGTCTACGATACCGACGGCTGGGCGTACTGGTCTCAGGCCATCGAACCCGGCACGGCGACAGGGCTGCTGCTGGACAGGGTGGAGAATGCCACGAAAAACGGAGTGCCGTTTGTCCCGCAGAAGAGTTCCTTCTATGTGATCAATGTGATCGGCGAGTTTGTCACTGCGGACGATATCGGCTCGAAGGAAAAGGGAACCGGCTTCTATTCCAACGGAAGCACGCTCCCCTCCTCGGACGCGCTGGCACTGCTGAGAAGCATCGGCGTGGAAATCGGCGAGGTGACGCTCAGCAAGGTCGAAGGCAGTACATCAACGGACATCAAGGGTCAGGTTCTGACGATGCTGGCGGGTGCTGACGGAACGAGCTTCACCGCAAAGGCGGCGATCAGCACCCCTGTGGACGGCGCGACATGGAAGTGGACGAGCTCTGACGACAGCATCGTGACGGTAACGGCGGACGAGTCCGACAGCAGCCGCGCAACCGTAGCGGTTGTCTCCGGCAACACGCAGCTTGGCGCCATTACCATCACCGCAAACTATACCACCTCCGACGGCGCTGTGTTCGCCTCGGCCTCCTTCATCGCAAATGTACCGAAGACGCTCACGGTGGGGCAGACGGTGACGCTGGACGGTGTGGGCTACACCGTCATGGCGGTAAAAACCGTGACGGGTCAGTCGGCGACTGAGACAGAAGCCACACAGCACAGCGCGGCTCTGCTGCTGTGCAATAATGTCTTTGACGGCAACGGCTACGGTACAACCAACAACTGGGAAAACAGTACGGTAAGAACATATTTGAAGACTACTTATCCGAAAGACCACCCCAACGCTGTAGCCAATGCACTTGAGGTGACGATCGCGACCTACGATGTATCGGATACAGAAGACCACAAGAGCGAGACGACGGATACCTTCTTCCCGCTCTCCGAAGCGGATGTCACGGGCAAGGCGACAAACGGGACAGTAGGCAATAGCACACCGGAAACATGGGAGTATACCGCCGGAGCGCAATTGCCGACCTTGAAGGCGATAGGCAACAGGAGCAGTATCTATCACGCATGGCTGCGTTCACCCGACAGAGCCGATACGAGCTATAGCCTGTACATTCAGAACCAGACCACCGGTACCGTGCAGAGAGCAACATCTGGCACTAAAATAGTGAATGGTCCGGTTAGGGGTACCATATTCATCCGTCCCGCGTTCTGGTACAACCTTGACGCCGTGAGTACCGGCAATTAAGCCCGGCACTCACGCCGCGCAGGACGCAGCGTGAACACAAGCATACAGAAGGAGGAAAGCAGCGCATTGTCGGCAGAAATAAAGAGAAAGCTGAGCCGCAGGGCGACGGCAGCTATTGCCGTGGCGGTGGCGCTGGCAAGCATGCTTTCCGGCACCCTGGCGTGGCAGGGTCTCAGCCAGCGGGTGCAGTACCTGA
>CAVDXW010000092.1:0-5600 GCA_963613145.1 Bacteroidaceae bacterium | reverse complement strand
CAAAGTTGCGTTTTGACGGAAAATTTTATTTTCCTCACAGGAAAAAATTACGGATGGCAGAGGGCGCAAAACGCCCGCACAGGGGCAGAAAAAAAGACCGCCAAGGCGGTCTTTTTGATGACACTCACCTCACAGAGGGGGCGGTTTTTATGGCAAAATGTGCTTTTCCGGCTGCTGCATGTCCTTGGCTATCTGCTTGGCGTAACGCTCCTGCTCGCTGAATACGCAGCCACAGTATTTCTGCATGTACAGTCCCAGCTCCCGCGCCTCCTGCTGCCCCTGACGGAAGCCGGGGCGGAAGTCGCGGTACAGGAACGCCACGCCGTACTGCGCGGCGACCTGCTCGGCGGTCTGCCGCAGGAGCTCGTGGTTCTGGTAGGGGCTGACGAACAGTGTGCTGGAAAAGCTGTCGAAGCCGTGCTGCGCGGCGTAGCGGGCGGTCTGCTCCAGCCGCAGGCGGTAGCAGTACCCGCAGCGGCGGTCGACGTCCTCCGCCACGGCGCGGCAGAAGTCGCGCAGACCATAGTCCTCCTGCACGACCAGTTCCACGCCGACGGACGGCGCATACAATACCAACGTGTCGCGGCGGGATTTGTACTCCTGATAGGGGTGGATATTGGGGTTGTACCAGTAGGACACCGGCTCGATGCCCTCGGCGCGGAGCACCTGTATGCACGAAACCGAGCAGGGCGCACAGCAGGTGTGCAGCAGGGTTTTTGTCATTTCTCTCTCCTTTTTCCAAGCGGCAGGCGCACGCCGTGCAGCAGCTTGCCAAGCGGCCTGCCGCCGCTCTCACGCGGGCGAACGGCGGACAGGAAGCGGGCGCATACCTGCCGGAACGGGAGGCTCTCCAGCTCGTCGAAGAAGCGGGCGCGGTTTGCGGACACCGGCGCGGGTGCGCGCAGCGCGGCATCGGCGGCCACGGCATCGGTGAGGTCGCAGCGGCGGCGGTGCAGGGGGAGGGAGTCGAATATCTGCGCACCCTTGGCGGTGTTGATGAGCAGCAGGGAGATGCCCAGCCGCTTTTCCTCGGCGGTGATATTGCCGCCCGTCATGTCGCAGAGCGTCAGGTCGCCCGTGCGGTCGGTGTTGGCGTAGGCGCAGGTGTGACACGCGGGACGCAGGAATATGCCGCGTGTGATACCGCGTCCCAGCTCGGAGCGCAGGAGCGGCGCATCGTAGTGCCTGCCGTTTTCAAAGGTCACACGAAACCGCCGCCCGCACTCGCCGTTGAGCTTGCCGCAGAAGTCCACGGACAGGGGCTTTTGCTGCTTGACATACGCCATGGAGCAGACAAATTTCTCCCACACGCCGGGGCTGCCCACGCCGCCGCAGGCGACATCGCAGGTGATGAGCCGCTCCGGGTGCTCGCCCAGAAAGCGGTAAAGGCCGTCCACCTGACAGGGCGTGCCGGAGAACAGCACCTGCCGCCCCTGATCGAGATACCGCCGTGCCTGCCGATAGCTCTCGCCCGCATCGCTCTGTATCGGCTTCATGCCCCGCAGACGGGGCAGGTCGCGGAGGCTTTTCACGGCGATATGCACCACGCGCAGGTCGTCGTCCATCGCCGCGCCGAGGACCACGCCGCCGCCCTCGAGCACATACTCCGCCAGCGCGGAAAACGCGCCGCCTGCGGTGGAGGCGCGGCGCACCGCCGCGTCACCGTTCCACACGAGGAAGGCCGCAGGCTCCGTGCGCGGCTCGCGCTGCTTCAGCACGGGGCAGATGTGGGCGCAGTGGCCGCACCGAACACAGCCGTCCGTCACCTGCGGGTAGAGGAAGCCCTCGCGGTCGGCGACCATGCGGATAGCGCCCTTGGGACAGCCCGCACTGCACACGGCGCAGCCCGTGCAGTGCTCCCGCGCAGCCAGATTCATGTCGGGCATTGCTGCCACCTCCGAAATCGTTTTCTCGACCGTATTGTAGCACATTTCCCCCAAAAGCACAAGAGCGGAGGGGAAAACCACGCGGAAGGTGCTTTTCCTTTACAGTACCAGCCGCATTCGCTCAAGGCAGCGGCGGTGCTCCGCACTGGTGGTGCGGATGTAGATGCGCGTGGTGTTGATGCTGCTGTGTCCCAGCAGGTCGGCGAGCTTGGCGAGGTCGCGGTTCAGGCGGTAGAAGGTGCGCGCAAACAGGTGGCGGAAGTTGTGCGGGAATACCTTCTTTTCAGACACGCCGGCGGCGCGGCAGATCGACTTCATCTCGCGCCAGATGTTGCTGCGGTTGAGCGGTGCGCCGCTGCGCGTGATGAACACGGGGCCGTAGGCGATGCGGTGCGCCTTGATGTAGCGCAGCAGCTTCTTTTGCAGCCGCGTGGGGATGAGCACGCGGCGGGACTTGCCCTTGCAGCGGACGACGGCAACGCCGCGCCGCGCAGCCTCGGCGGTGATAGACGGCAGTTCGCTCACGCGGATGCCCGTGGCGCAGATGGTTTGCAGCAGCAGCGCAAGACGGGCATGGCCTGTCTCGCGGGCGGTGCGCACGAGGTCGGCGTACTCCTGCGCGGTGATTTCGCGCTCCTCGGGGCTGTACGCCTGATACTGGATGCGCAGCCGCTGCACGCGGCAGTCCTCGCGGTCGATCATGCGCAGGAAGCGATGCAGCGCGGCAAGGATGGAGTTGACGCTGGTGGCGGAGTAATCGCGCATGAGCTCGCTCTTGTAGTCGAGCATGGTGTCGCGTGTGAGCGGTTTATCGCCCAGCCAGACGGCAAAACGCTCGACATCACGCAGATATTTTTCGAGCGTGGCGGGGGATTTTTCCTCATAGCGGAGCAGGCTGCGGAACTGTGCGATCAGGTCGGTGGTGATGGTCATGGCGAGAACCTCCAATTTGTGTAATATAATGGAGTATTATACGCCCACCGCCGTGGCAGGAAAAGGGCTTTACGAAAAATCTGCGCATTTTTCGCAGCAAAGCCGTCTCTATTTGACAAAGCCCGCCGTGTCCTGTATAATGAGCCACAGGGACGCTGCATACATAGGCGGGCGGTTAGTCACGACCCCGAAAGGCAACAGACGGAAGTTTTGGTATGTTCTGCGGAACAGGGTTCTAACGATGAATCACAAGATTCTTGATGGAACATCCGTTCTATCACAAGCTTCTTGGAGATGTCCGCAATTTTGCGTAGACCCCCATGTGTGTTTATCCGGAAATCATGTGGAAATAATTAGCGATTTTTCGCGCTTTTCGTATGTGTTTTGACGGTATCTTGTGCATGACTGAGAGAGGGAAAGCCTTGTGCGACAACGCTTTCCGCCTTTTTCGCCCTCTCATTGTACCACACTCGTCAAGGATGAATGACCGCCCTTGTGCATTGAAGCAGTCTGTTGGCGGTCATTCACGGCCTAAAGGCCGCTCCGTCCTCGACTGAGTGTGCGGCCTGATAGTCTGCCGAAAAAGGCAGAAAGGAAGGTGCGTCAAATGAACGCCAACATCAACAACAAAATGAGAAAAGAAGTGTACAAGCGGGATGGGTATCGCTGCGCAATCTGTGATAGCACGGATGGTCTGCAAATCCATCATATCAAGCCACGGGGAAAAGGGGGTGCTTCACATCCGATGAACATGATAACGCTCTGCTGGAGATGTCATTCCGCTTGTCATGGCTCGATGATGGGGGATGAATATGCGGCGGCTGCCGGTTGTGACGATGGAATGTCTACGGAAGAAAAGCGGAAGGAAGTCATGGACTACATGGAATTGGCAACGATACAATATGTTGCGGATTACTACGCGGAACAAGGCCAGATATGGTATCCGTGGGACTTCTGATGGAATCGGGGGGACGGTGTAAGCCGTCCCCTTTAGATTGTGGGAATTGGGGAAGAACGGGCTTTTTGTAGTCGCGCCGTCAATATAATGTGGCGCGGCGGCTCCCCCCCCACGGCGGCAATTTGATTCCGGGGAATAATGCGCCGCCTGGCTACGCGCCCCCCATCGCCGCCGCGCTATTGAATCCTCCGGCATCCCCGCCGCCAACGGCGGGGCTGCCTGCGCGGCCACCGCCCGCTGCGGCGGTCGGTGGCCTTGCTCTCGCCCGCGCCGCCCCCATTTGATTGGGGGGGACGGTGGCGGCGCGTTCTCGCTCGCGTTGGGGGTAGCCCGTTCTTCTATCGGTGGCCGTCCAGCGTGGCCAGCGGCGGCGGGTCTCGGTCGGAGCGCGTAGGCCGCGCAAGCGCGGCTGGACGCGCTCTCCCTCGTCCCGCCGCCGCTGTCCCCGCTGGGCTAAAGGAAAGAGAAATAAGCGGATGTTTGCTGCATACATAGGCGGGCGGTTAGTCACGACCCCGAAAGGCAACAGACGGAAGTTTTGGTATGTTCTGCGGAACAGGGTTCTAACGATGAATCACAAGATTCTTGATGGAACATCCGTTCTATCACAAGCTTCTTGGAGATGTCCGCAATTTTGCGTAGACCCCCATGTGTGTTTATCCGGAAATCATGTGGAAATAATTAGCGATTTTTCGCGCTTTTCGTATGTGTTTTGACGGTATCTTGTGCATGACTGAGAGAGGGAAAGCCTTGTGCGACAACGCTTTCCGCCTTTTTCGCCCTCTCATTGTACCACACTCGTCAAGGATGAATGACCGCCCTTGTGCATTGAAGCAGTCTGTTGGCGGTCATTCACGGCCTAAAGGCCGCTCCGTCCTCGACTGAGTGTGCGGCCTGATAGTCTGCCGAAAAAGGCAGAAAGGAAGGTGCGTCAAATGAACGCCAACATCAACAACAAAATGAGAAAAGAAGTGTACAAGCGGGATGGGTATCGCTGCGCAATCTGTGATAGCACGGATGGTCTGCAAATCCATCATATCAAGCCACGGGGAAAAGGGGGTGCTTCACATCCGATGAACATGATAACGCTCTGCTGGAGATGTCATTCCGCTTGTCATGGCTCGATGATGGGGGATGAATATGCGGCGGCTGCCGGTTGTGACGATGGAATGTCTACGGAAGAAAAGCGGAAGGAAGTCATGGACTACATGGAATTGGCAACGATACAATATGTTGCGGATTACTACGCGGAACAAGGCCAGATATGGTATCCGTGGGACTTCTGATGGAATCGGGGGGACGGTGTAAGCCGTCCCCTTTAGATTGTGGGAATTGGGGAAGAACGGGCTTTTTGTAGTCGCGCCGTCAATATAATGTGGCGCGGCGGCTCCCCCCCCACGGCGGCAATTTGATTCCGGGGAATAATGCGCCGCCTGGCTACGCGCCCCCCATCGCCGCCGCGCTATTGAATCCTCCGGCATCCCCGCCGCCAACGGCGGGGCTGCCTGCGCGGCCACCGCCCGCTGCGGCGGTCGGTGGCCTTGCTCTCGCCCGCGCCGCCCCCATTTGATTGGGGGGGACGGTGGCGGCGCGTTCTCGCTCGCGTTGGGGGTAGCCCGTTCTTCTATCGGTGGCCGTCCAGCGTGGCCAGCGGCGGCGGGTCTCGGTCGGAGCGCGTAGGCCGCGCAAGCGCGGCTGGACGCGCTCTCCCTCGTCCCGCCGCCGCTGTCCCCGCTGGGCTAAAGGAAAGAGAAATAAGCGGATGTTTGCTGCATACATAGGCGGGCGGTTAGTCACGACCCCGAAAGGGGGTGACGAAATGT
>CAVDXW010000091.1:0-5978 GCA_963613145.1 Bacteroidaceae bacterium | reverse complement strand
CCGCCTGGGACCCCGCCTACATCATCTCCGCCGGCGATTTCCGTATGCTGACGGGCGACCTGCACGATCTGTTCGTCCGGGCCTTCGTTACGGAGCGGCATCTGACGGAGGCGGAGACGGAGAAGGACCTGCGCAGGATCCAGAAGCGTGTTTCCGGCTATGAGCGCTGGGCGAAGCGCCTGTGCCGGAGCTGGCGGCTGCCGAAGGACGGCGAGGAGGCGTGGGGCCGGGATACCCTGGAGGCCTGCCTGCGGAAAAAGCTGCTGCGCCCCTATGACCCGGCGGGAGCGGCTAAGGACGGCGTCGGCTGCGGCCGCTGCTGCGACCGCTGTGAAGATCCTTCCTGCGAGGACGATTATGACTGAGCTGACCCATGTGAGCCTGTTCTCCGGCATCGGCGGGCTGGATCTGGCGGCGGAGGCGGCGGGCTTCCGCACCGTCTGTCAATGCGAATGGGCGGACTACCCCTATTCCGTTCTGGAACGGCACTGGCCGGAGGTGCCGAGGTTCCGGGACATCACGACTTTCACGAAGGAGGCGTTTTTTGAAAAAACAGGACTTGAAACCGTTACCGTCGTCTCCGGCGGCTTTCCCTGCCAGCCCTTCTCCACCGCAGGGCAGCGAAGGGGCTTTGCGGATGAACGCTACCTGTGGCCGGAAATGTGCCGCGTTATTACCGAACTGCGGCCCCGTTGGGTGCTTGGGGAAAATGTTGCTGGCTTCATCAATATGGGGCTCGACAAAACGATCTTTGACCTGGCAAAAGCGGGATACGCTGTTCTCCCATTCGTATTTCCGGCTTGCGGCGTCGGCGCATGGCATGAGCGCCAGCGAACTTTTATCGTCGCGGCTGATGTTTCCCACACCCCTTGCCTCCGACAAGAACACCTGCAGGGACGCGGCCAACCTGGATGTGTACCTCTCCGACAACGGAATATTCCGCAAGGTGAACAAGAGCGGCGCGATCTGGAGCCTGAGCCTGTCGGCGGCGGTGTTCTATCTGACCCCGGCAGCGTCGGAGGGCTACCGCTCCACGCTGAAACCCACGGCCTTCCGGGGCAAGCCCCCGACCAGCAACCTGTCCGCCCAGGTGATCCGGCAGGAGCAGCCCCTGTCGGACACGGCGGCGCTGAACCCGGATTGGGTGGAATGGCTCATGGGCTTCCCCCGGAAATGGACGGACGTATCCTCTGGGCCGCCGAGCCGGAGGGAGTCCCCCGTATCACCGAAAACACCGCGGACCGCGCCCTCCGGCTGAAAACCCTGGGCAACGCGGTCTGCCCGCCCCAGGCATATCCCATTTTCAAATATATCTCCATGATCGAGAAGGGCGAGTGCGTGAGCATTTGTCCCTACGGAAAGGCAGGTGGTGAAGCATGAAGGAATGGAAAGCCGCTGAGAAGGAAACGCAGAAGATGACCCGTGACGGGGCCATTTCCGTCAACATGGTCACAGGCGAGGCAAGCCGGGTATCCGACCGTGCGCCGGAGCAGGACTATTCTCCCTCCGGCGATTCCGCGGCGTTTGTTCACAGCGCGGCGGAACGATTAGATGATCGGCGTATCCACAAAAGTGAAAAGAAAAAGCGCCGGAAACGGCGCAGGTCCTACCGGGAGGGTACGGCGGCCAACGACCGCCCATCCTCCCGTTTGCAGTTTACAGACGAGGAACGCGCCGCGCCGGAGCTGCAAAAGGCGATCCGCAAATCCGACAAGGCGGCGGATAAGCTGGACGCGGCACGGGCCGCTGTTCCCGAAAAGCAGCCCTCTTTCCATCAGCCGGTGAATCCGCTGGCGCGGCCGTTACAGGAGATCGGCCACGCCGCCCATGCGAAGGTGCATGAGGTGGAGCAGGAAAATGTCGGCGTGGAGGCGGGACACCTGACGGAGCGCGGCATGGAAAAGGCTGTCCGCTACGGAAACCGCAAGCTCCAAAACTGGCAGGCGGACCGCAAACTGAAACCCTGGCGGGAGGTATCCCACGCGGAACAGGCAGCGGTTCAGGCCAATGCGGAGGCTCTGTATCAAAAGGCGCTGCGGGAGAATCCGCAGCTTGCGGCCAGCGATCCCATTTCCCGGATGTGGCAGAAAAAGAAGCTGCAAAAGCAGTATGCCGCCGCATACCGGGCGGCGCATAGTGCCGGGGACGCGGCGGCAGCGGCGCAGGCAGCATCGAAGGGCGCGAAGAAAAGCGCGGACGCGGCGAAGAAGGCCGGAGAGTTTGTTTCCAAACACAAAAAGGCATTTCTGCTTGTGGGTGGGATCGGCCTGCTGCTGGTCATGCTGCTGGGGCTGCTGCAATCCTGTTCCTCCATCTTCGGCGGAGGCGTGTCCAACATCGTCGCGTCCTCCTATCTCTCCGAGGATGCTGACCTGCTGGCGGCGGAGGCCGCCTACTGCGCGATGGAGGATGAATTGCGGGAGTATCTGGACACCTATGAGCAGACCCACGACTACGACGAGTATCATTTTGATCTGGACGAGATCAAGCACGATCCCTATGTGCTGCTGTCCATCCTGTCGGCGCTCCATGAGGGCCAGTTCACCATTGACCAGGTACAGGACGATCTTCAAATGCTGTTCGACAAGCAATATATCCTTACCGAGACAGTCACCACGGAGACCCGCTACCGCACGGAGACGAGAACGGACAGCGAGGGCAACGAGTATGAAGTGGACGTTCCATACACGTATTACATCTGCACCGTGGAGCTTGAAAACTTCGATTTGAGCCATGTTCCCGTTTACATCATGGATACCGAAACGCTTTCCATGTACGCCGTGTATATGTCCACGCTGGGGAACCGCTCTGACCTGTTCCCGTCCTCCGGGTATGTGGACAAGTACATCACGAACCCGCCGGAGGACTATGAAATCCCTGCGGAATACCTCTCCGATGAACGCTTTGCGGCGCTTATTACGGAGGCGGAAAAGTACCTGGGATATCCCTACGTCTGGGGCGGCAGCAGTCCTTCCACCTCGTTTGATTGCAGCGGCTTTGTCAGCTATGTTCTGACCAACAGCGGCCTATGCAATACCGGGCGGCTGGGAGCCCAGGGCCTATACAACATTTCCACGCGGGTATCCGATCCGCAGCCGGGCGACCTGGTATTTTTCGTCGGGACCTATGATACCGCGGGCATCTCCCATGTCGGCTTCTATGTTGGAAAGGATGAAGCGGGCAACCCCATGTTTCTGCATTGCGGCGACCCGATCCAGTACGCAAGGCTCAATACAAGCTACTGGCAGCAGCACTTTTACGCCTACGGCAGACCGCCGTATGATTGATGGAGGCGGCGCCGATGCTTGAATTGAAGCCAATATCGCTTGCCGATGCGAACAGCTTTGTCGCAGAGCACCACCGTCATCACAAGCCGGTCCGTGGACACAAGTTTTCGCTGGGCTGCATGGTGGATGGGCGGCTTGTGGGCGTCGCCATTGTTGGCCGGCCAGTCAGCCGATACCTGGACGATGGGCTGACACTGGAGGTCAACCGCCTTTGTACGGATGGCACGAAGAACGCTTGCAGCTTTCTCTATGGAGCGGCGGCGCGGGCGGCAAAGGTCATGGGCTACCGAAAGATCATCACCTATATTCTGGACACGGAGAGTGGGGCCAGCCTTCGGGCCTCCGGCTGGCAATGCGCGGGACTTGCTGGCGGACGGGAATGGACCGGCAAGCGCCGGCCGTCCGAACCGCTGTACCCGGCACAAATGAAGTACCGATATGAAAAGGCTTTGAAATGAGGTGAGCATATCAATATTGTTTCCTATGGCGGCGGTGCGAACAGCACCGCCCTTCTTGTTGGGCTGCACCAGCACCGTATCCCTGTTGACCTGATCCTGTTTGCGGATACGGGCGGCGAGCATCCCCATACCTACGCCTATCTGGATATCATGGATCGCTGGCTGAAGGATCACGGTATGCCGGAGATCACACGGGTCTATAAGACCACGAAGGACGGCAGGCGGCTGACCTTGGAGGATGAATGTCTGAAAAGCGGCACGCTGCCCTCTATCGCCTACGGCTTCAAGCGGTGTTCTCTGAAACACAAGATCGGACCGCAGGAAAAGTTCTGCAACAACTATCCTCCGTGCCGTGAGGTCTGGGCCAGCGGGAAAAAGGTGGTCAAGTTCATCGGCTATGACGCTGGCGAACACTACCGCAGCGATAAGGTCCTTCTGCGTGATCTGGCAGACCCGAAGTACAGCAAATGGTATCCCCTGATGGAATGGGGCTGGGACCGGGAGGCGTGTATCCGGGCAATCGAGGCGGCGGGCCTGCCGCAGCCGGGAAAGTCCTCCTGCTTTTTCTGCCCCAGTATGCGGGCGGAGGAAATCATCGACCTGCGGGAGCATTACCCGGATTTGTTCCGGCGTGCGCTGGCATTGGAGGATAACGCAAGGGCTAATCTGAAAACCGTTCAGGGGCTTGGGCGCAACTATTCATGGAGAGAACGATTTGGAAAGGAGTTAATTTGACTATGGCAACTACTGAGAAGATCCGTCGTGACATTGAGAAGGTCCGGGAGAAAATCACGGAGCAGCAGAAGCGCCTTCGTGCGCTGGAGGCGCAGCTTGCGGAAGAAGAAAACCTGGAGATTGTCCGCATGGTGAAGGCTGTCCACATGGACAACAAGGAGCTGACCGCTTTCCTGCGCGCCTACGCCAGCGGCATGATCTCCCTGCCGGAAGGAATGATGGAAATGGAGGCCGCCGCTGATCCCGATACGATGGAGGGCGCCGACGATGAAGAATAATCACCTGATCCGCACACTTGCGGTGCTGCTGGCCGTTATGCTCTGCATGACGGCCTTTTCCACGGTCGCTTTTGCAAGCGAAGGGGATGAAGCCCCCACCTCCGAGGCACAAACGGAACAGAATGACAGCACGGATATCACCGGGAACAATCTCTCCGAACTGCTCTCCGCGCTGTTCGGCTCTATGCTGGGCGGTGCGGAGAAAGCCGGGAAAACAGGAACCGTCACCACGAATGGAGGCAAGCTGAATGTCCGCACGGGCGCTGGGCTGGATAACTACGCTTTCACGCAGCTTCCGAACGGAACGGTGGTAGAGGTCATCGGCACGGACGGCGACTGGTATATGGTCCGGCTGCCGGAGAAGATCGGCTATGTCTATTCCGGCTATATGACGCTCAGCGACACGGGCGGCGAAAATGACAGCAACTTTTCCTTCTCCATTGATTCCAATAAATTGAGCGAGCTGTTTGAGCAGCTTATGGGCGGCAGCGGCGGCACCGCCCTGACGCCGGACGGGAACCTGTCGCTGATCGACGATATCGGCAGCAGCACCCGGAGCGGCAAGCAGTTTATCACGGTGGAAACGAAGAACGGCAACGTGTTCTACCTCATTATTGACCGTGATGACGAGGGCGAGGAAACCGTGCATTTTCTGAACCAGGTGGACGAGGCTGACCTTCTGACGCTCATGGGCGATGATGCGCCCGCTACGGAGACGCCTGCCGTCTGCAACTGCAAGGAAAAGTGTGTGGCTGGTGCGGTGAACACGAATTGCCCCGTCTGCAAAAATAATCTCTCCGAGTGCAGCGGCAAGGAGGCCGTGGCAGAGCCGGAGCCTGAACCGGCGCAGCCGGAGAAAAAGAGCAGCGGCGGTCTGCTGGTCATCGTCCTTCTGTTGGTGCTGGCAGGCGGCGGGGCCTTTGCCTATGTGAAGTTCATTAAGCCGAAGCAGGGTGTAAAGGTCAGCGCTGATCCCGATGATTACGATTTTGAGGATGAAGAAATGGTCAATGAGGACGAGCAGGAGGATACGGAATGAAACTGATTATCGCAGAAAAACCGAGTGTAGCAAAATCTATCGCGTCGGCCCTGGGTGCTTCATCCAGGGCCGATGGCTTTTATGAGGGCAACGGCCTTCTCGTATCCTGGTGCGTGGGACACCTGGTATCCCCGATGGATGCGGGCGGCTATGACGAGCGTTTCAAGAAATGGCGCTATGA
>CAVDXW010000090.1:0-6106 GCA_963613145.1 Bacteroidaceae bacterium | reverse complement strand
GCCGTACTTACCGTTGGTCTCGCTGTTCACATCGCCTGCGGGGGTGTTGCCGATGCCGTAGAACGCGCCGGAAGGGACTTCTGCGTTGGTGGTTCTCACGCCCTCGGCGGTCTCTCCCTCGGTGTACTTGTAATAATCGTCGTAGGGTGTGCCTGTCCAGCGGCTGCCGTCCAGACCGGCGGCCGTACCGTTGATGTCGGCGGCCAGACTGTTCTTGTTCATGTTAAAGGTGGGCATATACACGGTCTGACCGTTGGGGTTGTTGGTGGTATCCTGCCCGCCCATCGTCCATGTCCAGTAGGTCTTGAAGGTCTTGTCGGTGTCGTTCCACAGGCTTTCGTCGTCATTCTCCTGTCCAACGCCGGTGGTAGCGGCGGTGGTGCCGGGGATATGGGTCGTCCATGTGGTCACATCGTTGATTTTGGCGTTCTTTGCGAGAGCTATCGCATTGTTCACGCCTTCGTCGCCGGTCTTAATGCCTGCGCCTGCGCCGATCTCCATGTACTCGTCCAGACGGATACGGGCAAAGATGGGCTGATTGCCGAAGTTCTCGACATACACATCCTTCGAGCTGCCGTCGAAGTCGTCGTGCAGTCTGCCTCCGGGGTTTGTCACGCTCATCACTTCGTTGAGTGCCTGCTGGTTGATCGACTGCCACGCGAAGGTGCCGCCCAGCGCGATCACCAGCGCAATGGCAACGGCGATAACCGCAGCTGAACGCTTCTTGTTTGTCGGTTTTTTGGCCATAGCTGATTTCTCCTTTATGTATTTTTGAAAACGGATTGATTATGCCGAGGCGGCCTTGCCAAGCTCATGCATTACGCCGATAAGCACATACCGCGCATTGGTGAACTCATACGAGCAGGTGGAAAAGGTCACGGTGTTCTCGCCCTCGGCAGGGGGTGCGCCGCCGCGAAAGTTTGAGTCTGCCCACGCCTGCTCCATCACGGGCGTGCCGTCCGCCGTGGTTCTGCGGGCGGTGGCATAGACCGGTGAGCTGGTGTCGGTGACAAAGCCTGCGAAAAGCGTGACCTTATAATCCTTCTCCGGCGTCAATATGTACCAGACGGGATGGTCGTCGTAGTAGCTTTGCTCCGCATAGCGGGTGATGGCCGCAAACATACTGCCGTCCTTCATATTGTGACCGTAGAGGATGTTATTCTCGTCCGAGAGGTCGGCGGCATTGCGGAAGTCGGCAAAAATGCTGCCGGCGGTGCGGGAGGAGCCGTCCACCCCGCGGCGGAGATAATATTTATTGTCGCTGCTTTGCACAACGGGGTAGTTTACCTCGGTGTCCGGGCAGTAGACCCATGCGATGATGTCGGGGTTTTCCGCCCTTAAGGCGTCAAAATCCAGCGTGATGGGGGCGTACTCCGCCTCTCCGTCCTTCGGCTGCGCCGTCTGCGCGGTCATCGCGATTTCCAGCAGCTCCGCCGCCAGCCGCTCCGAGCGCATATTCTCGGCGACATAGGCGATATACTGCGCGGAGGCGACCACGAGCATAACGGCGAACGCCGCTATAAGCCCCCGGCAGACCCACCCGACGCCGGTTCGCCGCTTGATTTCCGACGGCGGACGGTTCGGCAGGAGCGATCGCAAGACCTTACGCATCGGCCTTGCGTGTTTTCCGCTCATTTGTCCACCCTCTTTCTACGGCGGCGCAGGTGCTTCTTCACATACAGTCCGCAGCAGCAAAGCCCCGCGGCACTGACGGCGATAAGCGAGAGCCAGAGCACCGGCCTGCGGCTGTCGTCGGTCTTCGGCACATCGGAATCGGGATTCGGCACAGGCTCCGGCTCGGGTGTCGGTTCAGGCTCCGGCGTGGGTTCGGGATCGGGTGTGGGTTCGGGCGGCGTAGGCACGGTGTAGGTGTTGGTAAAGGCCGCCGCAGCACCCGATTCGGTGATCCAGCCCGCCTCGCCGGTCGAAGCGGCGGTATAGCCGTCTGTCTGCGTCTCGGTGACGGAGTACCAGTTGTTCTCGGCGGAAACCGAGTAGAATTTCGCGCTCTCGCCGTGGCGGAGCATAACGGTGCCGCCGCTTTCAAGCGTACCGCGCCGTACCTCCTCGCCGCTGCTGCTCTGCACGGTGAAGTAGTAGCTGCCGCCGACGGAGAAGCTCACGGTGAAGCTGAATTCCTGCCCGGACTGCTCCTCGGTCAGGGGAGAGCTGTCGCTGCTTTGCACGGTCTTGGTCACGGTCAGCGTGCCGACCTTTGCTTTGCGGTTTTCCGCCGTCAGCTCTATGGTTTCCCCGTTTTGCTCCTGTGCCTCGGTGACGGTGAAGAAGTGGCGCGTGACGGGGGCGTTGTTTTCGTCCCGCATAAAGTCATAGCCCTCCGGCGGTATCAGCTCCTCGAAATAATAGTCGCCCGCCGTGAGCGCGGCGGTAATTTCGCCGTTCTCGTCGGTCACAAGGTTTTCAAAGAGCGGCGTGCCGTCGGCTCTATAAAGGCTGAAAACGGCGCCGGATAATCTCGTCCCGGTGTCGTTTTCAAGCTTTATCAGCCTTACTCTCGCCATGGCGGTCAGGTTCTTTGCGTCGTTGCGCGCCTGCTGGCTGCCCTCCTGAAAGCTGAAGGTGTCGCCCGACGCCAGCGAAAGGAGCAGCAGCAGAGCGCAGAGGACACCGCTCAGGTGTCTTGTCATGCCAAGGAATTTTCTCATGCGCTCTGCTTCTCCCTTCTGCCGGCGTCGGGCGTTATTTCAGTTCAGGTCTTTTCGCCGGTTTTACTCGGCAGCGACAGCGGTCACCTCAAAGGAGTAGCTCGCCTTCGCGTTGTCCGTGCTCGTGTAGGTCACAGTCACGGTGGCGGTATCTCCAGCCACTGCACTGCTTGCTGCCTTTACCGTAGCAGTAGCGGTAGTGTCGTTTTCAACGGTGAAGCTTGCCGCCTTGTCGCCGCTGACAGTCCAGCTCCATGCTGCACCCTCAACGCTTGTTGCGTCAGTGCCGCCGGCTGCCGTTGCTTTGGCGGTAAATGCGGTGCCTTCTGTATTAACCTTGGCATCAGCGGTGTTCTCCACGGTCACGAGGTATGCGCCGACCTTGATGGTGAAGGTGGTGCTGCCGATGGTTCCAGTGTCGTTCTTAGCCGTCACGGTGATGATCGCGGTGGTTCCGGCCTCTGCATTCGAGGGAACAGTGATTGTGGCATACTCATTTTTCGTTCCGCTCTTCGCTATCGTGATTGCTTCGTTGCTGCTTGTCCACTCCCAGCTACTGACCTCAGCCGCGGCGGTGGCGGTCACGCTCATGGTGTAGCCATCCGTTCCGGGAACAACGGTCACGATGCCGCTGACATTTTCAGCACTTTCACCACTTCCGGTGGTAAGGGTGATCCCCGAGATATTCACGCCTGCGCGCGCGAGCAGCTTCAGCGCGTCAGCACTCGGTGCCGCGCCGGGAGTTGTATAGAAGCCGGTGGCGTTCTCGCCGGTCTGGCCGAGGTCATTCGCGGTAATGAACTGAGCCTCGACATTGATGCCGTAGTACCACTCGTCCGCCTTATCCTTGGTGCTGACCTTGTCCAGCAGAAGGCCGGTAGCGGTGCCGGGCTTGATGGGCTGAGACCAGTACGCCCAGCCGTCTGTGTCATAAACCCAGCCGATGAAGTTTTCCTTAGTCGTAACTCCTTCTTCCGCTGAAGTATCGGGATAATCATTGTAGGTTGCCATTGTGATCACAGACGCGGTCAGGGTATTTGCAGTCTTGTGGGTTTCACTCACTGCCGTATAGTTTGTATCCTGCACACCGCCGTCGCCCTTTCCGGCGCTATCGCCCTCGTCAACGGTGTTATCGTCGTAGTCGTAATATGCGGTGCCGGCAATTTCGTAATCCACACCATACGCCGTCTTATAGTCGACATAGTCGCCGTAAGCACCTTTTTCATTTCCCTTCAGCGTACCGTTGATGTCGGGAGCAAGGCTGTCCTTGTTCTTGTTGAAGGTGGGCAAATACACGGTCTGACCGTTGTTGTCGCCCTCGCCGCCCATGGTCCAGGTGAAGTAGTTGTGGAAGGTCTGGCTTGCGTCGGTGAACTGTGTGTTTCCGGGATAGTCGCCGGTGCTGATGCTTCCATCATCATTGCCGGGCAGATGGAGCGTCCAGGTGCTCACATCGTCGATGTTCGCGCCGACCACAAGAGAGGTGGCCTTGTTGTCCGCACTCGCGGTCCATGTGTCATCATCATTCTGTGTCCCTTTCGTACCGGCACCCTTGCCGATCTCCATGTACTCAAAAAGCCGCACGCGGGCGAAAATGTCCTGATCTCCGAAGTTCTCGACGTAAACATCCTTGTTGCCGTCGGGGCCGGAGTAATCATCGTGCAGTCGTCCGCCGGGGTTGCTGATACCCTTGGCTTCGTTGAGTGCCTGCTGGCTGATGCTCTGCCAGGCGAAGGTGCCCGACAGTCCGATCACAACCGCCAGCGCGACGGCGATGATCGCTTGTCTTTTGTTTCTTGCTTTCATGGTTCGTCTTTCTCCTTATGTAAAAATTTTTTATGGGATACTGTTCTCTCCTGCCCGCGCCCGGCGTGCAGCCGGAGCGCAGGCAGGTGCTGGGGTCAATCGGTGGTGCTTATGCTCACAGCACCGAGGTCGTACCAGAACGCGGGACGGATGTATAATCCGCCGCTAGCACTCGTTGCTGTACTCGCTACTCTCCGCACGTTACTGGCAGTCGCGTTCTGAATGTACAGGCTATAGCCTGTACCGCTTCGGTCGGGTGAACGCAGCCATGTGTGATAGATTAACCATCTGCCGCCTATCGCCTTCAAGGTCGGCAGCTTTGCTCCGGCGGTATACTCCCAGCTTTCCGGTGTGGCATTGCCTACGCTGCCGTTTGTCGCCTTGCCTGTAACATCCGCTTCGGAGAGCAGGAAGAAGGTATCCTCCGTATCGCTCTTGTGGTCTTCCGTATCCGCTGGATCGTAGGTCGAAATCGTCACCGTAAGTGCGTTCTTTGCGGCTTCGGGATAGTCGGTTGCATACTGGCTCTTCAAAAGGTCTCTTACAACACTTTCCTCCCAACTGTTGCTGCTGCCGAATTTTCTGTCTTTCCATTGCGAATCTCGCAGCAGCAGAGCCGCGCTATGCTGTGTGGCTTCCGTCTCAGTCGCCGACCGACCCGTCACGGTTTTTATCGCCATAACGGTGTAGCCCACACCGTCCAGCGTCACCGTCTGCCCCACCTTGACTGTCTTCGGTACATTTGCGATGAAGGAGGCCGAGGCGAACACAGCACCGTCGGAGGTGGTATAGTTCGCGGTGATGGTAACGGTGCCAAGGCTTGTGCTGCTATTGACGACCGCTACGGTTGCGCGGCTGTTGTCGGACTTGTCCGCCGTCACCGTCACGATGCTGCTGTCAGAGCTTGTCCAGCTCCACGCCGCACCGTCCACAGGGGTGCTGATCGCCGCCCTTGCGGTGAAGCTCGTTCCGGCAGCACCCGCCAGCATCGTCAGAACCTGATCCTTGATATCCTCCAATGCTTCCGTGCTGCCGCTTGTCGTGACCTTGCTCAGCGTCACCTTGCCGGTCTCCACGCCGATGCTTCTCAGCAGTGCCAGCGCGTCCGAGGAGGGCGGCGTGCTTCCCTCGGAATAGAAGCCGTTCTTGTCCTCCGCCGAGCCGAGATCGTCCGCTGTGACAAACTCGCCGATCACATTGATGGCATAAAAGGACTTCTGGTTTGGGATAAACGGTATTCCGTTTTTCGCGGCGTTTTCCACCTTGTCCAGCAGCAGCCCTGTCGCCGTGCCGGGCTCGATGGGCTGGGACCAGTACGCCCAGCCGTCCGCGTCATACACCCAGCCGACAAACTCGGCCTTTTCCTCGGTGGTCTTGAGGTTGTAGGCCGCCATCGTGATCACCTCGGCGGTAAGGGTTTCCTGCGCGGTGTGGGTCTCATCCACCGTTTCCGACGTGTACGTCGCTGTGGCGGTCTTTCCGTCGGTCGTGTACGCCACGGCGCTGTAATCCACATAGTCGTCATAACGCCCGGTGGTGTTCTCGCTGCCCGCATACGTGCCGTTGATGTCGGCGGTCAGGCTGGTGTTGTCCTTGTTGAAGGTGGGCATATAGGTGGTAGAGCCGCCGAACGT
>CAVDXW010000089.1:0-6134 GCA_963613145.1 Bacteroidaceae bacterium | reverse complement strand
AGACAGACAGACAGACAGACAGACAGACAGACAGACAGGATAAGTCTGTCCTTTTTCGCTGTCTCTCTCATAAACTTTCCACAGGCGCGGCCTGCCCGGAGCTTCTTCGGGCGGGACGCGCCTTTGCGCGTTCTGATGGCTGGGGGTGATGGGGGATGAAGCGGCTGTTTTCATTCCTGCGCCCACGGACCCGAGCCCGTGACCGGGAAAGCGACGGCGAGGCGGTCAGCCTCCCGCCGCCGGAGCCCATGGCGGCAGCGCCGCCCGGCGCATACGACGGCGTGGGAGAGCGCCGTATCCTGCTGGATATGCGGGACCGGCAGTGGGAGGACACCGCCGCCCGGCTGCTGCGGGAGGGTAGCCCGCCCTTCGTCACCTGCGTCCGGCGCGGCGAGACAGAGCTTGACCGGTTGTGCCGGGAGGAACCGCCCGACGTCTACTTCACCGAGGTCACGGCTCACAGCCCCTACACGGTGGAGGAACGACTGGCGCAGGCGGCGTTCGTCAAGGCCCGTGCCCCGGACTGCAAGGCGGTGTTCTGCATCGACGAGAACGCCTATCCCGCGCTGGCGCGGACGGTGCTGGGGCTGAAACGGGAGGGCCGCATCGACCAGTTCGTGTTTTCCAGCATCTCGCGCACCTACCTCTCCGCCGTCATGGATACGCTGTAAGACGGCGGAACCCATCAGAGGACACCACACCCTCACGCCCGGCGCGTGGACGCCGGACGCAATGCACAGGAAAATGACCTTCTGCACAGAGAGGAGATGTTTCTATGAGCAGAGAGTATCAGACCGGAGCCATCAACCCCTACGCACTGGCAGAGCTGGTGGCTGGGAAAGCGATCAAGTGGGAGAAATACCCGGATCAGACGCAGGCGCTTTGTGAGATCCTGAATATCTCACGGGCGGACCTGTTCGCCGCCGACAGCCCCATCCTGACGCCCTATACGCAGATCCTGCCGGACGGCACGGAGAAGGAGCTGACCTACGACGAGGCGAAAAAGCGGCTGGCCGATTTTCTCGCCAGACGCACCACACGTCGGATCACCAAAAAGCCGCCCATGAGAAAGCTGCGGCTGAAAACCATCCGCCAGCGGGTGCCGGAGATTCTTCTATTCCCCGAACCTGCCGGAACACTGCATACCAGAGCTCCCGCAAAGGATACTCCGTGGACGCCGACGGGCTGTGCATGGCAGGACATGGGTGAGTTCTTCAAGGAAGTGCCCGAGTTTGACGATCCCATGCAGGGAGCGCTGGGCGACTGCTACTTCATTGCCGCCCTGTCCTCTGTAGCCTGGACCCGTCCCTATGCCATCGCCAATCACGCGAAGGTCTCCGGGCAGGGAGATGAGAGCAGCCCCCTCCACTGCGTCACCTTCTACAGCGGCGGCAAGGCAAAGACGGTGGAGGTCTCGGAAAAGGTCGCGGTGTCCGCTGGGTCTTCCAATACGACTCCAAAGAAGTATTCTTGGAAATACGCGAGATCCCTGGACAGTTCCCGCGGCGAGATCTGGCCCGCTGTTCTGGAGAAAGCCTATGCGGTATGGAAGACCGGAACAAAGACCGATTGCCCCAACATGGATAAAATCCGGGGTGGCCGGCCGGAAAAGGCCTGTCAGGAACTGGTGGGCGGCAAAGCCTCCCTCTATCGGCACAGCAAGACCTCTGCGAATAATCTGGTGGAGATCATCCGTAAAAACTGCATGACCAAGCGCACGGTAAATCCGATGTTTGCCTGCACACCTTCCAGTCCGAACGCGGGTTGCGATTATTCATCCGCCGGGATCGCTTTGAATCACGCCTATTCCATCTTGGGCTGGGACATGAGCAACAAGCAGTATTATGTAGTTCTGCGGAATCCCTGGGGCTGCGGTGAAGCGACAATAAACGCTCTGAACGGTATTTGGCGCTGCGGCAGCGGAGGAAATGAAGCCGTTATCCGATATGGAAAAAACGGCGTCTTTGCGATCCCCGCCGAGACTTTCCGCAAATATTTCAGTGATACATCTGTTGTAACAGATACTTTAGTGAGGTGAATTTTATGAATACAAAACGAACGACAAGCAGGCTTCTGAGCGTCCTGCTCTGCCTCGTGATGGTGCTGGGACTGCTCCCCACCGCGGCCTTCGCGGCGGGAACGGAAGGCGCGTCCATGGATAACCCCATCAAGGTCACGACCTACCAACAGCTGAAAGATGCGCTGGAGGATGACAGTTGGGGGACGGCGCAGCATTTCATCCGGCTGGACGCTGACATCGACACGAAAGGCGAAAACAGCGGATTGGGGCTGACAGTCACACAGGCGATCTATATCAAAAATACAAAAGACTCTACGTGGAACATCATTTTTGATCTGAACGGACATCAGCTGAATTTTTACACCACGGACATAAAGATGGGCAACAATACCTATGGAGGCGGCTTTCTCAATATCGGCGCTAACGTAAAGCTGACCATCAGGGACAGCAAGGATACAGGCGCAATCTCAGGAGTGAACGATACCTCCAAGTCCACGTTAAGATTGATTTCTGTGAATAATGGTGGAACGCTGAAGGTTGAGAGCGGTACGCTGTCCCTGACCCTCGGGCAGTATGCGTGGGGAATGGGAAACGATGTGATCTACAGTGCTGGACAGGTGAACATCACCGGCGGAACCTTTGTCGCTCCAACAGCGCGTGGACGGATACAGGATGGATATGGAATATCGAGCGTGAATTATGCTCTGAATGCATTCTGTGGCAAAGATGAGTATGGAATCGTGACTATCTCAAACGGTACCTTCAAAGGAATGGTCCTGCTCCAAGCCGGGGCGAAGGCCGCGGATAAGGAGCCGAAGAGCGTGATCACCGGCGGCAACTTTGAAAACTCCGTTTTCGTCAAAAAGGATACGGATGTCAAAGGCGAATTGGACGTGCAGCTCAAAGGCGGCACCTACCGCTATACGCCGGGCACTTATGTGCTGGACAGCTCCTACGGCACACTCGCAGGAACAAAAATCGACGATCCGACGAGTCTCTTCCAGTTCGCCACGTATGGATTCATGGCCCCCCTTGAAGGACAAGACTGGTGGGCTGACTCTGACTATGGCGTCGAAAACTTCGACACAGAGTCCTTCGCCTCCCTGTTCCCCAAGGGCGCGGTGATCGTGGGTGAGGGACAGACCGTTGAGTTCGTTGACAAAGGACATGACAATACAAGAACAGGCAGTACAAACGCGGTCTATAGCGGTTCGGACAGTCCGGAAAAGCTGATTTACCTGCTCAACAGCCTGTATAAGACCATCACGATCTATACCGGCAGCATGGGCGATATGACCATGAAGGTCGATGGCAAGGAACTTGCATCCGGCGCCCCCGCCACCATCACGCCGGGGACCAAGACCTTCACCATCTCGCTGACCGCGCCGAAGGGCCTGTACGCCGCTTATCTCATGGGTCAGGCGGACTTTGATTATGCGGTCACGGTTCAGAAGTGGGATTATGCGAAGAAGAGTATGATGGAGGTGCTGTGTGACGTCGTTCTTTTCACCGGCGGCACGACCGACGGCTGCCGGATCGATATCCAGGTGACGCTGCCGGATGCTCCCACGGAGGGTGCAAAATATGCGGTCTCCGCCAAGGTCACGCCCGTTGAGCGCGGCACCAGCCCCACGAACAAGCTGGGCAGCATCGTCCGGGGCAACTGGACGCTGAACGCCAAGGCCGCGACGACGAAAGAGAATATCACCACCGTCCGACTGTCGCAGGGCGGCTATCTGACGGCCAGCAACTTGAATCCCGAAATCAAGGTGCCCAGCGTAGCGGCGTATACAATCGATGCTAGTACATGGAGCACACCCGATTCCGACGGCAAGTCCACCCGCACCGTGACGCTGACGCTCAAGGATCCCACCAAATACGCGTTTGTCGGCGGCACGAAGGTGCTGATCAGCGGCTGCGAAGCCACCACCGCCACCGCGGGTCAGGCCAGCGACGGCGAGACGCTCACCACTACCCTGACGACCTATCTGCACTACGTTGTCAAGTTCGGTGATGACAATGTGAACTATGTCTGGGCAGGCGACAGCATCGCCGCGCCGGAGTATACCGGTACCGTCCCGGAAGGCCAGGCGTTCACGGTGTGGAAATACGGCTCTGACACCTATGCCGCAGGGCAGCTTGTGACGCCTTCCTCTGATATGGAGTTCGAAGCACAATTTGAAAAAATTGCTTCCACGGCCAGCTATAACTTTACCGTGGATTGCGATGACATGGACGCCACAACTGGCATCGTGCGCGTTTCCCAAAAAGAGAACTATACTGTTTGCGGAGCCGCGGCCGAGGTGACCGTGAAAGACACTTCAACCGGTGAGGGCGCGAAGCTGACCAGTCTTTCCGCTAAGTTCGAGACGTCGCTGGAGCCGGAGTGGTTTGAAATCGCTGCTTCGACCGATACAACTTATGAAAACAAAATTAAGGAAACACAGAATCTTGCCCATTCGGTTGATAATCTGAATTTCGAGGACGGGAAGGCAAGCTTCAAGATCTATCTTTCCAAACAGCAAGAGTCGGAGGAAAATCCATACGGCTATCAGAGCGCCGGAGTCGGGATGCACTACGCCGTCCTGAAGCTGACCGCCAACTATGGTGAGAGCAAGTCCATCGTAAAGTATCTCCCGATTTCGCTGGAGGTGCAAGAGAAGGACACGTTCAACATCGACTTTACGGCAGTGAAGGAAGAAAGCAGCACAGAGACTGCGTTGACCGGCATCTGGTATCATTGCTATCGGACGGAAATTGCCGAAGACGAATGCCTTGACAACAAAACCTTATACGAAACCGGCATATCAGGCGCGACTCGGAACACGATCTATGCCGTCGAGGTTCCTGATGCGTATGTGCCTGAAGGCATGAAGTTTGTAAGATGGGAAGACACCGCAGCGGATAACAAGGTTCAGTTTACGGACGAGAACAGCGCCGCCACCACCTTCCTCATGCCGAAGCGTAATGTGACGCTCAAGGCCGTGTTTGCGAACGACACCGTCACCGGCATTTACGTGACAACGCCGCCCGACAAGACCAGCTATACCGAGGGGGATAGCTTCGATCCCACCGGCATCGCCATCGCGCAGGTCTACGAGAGCGGCAGGGAGGTTGACCTGACTGCCGAACAGCTTACCACCGTGACCTACAGCCCGACCACCCTGACCGCTGGAACGACCGCGGTGACGGCTACCTATGGCGGAATGACTGCCGTTATCCCCGTCACGGTCACCGCCAAGAATGCCGCGACCTATACCATCACCTTTGCGGCCAACGGCGGCACCGGAAACATGGCAAACGGCACCGCCACGCAGTATGTGCCGTATACCCTCCCGGCCTGCGGCTTCGCCGCGCCGGATGGCAAGGTGTTTGATCATTGGAACATCGACGACAAACAGTACAGCGCGGGCGCGCAGTATACGTTTACCGCAGACACCACCGTAACGGCCACGTGGAAGGACCTTCCCAGCGGCGCAAAGACAGTGACCGTTCCCGAAGCGAACACAGGACTTGTCTATACCGGCTCCATGCAGACCGGCGTGGCGTCCGGCGTAGACTATACGCTCGTCGGTACTGCCAGCGCGACGAATGCCGGAACCTATACGGTGTATGCCTCGCTGAATGATCCCATCTCCTCCTACTGGTCGGACGGCTCGACGGGCGCCAAGACCATCCAGTGGACCATCGCCAAGGCGAACCAGACCGCGCCCGACGCGCCGACGCTGGCCATCCGCGATACCACCAGCATCACCCTGAACACCATCCCCGGCGCGGAATACAGTAAGGACGGCAAGACCTGGCAGACCAGCCCGAACTTTACGGGCCTGTCCTCCGGCACCTCCTACACCTTCTACGCGCGCCTTGCCGGGGACTCCAACCACAACGCGTCTGACCCCAGCGCCCCGGCTGCCATCTCTACCACTTCCTCCGGCGGCGGTGGCGGCAGCAGCTCCAGCGCCTACACCGTCACGGTGAAGGACGCCAAGAACGGCTCCGTCACCGCGGACCGCAAGACCGCTTCTGCCGGTACCACCGTCACCCTGACCGTCTCCCCCAATCAGGGCTGGACGCTGGAGACCCTCACCGCTGCCAACGCCAGCGGCAAGGAGAT
>CAVDXW010000088.1:0-6345 GCA_963613145.1 Bacteroidaceae bacterium | reverse complement strand
ACCCTTGACCAGATCGCCAAGGCCGGTGCCAGCCTGGTGGATGCGGGCAAGATGGAGCAACTGCTGGCTCTGCTGGCCAAGTATGGCGTGCAGGCCGTCACCCAGCTCCAGCCGGACCAGTACGGTGTCTTTGCCACTGAACTGCGGACGCTGGGCGCACAGCTCTAAGGAGGTGCCCTATGCCTCCCGAAAAGCACGCCCTGCTTTCTGCCTCATCGGCATCCCGCTGGCTGAAATGCACGGCTGCCCCCCGCTTTGAGGAGCACCTGCCGGAGCGCACCAGCGAATATGCGGAGGAGGGCCGCCTGGCCCATGCCATCTGTGAGCTCAAGACCCTCAAGAAATTCACTGTGATGACCTCCCGCACCTACACCACCCGCCTCAACAAGCTCAAAAAGGACCCGCTCTACTCTGAGGAGATGGACAAGACCAGTGACCTCTACATTGAGCACCTGACTGAGCAGGCCATGCTCTATGACAGCACGCCCACTGTGGCGGCGGAGGTGCAAGTGGGCTTTGGGGAGTATGTCCCGGAGGGCTTTGGCACCTGCGACAATGTGATGATTGGCGGGGACGCCCTCAGCATCACGGACTACAAGCATGGCAAGGGGGTCCCGGTGTCTGCTGTGGGCAACCCGCAGATGCGGCTCTACGCTCTGGGCGCTCTCAAGCGCTATGCTCCCGTGTTCGGTGATGCCATCAAGAAAGTCCGCATGTCCATTGACCAGCCCCGCCTTGACAGCTACACCACCGACACCATCACCGTGGAGGAGCTGCTGGCCTGGGGTGAGAGCATCAAGCCCATTGCACAAAAGGCTTTCTCCGGGCTGGGTGAGTTTGTCCCCGGTGACCACTGCCGTTTTTGCCGTGGCAAGGCTCAGTGCCGTGCCCGTGCCAACACCAACACGGCGCTGGAGGACTTCAAGGACTGCGTGCCCGCCGCCTCCGTCCCGCCTGACGCTATGGTCCCCCAGGAGTTTTCCCACATCGGCCCGCATGGGAATGAGGTGCACCCGCTCCTCTCTGATGCGGAGATCGGTGACCTCCTCATCCGTGGCAAGGAGCTGGTGGCCTGGTACAAGGACCTGGAGGAATACGCCACCAAGGCCCTGCTGGGCGGCAAGCCCATTGAGGGCTGGAAACTGGTAGCTGGCCGGAGCATCCGCACCTTTACAGACCAGGATGCCGCCATCCAGGCCGCCATTGCCGCCGGATATGATGAGGCCCTGCTCTATGACCGCAAGCCCAAGACCCTCTCTGAGATGGAGAAACTGATGGGCAAGGCGGAGTTTGCTGAGAAAATCGGCGGCTATGTGACCAAGCCCCTGGGCAAGCCCACGCTGGCCCTCAGCACGGACAAGCGTGAGGCCTACAACCCCGCCGCTGCTGACTTTGCCGGGGTGGCCGCCAATGAGTAAGTACCAGACCTGTGCCCATTCTGCCCCATGGCAACCTCCCATCCCGCTGGTTGATGAGGAAAAGGGCTATCCCGTGGGCCGTTTCTGCAAGCACGCATGCGGCACCCTGGCCGTCATCCGTGACCCGGAAGTCTGCGAGAGCTGCACGCAGTACACAGACCCCGCCAAGCTCATCACCATCAACACCGGGGACTACCACGCTGACATCTATTTTGACCGGCTGGAGGACATGCCCCTCTCCAACATCCGCAAGGTTTTCAAGCTGCTCCTGGCGGACCCGTGGAGCAATGAGGGAGCCATCCGCCAGATGACCCTCTACCTGGATGCCGCCGTGATCGAAAGCAAAGAGGCGTGGAAACAGGCCAGCACGGAGTATCACAACGGCTGGCGCTATGTGCCCAACAAGAAAAGCCGCCTCAAAGATGAACGCCAAAAGCTCCGGGAAAACAACCGGCTGACCGCTGCCGTAAAGCGGACCAAGGCCCAGCATGAGCGCTGGGTGAAACTTCAAACCTGCTGGGCTGAGGCCCAGCCTGATGCAAACACCAGAGTGTAATTTAACTGTAAAGGAGATCAAAAGATTATGTATCAGAATGATGCCATGAAAGTCCTGACTGGTGAGGTCCGCCTCTCCTATGCCAACCTGACCACCCCCAGAGCCGCCCAGCAGGGCGGTGAGCCCAAGTATTCCGTCACCCTGCTCATCCCCAAGAGCGATGCTGCCACCAAGGCTGACATTGACGCTGCCATCCAGGCCGCCGCCAATGATGCGCTCACCAAGGTGTGGAACGGTGCCCGCCCGCCCATGCTCAAGGTGCCCATCTACGATGGTGACGGCGTGCGCCCCTCTGGCGTGCCCTTTGGCGATGAGTGCAAGGGCCATTGGGTGATGACCGCCTCCACCAAGAACAAGCCCCAGGTGGTGGGCATCGACAACATCAACTGCGAACTGTCCCCGGCGGACATTTACAGCGGCATGTATGGCCGTGTCACCGTCCGTTTCTTCGGCTACTCCAACAGCGGCAACAAGGGCATTGGCTGCGGTCTGGGCAATGTTCTCAAAACCCGTGACGGGGAGCCCCTGAGCGGCCAGGCCTCCGCCGCCTCCGACTTCGCCGGACTGGGTGCCGCTCCTGCGGCCACTCCCTCCTATGGTGCGGCGATGCCCGCCACCCCCGGTGCCTACGGTGTTCAGCCTACGGCTCCCGCCGCTCCTGCTGCTCAGGTGCCCTGGGCCACCACCGGCGGCATCAACCCCATCACCGGCCAGCCCATGTAATTGGAGGACATCATGCACCATCTCAGCATTGACCTTGAAACCTATTCAAGCGTACCGATTGCTAAGGCCGGGGCGCAAAAGTACATCTCCAGCCCGGACTTTGAAATCCTGCTCTTTGCGTACAGTGTGGATGGTGCGCCTGTTGAGATCATTGACCTGGCACGGGGGGAACGCCTCCCCCCGTGGCTGGTCCAGGCCATCACCTCCCCGGAGTACATCAAGCACGCATACAACGCCCCCTTTGAGTGGGGCTGCCTGTCCAAGTTTTTGGGCACCCTGCCGCCGGACCAATGGCGCTGCACCATGTTCCATGGCCTCTATTGCGGCTACACAGCGGGCCTGGATGCCACTGGCAAGGCTCTGGGGCTTGCTGAGGACAAGCGCAAGCTGAACACCGGCAAGGCGCTCATCCGTTATTTCTGCATCCCCTGCGCCCCCACAAAGGCCAATGGAGGCCGCACCCGCAACCTGCCCCAGCACGACACCGACAAGTGGGAGCTGTTCAAAGAATACTGCCGCCAGGATGTTGTGACTGAGATGGAGATTGAGCGGCGGCTCTCCGCTTTCCCCGTGCCGGACTTCGTGCAAAAGCAATGGGAAACGGACCTCATCATCAATGCCCGTGGCGTGGCCGTGGACATGGACCTGGTGAGCGGTGCCCTCTATCTGGGCAATGTGACCCGCCAAAACCTCACCAAGGAGGCCATGAACATCTCCAAGCTGGACAACCCCAACAGCGTGGCACAGCTCACGCAATGGCTCCAGGAGGCCATGGGAGAGGAGCTTGCGGACCTCCGCAAGGACACCGTGGCCCGCCTGCTGGGCAAGGAGGACAACAGCCCCCAGGTCCAGCGGATGCTTGAGATACGCCAAGAGCTGGGCAAGACCAGCACCAAAAAGTATGACGCTATTGAGGCCGCTGTGTGCCCGGATGGTCGTGTCCGTGGGCTGCTCCAATTCTATGGGGCAAACAGGACGGGGCGCTGGGCAGGCCGCCTGGTGCAGGTCCAGAACTTGCCCCGCACCTACACAGAGCCGCTACCGCTGGCCCGTGAGCTGGTGGAGCACCGCAAGCTGGATGCCCTCCGGCTGATCTATGGCTCTGTGCCTGACACTCTCAGCCAGCTCATCCGCACCGCTTTTGTAGCCCCGGAGGGCCATGTCCTCATTGACGCTGACTTTTCGGCCATTGAGGCCCGTGTCATCTCCTGGCTGGCCGGTGAGCAATGGCGGCTGGAGGTGTTCCGCACCCACGGCAAAATCTATGAGGCCTCTGCCTCTCAGATGTTCGGCGTGCCCATTGAGCTCATCAAAAAGGGCAATCCAGAGTATGCACTCCGGCAAAAGGGCAAGGTGGCAGAGCTGGCCCTGGGCTACCAGGGCAGCACCGGCGCACTCATCAACATGGGAGCCCTGGACATGGGCATCCCAGAGGAGGACCTGCCGGACATCGTGAGCCGCTGGCGTGAGGCTAACAAGCGCATCCGTGACCTGTGGTATTCCATGGACAACGCCGCTGTGCAGGTCATCACCCAGGGTGGCAGTGTGGGCATCAATGGCCTGCTGCTGGCCCGTGAGTATGACTACAACCAGGGCACCGACTGTTTCACCATCCAGCTCCCCTCTGGCCGCAAGCTCTACTATGTGAGCCCCGGCATTGGTGAAAACCAATGGGGCAACCTCTCCATCTCCTACATGGGCATGGACCAGAAAACCAAGCGGTGGAAACGCATCGAAACCTACGGCGGCAAGCTGGTGGAGAACTGCGTCCAGGCCATTGCCCGTGACTGCTTGGCGGACACCATTGAGCGCCTGGAGGCATCCGGCCTGCCGGTGGTGTTCCACATCCATGATGAGGTGGTCATTGACATTGCCCCCTGGGCCGATGAGGACACCATGCTGGACACGGTGGTCAACATCATGCGCCAGCCCATCCCGTGGGCCGCTGATCTGCCGCTCAACGCTGATGGCTGGGTGGGCACATTCTTCAAGAAAGACTAAGGAGGCACACATGAAATACATTGCATCGTGCTCCTTTGGCAAGGACAGCCTGGCCATGGTGCTCATGCTCATAGAGCGTGGCCTGCCGCTGGATGAGGTGGTCTTTTATGACACCGGGATGGAGTTTCAAGCCATCTATGACCTGCGGGACGCTATGCTCCCGGTATTCCAGCAGCACGGCATCAAATACACATCGCTGTACCCGGACACCCCTTTTCTCTATGACATGCTGGAGCGTCCCGTCAAGGGGCGTGAGCGGCGTGGGTATGGCTGGTGTGGCGGCCTGTGTCGCTGGGGTACCACCTGCAAGCTGCGGACCATTGACCAGTATGCAGAGCGCCAGGGCGCAAAGGTCTATGTGGGCATCGCCGCAGATGAAACGCCCAGGCTCCAGAAAGAGCGCAAGCCCTACAAGCTCTTTCCGCTTGCGGAGTTTGGCATGACTGAGGCGGACTGCCTGCAATATTGCTACTCTGCCGGATATTTCTGGCTGGAGGGCTCCATCCGGCTCTATGACATCCTGGACCGTGTTTCCTGCTGGTGTTGCTGCAACAAAAACCTCAAGGAGCTCAGAAACATCCGCCAGTATCTCCCGGAGTATTGGGAAAAGCTGAAACACCTACAAGCCCAGTTAGAGCGCCCCATGAAAGGCTTTTACAAAGGCCAGCCCCGTGGCGTGTTTGAACTGGATGAACGCTTTGCAAGGGAGGCATCCCAATGAAACACCTGGGTGACATCACCAAGATAAGCGGCTACCGGGTGGAGCCGGTCAATGTCATCATCGGCGGCAGCCCGTGCCAGGACCTCTCTATTGCTGGAAAGCGGGAGGGCTTGCGGCACGGTGAGCTGGGCGATGAGAGCGCCACCCGCTCCGGGCTGTTTATAGAACAGCTCAGAATAATCAAGGAAATGAGGTGTGCCGATGTCGAAAGAGGACGCACTGGAAAAAGCATCCGCCCCCGCTGGATGGTCTGGGAGAATGTCCCCGGAGCTTTCAGCTCCAACAAAGGTGAGGACTTCGGAGCAGTCCTCCACGAAACGGTCAAAGTTGTCTGCCCACAAGCCCCCGCTGTTCCTGTCCCTAAACACGGATGGCCTAAAATCGGATGCCTCACTGACCTGGGAGGAAAATGGAGCCTTGCTTGGCGAGTTTTCGACGCTCAGTTTTGGGGAGTGCCCCAGCGTCGAAAACGCATCGCACTTGTCGCTGATTTTGGAGGCCTCACCGCACCCGAAATACTCTTTGAGCGCCAAGGCGTGCCTGGGTATTCTCCGCAGAGCGGAGCGCCGTGGCAAACCTTTACCGCCGATACTAAGAGCTGCGCTGGAGCGCCAAGCCTCTGCATCCCCATCAATGACAAAGCCACCCGCTACAACGGGGGGGGGACAACCCGACAGAATGACGGAGCCGGAAACGGTCTTGGTATCGGAGTAAATGGTGACCCATCACCCACACTGACCGCCGGAGATCGCCACGGTGTGGCCATCTCCGTTGAAAATCACCCACAGGACAGCCGGGTCAAACTCTCTGCTGACGGAACGGTCCAAACCCTCAGCGGCCAAATGGGTACAGGGGGGGGACTGTTCCATTGATACTGCAAGAGCGTTTTGCCTGCGGATGCGGGCAGGATGCGCCGGAGGAGGTAA
>CAVDXW010000087.1:0-6417 GCA_963613145.1 Bacteroidaceae bacterium | reverse complement strand
AGTACGAGACCGGCAACGAGGAACAGCGGAAGGAGCTGGTGAACGGGCTGGAGGGTGTAAAGTTCTCTATCAGCGAGGACAGCGACGGCAGACAGCTGACGGAAGCGCAGCAGGAGTTCTTCAAAGACAGCAAAGCTGTGGACAGAGAGGGACGGCTACTGACGCTATATCACGGAACCGGCGCGGACTTCACAGTGTTTGACAAAGGACGTATTGAGCAGAACTTCCAGAACAGAGGCGGAGACCTCGGCTTCTACTTCACGCCATATATCGAGGACGCGCAGGGCTACGCAAGAGGAGCTGCGTATTTGTCGGGCGGGGAGAAAAACATCATGGAGGTCTACCTGAACCTGAAAAACCCGCTTGTCATTGAAGATGAAGGGTGGGGCAGCGCCGTCCGTCAGGCGGATATGCGGCACGGCGATTTGATGCGCTGGGCGCAGGAGGGCGGACACGACGGCATTATCGTCAAGTCTACGGACGAAGACCTTGTGGACATGAACGGAGACCCGGATGCGGTATATATCGCCTTCTCCCCGGAGCAGATCAAGCGCGTCACTAACGAAGACCCGACAAACGACCCGGACATCCGCTATTCTATTAGCGAGAACGGCGAGTATGAGGGTGCGGTGAAGCTGCAGGAGAGCACCATCGACACCTATCTGCGGGACTATGCAGCCAAGAGCACCCCGAAGTATGCGAAGGCATATATCGCCTATATGACACCGGATGAGTTCCTGAGCCTGACCACAAGCGAGGGCGGGCGGCAGATTGTGGAGCAGCACAGCAGGAAACTGGACGAGGAGAAGCTGGGAGAGGCAACGAGATGGCAGCCTGTCCAGCTGAACATCGACCACGAGACCGGCGAGGTGCAAGGCCATGAAGGAAGGCACCGTGCGGTGGCTATGCGCAACGCAGGCGTGGAACAAATCCCGGTGCTGCTGTTCGATTCCTCCAACAAATACTCCAAGAGTGAGATCGCAGAGCTGACGCTGACCGGGCAGGACTTCGGCGGCACATGGTCTGACGCGCAGGTGCAGGTGCATGACCTGCTGCCGCTGAGCTATGAGAACCGCGACGCGGTGGTGGAGCGCTTTGCCAGCCCGACGAACGAGCGGACGCTGCGGTATTCCGTCACGGAAGAGGGAACGCCGGAGGCGACGCTGCCAACGGCGGAGGACGAGGAGAAGAAGGACAGCATCCGCACAACGCTGCCGAAGAAGGCGCAGGACTATCTGAAGCGGGCGGAAAACGCGCTTGTGGGGCGCGTGAGCCGTGCGCTGAGCGTGCCGCGATTTGCACAGCGGGAATACCTGCAGGAGATCGCACGGGACATCAGCGAGGAATACCTGACCACCGGGCGCGTATCGGAAGAGACAACGGCGGAGATGTTCGAGCGGGCATACAGCGAGGGCATCGTGGTGGACGAGGAGTTCTACCAGCAGTACAAGGAGATCAAAGACCACCTGCGCACGCAGGCCGTGACCATCTCCGAACAGGACAGGCATGACATCGCGGACTTCAATGACTTCCGCAAGAGCGCTTTCGGGCGGCTGCGCATCGTGAACGAGGGCGGACTGCCGGTGGACGTTGCCTATCAGGAGCTGCAGGGCATGGCTCCGGAGCTGTTTCCGGACAACCTGACGCATCCGGCTGACCAGCTGGTGCAGATGTTCGAGGTGGCGCAGAGCATCGAGAAGACGGAAAAATCCCTGAGTGAATACTACGGACGGGACGCGGAGGAGTTCAAACGCTGGGCGAAGAACGACTTTGACGCGGCCATCGGGGACACCATCGGAGACCTGCGCACCGTGAAACGCTATGCAGACGAGCGGGCAGCAAAGGCTGACGCGGCGGAGGTGCCAGTGACAACGGAACAGGCCGCAGAGGCGTATAAACAGCTGAAGAAGGCGCGGTGGGAATCGGAGAAGGCCAAGGCAAAGAACCTGCTGACCGACCACGACAACATCCAGCTGGGGCGGCTCTTAAAGGGCGAGATCGAGCTGACGCACCTTGACCCGAAGAAGGACAACGTGAAGGGCATCACCGCCGTCTACGAAGCCACGACGGAGTATGAGCGGCTGGTGAAGCTGCTGACGGAGTATAAGCAGAAGCAGCGTGCAAAGCTGCGGGAGGAAGCGGACAAGTATCTGGAGACCGCTAACGACTGGAAGGACAAGAAAGCCGGTATCCTCTACTCCCGCGAGACGATGGAGCGGAACATCCTCGACATCGTGAAGGACAAGAAGCTGGCACAGGAGATCATTGCGGAGTATTTCACGCCGGTGCACGAGGCGCAGGCCAAGTCCACGCGGCTGAAGAACAAGATGCGCGAGCGGGTGCGGGCACTGAACCTGAGCACGAAAGAGACCAAGGCCATGCAGAAGGCCGGAAAGGTCTCTGAAGCGCACGCGGTGCAGCTGCTGGGCGAAGCGATGGACAACATTCGGATGCTGGAGAACAGCAGAGGACGCATGGCGGAGCGGGACGGCAAGACGCTGAGCGACTGGCGCGGCATCGTGCAGGAAATGTGGAAGCAGAACCCACAGCTGGACAAGGCGAAGATCGAGCACGCGGTGGAGGAGTTTCGCAGCATCTACGACGAGCTGTTCAAGCAGATGAACGAGGCCAGAGTGCGCAACGGTTACGAGCCGGTAAACTACCGCAGCGGTTATTTCCCACACTTCCGGCCGGGAGACGGTGACGGAATTATGGGACTGTTCGGCAGAGCGCTGGGCATCGACACACAGGTGACGGCGCTGCCCACCACGATCAACGGCCTGACGCACACCTTCCGACCGGGCATCCAGTGGTTCGGAAACGCGCAGCAGCGTCTCGGCTTCGACACGGCCTATGACGCGGTGGAGGGCTTCGACAAGTACATCGAGGGCGTGGCGGATGTCATCTACCAGACCGACAACATTCAGAAGCTGCGGGCACTGGCGACACAGGCACGCTACCGCACCGGCGACGAGGGATTGCGCAAGCAGGTGGACACGGTGTACGCAGACCCGCGCCTGACAGAGGAAGAGAAGCGCAGCAAGATCGACAGCATCTATGAGGACGGACGGTTTGCACTGTCGAACTTCGTGGTGGAGCTGGAGGAGTACACCAACCTGCTGGCCAACAAGAAGAGCCGCGCAGACCGCAACATGGAGCAGGCACTGGGCAGAAACATGTACAACCTTGTGAAGGGACTGGAGAGCCGCGTGGCTGCCAACATGGTGGCCATCAACCCGGCATCGTGGCTGACGAACTTCATCCCGCTGACGCAGGGCGGCGCGATGCTCAATCGCGGAGAGTTGCTGCGCGGTATGTGGCAGACGCTGCAGAGCTTCAAGGAGAGCGACGGCATCGTGGACGCTTCCGCATTCCTGACGAACCGCAAGGGCAGCGACCCGCTGGTGCGGACGTGGGCGCAGAAGGCGTCGGCCACCATGTCTTCACCGATGGAGTACATCGACCAGTTCACGGCAGGAAGCCTTGTACGCGCAAGGTATAACCAGAACCTGAAGCGCGGCATGAGCGAGGCCGCTGCCATGACAGAGGCGGACAGCTGGACGGCGGGCGTGATGGCAGACCGCAGCAAAGGCTCCACGCCGACGCTGTTCAACCGCAGCAACCCGCTGACGAAGGTGTTCACGCAGTTTCAGCTTGAAGTCAACAACCAGCTGAGCTATCTCTTCAAAGACATGCCGCGTGCATACAAGGAGAAGGGGCTGGCGGCGCTTGCTATGGCACTGTTCAAGTTCTTCCTCGGCGCATGGCTGTACGATGAGGTCTACGAGTATTTCATCGGGCGCAGACCGGCGCTTGACCCCATCGGCATCCTGAACGATACCGTGGGCGACATCACCGGGTACGAGCTGCCGAACCTTGTGGAGCTGGGCGTAGGAGCTGTAACAGGCAATATGCCGTCTTTCGAGACGGAGAAGAAAAATGCCTACGACACCGTGACCGGTGCACTGGGCGACGTGGCGGAGGAGCTGCCGTTCATCGGCGGCGTACTGGGCGGCGGGCGCGTGCCGATCAGCAGCGCACTGCCGGACTGGGACAACCTGCTGAAGACCGTGACGAGCGACACATGGAGTACGAAGAAGAAGCTGGCCACGGCGGGCAAGGAGCTGATGAACCCGCTGACCTATCTGGCACTTCCCTTCGGCGGCGGACAGCTGAAGAAGATTTACCAAGGACTGAGCGCCACGATCAAGGGCGGCAGCTACTCCGTGGACGCAGAGGGCAACGACCTGCTGCAGTACCCGATCTACAACGACGACCCGTGGCAGGCGGCACTGAACGCAGGGCAGGCCATGATCTTCGGCAAGACATCCACGAAGACCGGGCGGGAGTGGATTGAGAGTGATTTCAAGAGCTTCGGCGCGAAGGAGACTGCAGCCTATCAGGGCATGACGGAAGCGGGCGTGCCGCAGGAGGATGCCTACAACCTGCTGAAGGAGCTGCGCGGCGCAACGAAGACGGAGACGGAAACCGAAGCGGAAGCGGAGCGCAGAATCCTGCAGGCGGCGGACATCTCCGGCGACGGGAAGAGCGTGGCCTATTACGGACTGATGGCGACCGACAAGGAGCGGGAGCTGATGGACGCGCTGGCGGATACCGACGCGGACATGGGAGCCGTGACCACGGTGCTCATGGACATCAAGAACGCAGGAAGTCTGACCGGCGCAGCAGCATCCAACGCCAAGCGGGACGCAATCGCAGAATCGGCGCTAACCGATGAGGAGAAGAAAACCGTCTACCGCTACATCACGGGAACAAAGCAGGACGACGGTAGCTACACCACGAGCCGGGACGATGACATCATGGCCTTTGAACAGGCGGGGCTGGACTTCGACACCTTCCTGAAGGTGCAGAACGAGTACACCACCGTCAACGAGAAGTACAGCGGCGCATCGGAGAAGGCGGTGGAGTTTTCCCGCTGGGTGAACAGCCAGAACCTGACGGCGGAACAGGCGGACACCGTGCGGAGCTGCTTCAAGTATTACAGCCAGATACCGGCGGAGGCCGCACGGTACGACGGCTTTGTCGCGGCGGGACTGGATGACGACGCAGCCTATGATCTGACCAACAGCCTGAACGCGCTGGAGCCGGAGGACGGCAAGGACAGCGTGAGCAACCTGCAGCGCTACCGCGTAGTGGTGGACGCAGGTCTGAGCGCGGACGAGCAGATGACCGTGCTCAGCGAGATGATGACGGAGAGCGAGTACGGGAAGCTGCAGACCGGCTACAGCTACGGCGTGACACCGGAGGCGTATGTCACCTTCCGGGAGCTGCTGCCGCAGTTCGATCTCGACGGCAACGGCACGTTCAAGCAGGAAGAGGTGGAAGCAGCTATTGATTCCATGGGCGGCGGCAGCGGCATCGTGCTGCCGGGAGCCGGAGGCGGACAGAGCCTGACGGTAACGCAGCAGGCAGTGCTATGGCAGCTGGCGAACAAGAGCTGGAAGCCGAAGAACAATCCGTACAGCACCAGCGTGGGGCAAAAGGTCTATGACGCACTGAACGCAGAGACGGACAGCGGCGGCATCGTACTGCCGGACGGCACGAGCTACACCGGCGGGCTGGTACTGCCGAAGGGATAAGAAAAAGAACAGCACCGGGTCTCCCCGGTGCTGTTCTGCTGCATTATTAGGGCAGTATAATTGTCAAAAGCCCATCTCCCCAACAATCGAGGCAGGGAGAATAACCTTTATATTCTGCCAGTTCAGTGTTATATATCCAATACTCACGCCCCACAATGTGATAGCAGCCATAGTGGTGGTAACGATAGCCTTCTTCTGTGACGACGCAGGCACCATTGCGGAAGAAGCGCAGCTCATTGTAGTAAAGAGACAGGACTGCACTGCGGCCATCAGCGTCTCCCTCTGAATAGCCGGTGCTGTAGCCATCCTCGCACCCGGCATTATAGCCGTTTTCATAGGCGGCGGCTTCGGCATCCGCATAGCCTTCCAAGTAGCGGTCATGGTATTGCTCTTCAAGCTGCGACAGCAGCTGCTCTACATCATTGGACGCGCTGCCATACCGAAGGGCGAGGAGAACCGAGAGGCAAACAAGGATAAACACGACCAGCTGATAGCCGACGACATCACGGCGGATGGGCTTGCGCTTCGGCTCGATAGGAACAATATCTTCGGGCTTCTCTTTCGGAACGCGCTGCAGCAGACGCTGAATGATGAGGCGAGGCGCAAGATATACACCGAGAAAATAGACGCAGACTGTCAGCAGCCCGGAGCCGATACCGCCGAGGGCAGGAAGCACGCCGGACATACCGAGAGCAACAACCACGGCGCTGGAAATCAGAAGACCACAGCCATATACGAGCCACTTCATAGAACCACCTCCCAAAAAATATTTTCCGTCTAATCATCTTTTTTATAAGATTAACACGAAGGCGTGGTA
>CAVDXW010000086.1:0-6444 GCA_963613145.1 Bacteroidaceae bacterium | reverse complement strand
TAGAGGATGGTCACCAGCATCCCACGGGTGATGGTGGCGTTGGGGGCGAAGGTTCCGCTGCCGGTGCCGTTCATCAGGCCGTTCTGAGTCACATAGCGGATGGCTTCATAGAACCAGTCACCGCTGGACACGTCGCTGAAGGAATTGCTTTGCTGGGGTGGGGTAGTGCCGGAGGGTTGCTGGGAGCCGTTGGAGCCCTCCGGCAGGGCGGGAGGCTGGGTTCCGGTATTGCCGGGAGCCGCAGGCTGCTGGTTGCTGCCCATTCCAGGCTGCTGGCCGTTGCCGGGACGCTGTTCGCTGTTCATGGAAGTCCCCGTTTGGGCCGTGGCAGTAGCTGCACTGGCAGAGCCGCCGTACAGGCTGTAACTGCCGCCGGAGGTCAGCTTGGAAGAGGAGAAGAACAGGTAGCTGGCGTTGCAGACGGCAGTTCCGCCATAGACCGTATTGCCGGAACTGTCCTTCACGGTAAAGCTCCCGCCCTTGGTAATCAGGGACGTGCCCCGGCCACCCATGTTGCTGGAGCCGCCAAAGGCCACATAGGGCTGGGTGGCGGTAGTCTTGACACTCGTGCCCGCGCTGCCGCCTGCCGCCAGGACCGTACCGCCGGAGACCGTCAGGGTGCCGTCGGCGTCCAGGGGCTGGTTATCGGCGGTGTTGGCGGTCCAGACCGTCACGCTGCCGCCGGCAATGGTCAGATCGCCGTTGGAGTCAAAGCCGTCACCGCTGGCGGAGTAGGCGTTGACGGTGCCGCCGGAGATGGTCATGGAGAAGTTATAGTCCGTCAGGTCGGAATTGACGGCGTTGAGGCAGTCATCCTCCGCCGTGATATCAATATCGCCGGAGCGGATGTTCAGCGTGGCCGCCTCCAGGCCCTCGTAGCAGTCCGTGATGGTGATGGAGGGGCCGCTGGTGCCCGCCGCGCCCACGTTCATCACGTAGTCGCAGTGGACGGCATCATCCCCGGCGGAAATGGTCAATGTGCCGCTTTCAATGTCCAGCTGCTGTTCGGCGTTGATGGCGTCGTTGACGGGAGCGTCAATGGTCAGGGCCACGTCCCGGATGGTCAGGGATGCCTCTCCCTCTTCATCAGTGGTGGCACCGGACTTGATGCCGTTCTTGCCCTTGGCGTTGATGTTCAGGGTGCCGGAGCCGCAGATGGTGACGTCGGAGCCGTCCTTGCACTTGATGACGGCATTTTCCGCGTCCTCGTTGTCCGGGTAATTGTCATCATTGTTTTGGGCGCTGTCCGTCAGGGTGTTGGTGGTGCCGCCGGCGGCCACGATGGTCACCTCTGTGGACTTGTTGCAGGCGATGGGGGCGGTATCGCTGCTGGTAAGGGTCAGGCCGTCCAGCACCAGCGTCACGCCGGTGGTGCCCTTTTTGACCTTGATGGAGCCGTCGGTACAGCTACCGGAGACCAGATAGGTGCCGGAGGACTGGATGGTCAGGTCCGTGCCGTCGATCTTGTATCCGGTATAGTCCCCGTCCTTGGCAGTGATGCCGCTGTTGGAGAAGGTGAGCTTCGTGGCCCCGGCCGCCGTGTATTCGCTGCTGGCGGCCAGTGCGGAGGCAGGCAGCAGGGACACTGCCAGAGCCGCCGCCACCGCGCCGGAGAAGATCTTTTTCGGAATGTTCTTGTTCATGTTGGTTCATCCTTTCATGGTTATATTGCCGCACACGCCTTACCGCAGCACGGTGCCGTCGGCAAGGGTAATGGTGTAGCCGTTGAAGTTGATGGTGCCGTTGTTGGTGAGGCTGGTGACGGTGCAGTCCCCGGTGAGGGTCCAGACACAGCCGCTGCCAACGGTGATGACCGCGTTGTCGCTGACGGCGTCGCCGCCCTGGGCGTTGTCCACGATGTTGACGGTGCCGGTGAAGCTGCTGCCGTTTGTCAGGGTCATGTTCAGGGTGGAGATGGTATCTACGATGATGCCGCCCTCCAGGGCCTGGGCGTCGGCGGTGAAGTCCACCTGGGCGCCGTTGGCCCCGGCGGTGCCCCAGCCGTGGCTGGCGGAGTTGCCCACCACCCGCAGCAGGGCGCCGTCCCCATCCTCATTCTTGAGGGCCACGCCGGAAAGGGTCAGGACACAGTGGGTATTGGTCACGTAGAACATGTCACCGTTTTTCGCCGTCAGGCTGCCGCCGGTCATGGAGAGGGTGGAGGTGCCCACGTCGGCGTCGCCGCTCATGGACTGGTAGATCATCACGTTGTGGACGTTTTCATCCGAGCTGGTGCCCTTGGTGTCGCTCATATTGCCGGTGACGGCGCAGTCCTCCAGGGTGATGGAATTCTTGCCCTCAATGACCAGAGCCTCGGAATTGTTGGCGGTGAGGGCGGCGTTTTTCACGGTGATGTCCGCCGTGGAATAGACCGCCGGGGAGTTATAGCCGTTGGAGGTATAGGTGCCGCCGTCCACATTCACCGTGCCGCCGCCCCGGTCGGAGCGGATGGCCGCCGAGGAGTTGCCGGAGGTCTCAACGGTCAGATTGCTGGCGTTGGTGGTGCCGCCACCGGTGGTCTGGATGCCACCGGAGTTGTCGGCAGTGGTGGTGATGGTGGAGTCGGAGATGTTGACGGTGGTGCCGCTGCCATAGCTGAACACGCCGTTGCCGTTCTGGGCGGAGGAGGTCACCGTGGCGTTCTTGATCGTGACATTGGCTTCGTTGGTGGCAAGCAGGGCGGCGTTGACGCCGCAGAAATCGCCGTTCTCCGTGTTGGAGGTGGCTCCGGCTGACTTATCCACGGTGATCTGGTCCAAGGTGACGCTTGCGCCGTCAACGCGCAGGGCGTTTTCATCATCGCCTGAGGAAAAATAGGAGACATTGGCGTAAGTCCCATCCTCAGTGATGGTGTTGGCGCTGCTGCCCTGGGTCACCTCGCTGCTGCCGCCGAAGCCGCCGGGGGCGCTCATGCCGCCCAGGTTTACAATGTTGGCGGAGGCGGCGGTGTTATTGGCGCCCACCTCCACGGTCAGCACGTCGCCCACCTCGATGTCATCCAGTTGGGCGCTCTGGCCGTTTTCCGTGATCGCCGCGTCGGCAAAGTTCAGCGTGACGGATTCCGTCCCCGCCGTGAAGCTGCTGCCGGTTCTGGAGGGCGGGTTCCCGGAGGGTGCGGAGCCGCCGGGCTGGCCATCCGAAGCGCCGGAGGGCATTTCCGGAGGTGTTCCGCCGCTGCCGGTGCTGTCACCCTCCGGCTTTTCCGGGGGCTGGCCGTTGGTGCTGCCGCTATTGGAACTGCTCTCCGGCTTTTCCGGCGGGGTGCCGGTCGGGCCGTCCTGGCCGGATACGCCGTCCGGGGCGGTTCCGGAGCCGTTCTCGTTTTCATTTAAAGTACCCAGCAGCAGGGTGACCTCGCTGCCGTCCACGGCGGAAACTTGGCCCGTCAGGGTGGCCCCGGTGTCCGCCGTTTCTGTTGCCTGGGTGCCGCAGGCGGTGAGGGACACCGCTAGGGCCGCCGCGCACAGCATTGCTGTCCATTTTTTCGCGTTCATATAAAAGAGCCTCCTTGTATGGTGCTTTTGGTTTTGATGGGGCGCCACCCGTTTCCGGTGGTGCCTTCCCTGTGATGTGCCCATCATAAAGCGGCAGCCTAAAAGAAACCTAAAGAGTTTCCGAAAAGTTTCTTTAGGTTCCCTTTAGGCTGGCTGTGTATGCTGTTTCCGTCAAGGAGGTATCGGCTTATGGCAAATCAGATTCAAACCAGTTTCCAGCGGTATGAAAAGAAATATATGCTGACGGTTCCCCAGCAGCAATTCCTATTAAAGGAGATGCAGCCCTACATGGAGCGGGACCGCTACGGTGCGTACACCATCTGCAACATCTGTTATGATACGCCAGACTGGCGGCTCATCCGGGCCTCCCTGGAAAAACCGGTCTATAAGGAAAAACTGCGGGTCCGGAGCTACGGCACTCCGGCGGAGGATGGGACCGTATTCATCGAACTGAAAAAGAAGTTCGACGGCGTGGTCTACAAGCGCCGCGTCACAACGGAGGCCCGTCAGGTAAGCCCCTTTCTGGCAGGGGTACTTCCAACCGAGCGGTTCGGCCAGATCGGCCGGGAGATTCTCTGGGCCCAGTCCTTTTACCGGACGGAGCCCAAGGTGTTCATCGGCTATGACCGGCTGGCCTTTGCCGGACGGGAGACACCGGAGCTGCGTATTACCTTTGATACCGGCCTCCGCTGGCGGGATACAGCCCTGGATCTCCGACAGGGGGACTACGGCGCGTTGCTGCTGCCGCCGGGCCAGGTGCTGATGGAGATCAAAATTCCCGGTGTCTGCCCCCTGTGGCTCAGCCATCTGCTCTCCGCGGCAGAAGCCCGGCCTACATCCTTTTCCAAATACGGCACCTGCTACCGGAATTTTATCCTGCCCGAAACAATGAAATTAACGAACCTGGAGGAACAAAACTGTGCTTGATTCTATCATTGGGACAGAGCTGACCCTGTCCGCCTTTCTGATCTGTACCGCCGTCTCTCTGATTTTGGGCATCGGCGTGGCCTGCGTGGGGATGTACCGCTCCCGCTCCACCCCCAGCTTTGCCATCACCCTGGCCATCCTGCCTGCCGTGGTGCAGCTGGTCATCATGCTGGTCAACGGCAACCTGGGCGCCGGGGTGGCCGTGGCGGGTGCCTTCGGCCTGGTGCGATTCCGTTCGGCTCCCGGCACCGCCCGGGAGATTGGCGCCCTGTTCCTGGCCATGGCTCTGGGGCTGGCTACCGGCATGGGCTATGTGGGCCTGGCGGTGCTGGCCTTTGTGCTCCTGGCCGCCGTGCTGCTGGCGCTGACGGCCCTGGACTTCGGCCAGAAGTCCGCCATGGAGCGGACCCTAAAGATCACCATTCCGGAAAGCCTGGACTATGACGGCCTTTTCGACGATCTTTTGAAGCAATACACCAAATCCTACACCCTGACCCAGGTCAAGACCACTAACATGGGCACCCTCTACGAGCTGGACTACCTCATCACCCTCCCCCAGGAGACGGTGCCGAAAGCCTTCCTGGATGCCCTCCGCTGCCGCAACGGTAACCTGAACATCACCTGCGGCCGGGCAGCGGCCAAGGACGCCCTGTGACCCTTGCAATTTCCGGCCCGGTCCGCTATACTACAGTCGATTTCAGAAGATATGCGGGTGAGAGACTATGAAAATGCTGATTGCCGAGGACGAATTGGATCTGGCGGAGGCTCTGACCGTCTTTTTCCAGCGGAACCACTTCACGGTGGACGCCGTCCACAACGGCTTCGACGCCTATGAATACGCCGTGACCGGGGCCTATGACGCGGTGATCCTGGACGTGATGATGCCGAAAATGGACGGCATCCAGGTGCTGGAAAAGCTGCGGAGCGAGGGCGTCAAGACCCCCATCATGATGCTGACCGCCAAGGGCCAGAAGGAGGACCGCATCACCGGCTTCAACGCCGGGGCGGACGATTACCTGCCCAAGCCCTTTGACCCGGATGAGCTTTTGAGCCGGGTGCGGGCCATTCTGCGGCGCAGCGAGGCCTACCAGCCCACGGTGCTCACCTTCGGTGGCCTGACCCTGGACCCCGGCACCGGAGACCTGGCCTGCGGCGGAAAGTCCGTCCGCCTCAGCGGCCGGGAGTTCCAGATCATGGAGCTGTTCCTCCGGGCCCCCAAGCAGGTATTCTCCGCTGAGCAGATCATGGAGAAGATCTGGGGCTGGGACAACGAGGCGGAGATCAACGTGGTCTGGGTGAACATCTCCAACCTCCGCAAGAAGCTGAAAAGCATCGGCTCCACGTCGGCCATCCACGCCAACCGGGGCCTTGGGTATCTTTTGGAGGAGGAAGCATGATCAACCGCCTGCGAAACCGCTTTATCCGCATCGCCACATTGTCCGTGGCGGCGGTGATGCTGCTGTTGACGGTGATCCTGAACACCGCCAACTTCATCTCCACCGACGGCGACCTCCGGGACACCCTGACCCTCATTTACGAGAACGAGGGGACCATCCCCACGGCGTCCCACGCCGCATCCGGCAGCGGGGAGCAGACGCCCCCCTCCGAAAGAACAGAGGATGCCCCCACAGACGCCCCGTCCGATAAGCCGCCGGAAATGTCCTCTGATAAGCCGTCTGACGCTCCAAATAGTACGCCCTCCGATGCCCCTCAGAAAAAGGACCGCCCCAGCGGCCCCTTTACGGCGGAAACCCCCTATTCCACCCGGTACTTCGTTCTGCGCTATCAGGACGACGGCACGCTGACCATGGCGAACCTGGACAAGATCGCCGCCGTGTCCGAGGAGGATACGGACGAATACCTGGCCGCCGCCGTGGGCCACGGCCCTGGCTACGGCTATTACAGCCAGTACCGCTTCTTCACGGCTCACACCGGCAGTGACCGGAATATCACTATTTTCCTGGACAGCTACCAATCCTTCCGCTCCATGCGGCTGGTGCTGGTCTGGTCCTTGATCGCCGAC
>CAVDXW010000085.1:4377-6827 GCA_963613145.1 Bacteroidaceae bacterium | reverse complement strand
TGATAGGTGAAGGTGACGGTCTTGTCCGCGCCGACAAAGCCGGAGAGTCGATAGGCTTCCGTCTCGCCTGTCAGCTCCACCGCTGTATATTTCTGTCCTTCCGTCCATGTGAACGCTTCGGTCAGGAGCTTCACGGCTTCGCTTTCCGAGTCTCCAGCCTCCACCGTAAGCGTGGTTTCCATATACTTGCGGTTGGTTTCTGCCAGCGCCGCCTTGAGCGCGTCTTCCGTGTCGTATCCGCTCAGCGCCTCGCCCTCGTAGATCAGGAAGCGGAAGGTTTCGTCTTTCTCCGCCGTGACCGGCTGATTCCGGTCATCCACCAGCTGCTTGGTAAGCGTCGGCACGGAGGGGATCTTCACACCGACGACCAGTGGCATGGCCTCCAGCTCCGCTTGTGTGTCAACCAGTCCATAGTGGTAGCCGAAGCTGTTCCATGCAATCTTTCCTGGCTCGGCGTTATTTCCAGCAACGGCGCTGAAGCTGACCGCGACCGTCGCCTTTGCGGGGATCTGCGCCCCATCCTCGTCGGTGATGACGATACGCATGGAGCGTGCATTTGCAGAAGAACCTGTCCACTTGCCGGTATTCTCGCCCTTCCAATCTGCGCTCTGCTGACCGCCGAAGTCTGTGGATGTACTGTATTCCACGGTGTAGTATTGACCATCAAGCGTACTGGTCGTTCCGTCCTCTGTCGTGACGCTGACCGTGATATTGGGCTCTGCAGCAAAGTTTACATTAAACTCGCTGTTTCGCTCCGCCGTGCTGTCAAAGGGACTGTGGTCGCCCACCTCCGGCAGGTTGTCGATGAGCACCAGCTTTGTCATGGCCTTATCGGTATCGTTGTGGACGGTAAGCGTATAATGGAACTCGCTGTTTGCCGACGGGAGCAGGATCCAGTTGTTCTCCACATCCGTGGAAACCGCCGTATTATTGGTGTTTTCCGTCTCGGTCACGCGCTTCTCGGAGCTTGTGGCGTAGCCGAAGGTGACAGTCACAGGGGAGGAGTTGCGCACGCTGACGGCTTTCCCACTGTCATCCCGGACGATGCTGCCCTGACCGGCGTTGGTGAAGGTCTGCTTGTTCGGCGTGACCGTCGCCTGATTGACATAGACGGAATTTGTATAGTTGTTGGTCGGGTTCACCGAGGAGAAGGTGAGATCCATGTATCCGCCCTCGGGAATGGAACGCTTCAGCGTCTTGATATGCAGGGTCAGGCTCTCGTTCCCCTTGGCGTCCCGGCTCATGGCAGCGGATATCTCCTGCTGACCCTTATCCAGCCAGACTTCCGTTCCGTCCATCGACAGAGTGGTCGTGCCTCCTTCCCAGCCATTCTTGACCGAGACAGATTCTTCGCTGCCTGTGCGGGTGCCGTCAAAGGTCAGGAATGTGCCGGTAAATAAGCTTCGACCCTTTGCGTCATAAATGGTGTATTTCACCGCTCCGGTGAACACATAGGGCTTCGGCATCACATCCGTCACGGTGTAATCCGTCATGGAGACGGTTCCCGTATTCTGCACCCGGACGCGCCAGTTGACCGTATCCGTGGGACCCACGGAGTTCGTGTAGTCATATGTCATGCCGCTCTGATTGTTGGTGTAGGATTCCGTGTACTTTGTGATACCGGGAACGATGCCGCCGCGCTGCAGGCTCACGCTGGACACGAGCCATTGCGCTTCCTCGCCGGTAAAGCCGTAATTCTGCTGCACCGCACTGCCGCTCATGATCCTGCGGTCGCCGTCGTTCAGATCCGTGAAGCAGCCGCCTGTCACGGCGTTGACCGACACGCTGTCCTTATCCAGCAGCGTCACGCCGGTGGAAAGATGATCCGTGTACGGCATGGCGATGGTGTTGGTGGCGGTATCCTCCGTCTCTTCCGCCGTTCCGACGCTTGCGCCATAGGAAAACACCAGCGCTTCGCCGTGGTCAAGGTAATACTGCCCCTGCTTTTCGTCGTATTTCAGCGCATACTGGCCGTCGCCGCCCGATATCTGGAAGGTGACGCTCTGCAGATCCGTGGAGGGCTTCGCCGTTACATAGGCGCGCCGATACGTCACATTCTCATCACTGAGATTGACGGTCAAGTTTGTCTTTCCGGAATATGTGTTGGCTCCATAACCATTATAGCTATACCAGCTATCTCCCTCGTTGAATTTCTCGACGTTATGTGCCATCTCCAGGAAGGCAAAGCCCTTCGGGAGCTGATCCTGCAGGTCGCTCAGATACAGGCGCGTGTTTCCGCCGTTGTAGAGCGCCACATAGTAGTACACGACCCGCTCGTTGCCGTCTTTATTGACATAATGCTGGCGGTCGCTTCCGGTTGCGTACATGTTTCTATTACCGCTATGCCACACGACGGAAAGCACGCCCTTTTGCAGCAGCGCCGCGCCGCTTTCCTTCAGCTCATGCTCCACGCTGTCCGGGAAACGGTAGACATACAGGGTGTTATCCAG
>CAVDXW010000085.1:0-4010 GCA_963613145.1 Bacteroidaceae bacterium | reverse complement strand
GTCACGGCATCGCCGGGGGCGATGATGGAATAATCGTCTGCGTCCAGCACGTCCTGCGCCGGTGTATCGCCCTTTGTCTCCACAAGGCTCTTGTCAAATTCGATCAGCGTTCCGTTGCCCCAGGAGACGGAGGCATAGATTCGGTCATTCGTCCGGTCATTCATCCAGACGATGTTGCCCAGAGAATAACTGACGCCGGTGATGCTCAGATCCTCCACGGCCTGATAGCGGACGCTCTTCATGTAATGTCCGCCGTCCAGATGGGCAAAGTACCACTTGATCTGCGTGTGGATTCCGGTATAGCTGTTTCCGGTCGTTCCCTCCGTCTGCTCCGTGTCCGTTCTGGTCACGGTGACGGTAGCGGCGGTCAGCCAGTTTTCCTCGTCGTCTTCGCCGACCACGATGTTTGTATATTCGCCCTCCGTCAGAACATAGTAGGTAACGCCGCCGGATTCCTTCGTGGTAAGCCTACGGTCTGCAAGGCCGGGGTTCTTATCCGCCCGTACAAGCAGATACTGGCTTCCGTAGAGATCGTCCACCATGGGCAGGTTGTCATATTCACCGTCTCCGTAATGGGTGAAATCCAGCTGATAGTTCAGCACCGCGCCGTCCGATACGGTGTAGCCGTTCAGCTTTGTGTTGCTCTCGTCATAGATGCTCTTGCTAATGACGGCCTCCCGGTGGGTCTTGGTCTGCGCGGAGGCGCTCTTCTGCTCGGCTTCTTTCCCGTTCGTCTTGCCGATCAGCTTTGCCGTGTTTACAACGCTGACCGCCTGCGCGGAGGCATACTCGCCCGGCCAGTCCTTCGGCAGCATGCCGAAGGTGTCCTTCGCAGCGGCATAAATCATGAAGGTGTACTCCGTGCCCTTGGGAATGGTCAGCGTTTCTGCCTCGCCCTGATCCAGTGTCCACTGGCAGGTGTAGGCCGCGTTCACGGAGACGGCGTAGCCCGCGTTTTGCAGCGCCCGCGCCAGACTTTCATCTGTATATGTGCCGCCATTCGTCACAGTAACGATATAGCCGTCCTCGGACTTTGTGATGGTGAGGGTCTGACCGCTCGTGCCGATATCGCTGTTGCCGGAGGTGCGGTAGGAGGTGGTTTCGCCGATCGCCCCCGTGACCTGCTGCCATTCCGCAAGGGTCGCGTTCGAGATGGTGATGGTCAGGTTCGCGCCGTAGGCCTCATTGAACATTCTCTCCATGTTCTCCGGAGAGATATAGCTGTATTTGCTCAGAGTGTCCCGGACAAAGTAGCTTTCCTCGTCACCCGTCCAGTCCGTGAGGCCGCTGTTTTTCAGCGTCACCGTGTAGGTGATGTCCTCACCGAAATAGTAGCCGCCTTCTGCGCTCTTGGAAAGCGTCAGCGCACCCTTCTGCGGCGTGAGGATCCTGTCCACGCTGGCTTCCAGCGTATCGTCCTCGCTGTAGGTATAGTGGATCGTTGCGTTCGCCGTATTGGTCAGCGTCGCGCTGTCCTCTGTGAAGGTATCCAGATCGGCCTCCAACGCCTCCGGGTAGACGGTGATGGTGCCGGTGCTGGAGCCCAGTTCCGTCGCATTGGAGGTGTTGGTGTACTTCCAGCTAAACACAAGATTTCCGCCGTCCTCACTCAGAGCCGCGCCGCAACCGGACCAGTTGGTGCCGGTAATGGTGGCGATCTTGATAGCCCCGGCGTAAATATCGTTGCCGCTGGCGCGGATACCGCCGTTTTGCGCGGCGTCCAGAACCGTCTGCGTCCAATGAAGTCCCGTCGGGAGCGTAAGCTGATCGGTGAAATCCACGGACTTCGCGATGTCCTTGCCGTAGGCGGAGGTCGTATCCGTGTTTCTGTTTAGCTTGACGTTCCAGACAAGGCTGCTCGCGGGTCTGGCCGCGCCATCCGCAGCGGCGGTGATGCTGATGGATTCCGCGCCGTTCAGGGTCTTGGTAAGCTCGTATGGATCGCGCTGTGTTTTCCAGAAGGCTTCTATCTTTGTATCCGATTTGCGGACGCTCGTCTTGTCTGTCGCTTGGTCGGCCGTCAGAATCTCGCCCCAGATGGTAAGACCGCCGCCCGCGCTGGTGGGGGAGGGATACACGGCTGTCACGGGGAAGCTCAGCGTATTGCCGATGCCGGGAACGAACTCCAGATACACGGTGTTCGGATCATCCGTCGCATAGCAGATCACGGTGTTGTCATTAAAGGTATAGGTTTCTCCGGGGCTGACATTCAGGACGCAGTCTGCCGTGCTTTTCTGGAGATACACACGGTAGACATACTCGGTGCTTCCGGCTGTGTTGCCCGCAGCCGCCGTGATGGTCATGGTGTCGCCCGTCAGGATCGTGTAGCCGCCGACGCCGCCCTCGTTTTCTTTCCATTGGAGCGTTTCGCCCTTGGAGGCGACCTTGATCTCAAGATACGACTTGTCGGCTTTCTCCAGAGTAAGGTCTTTGCCTCCACTCATGCTGTCCTCGCCGGTTCCGCCGCCGGAGGAACCGGACAGGCCGGTGTTGTCAAGGATGCCGTAGCCCTTTTCCGCTCTGGTGAAGGTGGCCGAAGCCTCATCCACGGTCGTTTTGCCGTTCACACTGGTGAGGGTCGGGCAGTTGGCAAGACCGTATGCGCTGATCTCCGTGATGGCGGACGGAGCTTCAAAGGTAATGCCCGTCAGCGTTTCCGCCAGCGAGAGCGCGTTTGCGCCCACGGAAGTGACCGTACAGCTCACGCCGTCCTCTGGGGTGATCGTCTCAGGGATGGTCACGCTCGCGACATTCCCCGGAACATAGACGAGCTTTGCCGTACCTGCTGTAGCATCGTAGGAATACACCACGCCCTGACTGTCCACATACACCGTACCGCTAAGGCCGGTCAGCGGCGCGGGAGCGCCCGCGAATGCACCCTCGGCAATGGTGATCTGGTTATTCGGCTCAAAGACGATGGAGGTCGCGTGGTTCACAAAGTAGGAGAAGCCTTCAGCGAGCGTATCCACCTCATTGCCGATGGTCAGCGCAAAGGAAGCGTTCGGGCCGCAGGGGTTCGCCGCAGCGGCGTCGAAGGTCGCGCTTTTCGCGTTATAGCGCAGTCTCTCCAGTCCCATCATGGAGCCGTCGGTCAGGTTCGTCTTGAAGCTTGTTACACCGTTTGGAATTTCAAAGTCCGTCACATTCGGCCAGTTTCCACGCACCAGCTGACCCAGCACCAACGACCGATTTTGCGGCAGATGGTATGTCACCAGATCATCCGAGTTACCGCCGCCCCAGAAATAATTATTGATTTCCAACGAAGGCTCCGTGCCGTCTCCGTCCTTAAAGACAATCTCCTTGTATCGGCCTTCTATACTGGACCATACTGACTTCACCGACGTAGGAATGACCAATTTTTCGCAGTTGCTGGTCGATAAAACCTGATAGCCCAAGCCCTCAACGCCGTCAGGAATGCTATACACCTCGATATATCTGCCTTGCGCAAAACCGACAAGCTGCTTCATGTTCTTGGTGTACAGACCAATGCCGTCCGTGTCTGTTGTAAAGTACGGACTGTCCTCAGAAACCTCAAATCTGCTTATATTACCAAATGTTCCGTTGCCGGTATTTTGAACTGTGGAAGGAATATATATAACGGAGCCGCTTGCTCCCGTGAAAGCCTTTGCTCCAAGGGTTGTCGTTCCTTCATTCAGTATGATTTTTTTGAGGGGCGTACCGCTAAAAGCCAGCCCGTCGATTACCTGAACCGTTCCCGGTATTTCCAAATCGTTATCTCCGAGATAGCCGCATGATTGAAAAGCAGCGCCGCCTATTTTCGTAACAGAGCTTGCAATCGTCAGATGGCGGATGTTAAATCCATTGAATGCCCAGTCGCCAATCTTTGTTACGCCATTATCAAAAACGACCTCCTTTATAATGCGGCCGCTGTTTCCGCTGTACGCGCTCCAAGGCAGGGTCTTTCCGTAAAAGTTCGGCATTGCGCCCTCGCCCGCAATGGTGATCGTGTATTCGCCGGAGCTGTCCTGCGTGACCGTCCAGGTCATCGT
>CAVDXW010000084.1:0-7391 GCA_963613145.1 Bacteroidaceae bacterium | reverse complement strand
TCAACGCCTGCGACGCGGGGCGCGAGGGGGAGCTTATCTTCCGCACCGTCTACTATCTGGCGGGCTGCACAAAGACCATGAAGCGGCTTTGGATCTCCTCCATGGAGGACGAGGCCATCCGAAAGGGCTTTGCGGACCTTCGTCCGGGGCGTGAATATGACGGGCTGCACCAGTCCGCCCTTTGCCGCGCCCGCGCGGACTGGCTGGTGGGCATCAACGCCACACGCCTATTTTCCGTCCTCTACCACCGCACTCTGAACGTGGGGCGCGTTATGACGCCCACGCTGGCGCTCATCGTCCAGCGGGAGGCGGAGATCGGGGCGTTTCACCCGGAAGCCTTTTACACGGTAAATCTTCGCTGCGGCGATTTTGCCGCCGTGTCCGAGAAGCTCACAGAGAAAGCGGAGGCGGACGCCCTCGCCGCCGCCTGCGCCGGTCAGCCGGTCACGGTCAGGACGGTGCAGCGCACGGAAAAAACGGAGAACGCGCCCCGGCTCTACGACCTGACCGCGCTCCAGCGGGAGGCCAACCGCAGCCTCGGCTACACCGCCCAGCAGACGCTTGACTACCTGCAAGCCCTCTACGAGAAAAAGCTCTGCACCTACCCCCGCACGGACAGCCGCTTCCTCACCGACGATCTGGAAGCCTCCGTGCCGGAGCTTGCAGCCGTGGCCGCCGCTATCTGCGAAGCAGCCGCGCCGGGGCGTGTAAACGCAGGACAGGTGTGCGACAGCAAAAAGGTCAGCGACCACCACGCTATCCTTCCTACCGCCAGCGCGGGCAAGGCGGATACCTCCGTCCTGCCGCTGGGCGAGCGCGAGCTTTTGCGCCTTGTGGCGGGACAGCTTCTCCGGGCGGTCAGCGATGCGCACCGCTATGCGGAAACCACAGTTACGCTGGAGTGCGGCGGGACCGAGTTCACCGCCAGGGGCAGAACCGTCCTTGATACCGGCTGGAAGCAGTATCTCGCGCAGGAAAAGCAGGACGCCGCGCTGCCGGAGCTGTCGGAGGGGCAGGTATTGGATTGCGCCGAAGCCGCCGTAAAGGAGGGCAAGACCACGCCGCCCAAGCACTTCACCGAGGACACGCTGCTTTCCGCCATGGAAACGGCCGGCAGAGAGGAAATGCCGGAGACTGCGGAGCGAAAAGGCTTGGGAACGCCCGCCACACGCGCCGCCATCATCGAAAAGCTGGTAGCCACGGGCTTTGTGGAGCGCAAAAGGGCAAAGAAGGCCGTCAGCCTTGTGCCTGCCCATACCGGCGTTTCCCTCATCACCGTGCTGCCGGAGCAGCTCCAGTCCCCGCTTCTCACCGCCGAATGGGAATACCGCTTGCAGCAGGTGGAGCGCGGTGCACTGTCCCCGGAGGCGTTCATGGCGGGCATTGAGGAGATGCTCACCGAGCTTGTGAAAACCTACAAGGCCATCTCCGGCGCGGAGGTGCTGTTTCCCTCCGGCCGTGAGGTCATTGGCAAATGCCCCCGCTGCGGCAGCGACGTGACCGAGAGCAAAAAGGGCTTCTTCTGCGAGAAAAACGACTGCCGCTTCGGGCTGTGGCGGGACAACAAGTTCTTTGCCGCCAAGCGTGCCGCGCTGACAAAAAAGGTCGCCGCCGCGCTGCTGGCAGACGGGCGGGTGAAGCTCACCGGCCTCTACTCCGAAAAGACCGGCGGCACCTACGATGCTACCGCCGTGCTGGAGGATACCGGCGAGAGCGTCCGCTTCCGTTTGGAATTTGACAAGGGGGCGAGGACATGAAGCTCTCCAAGCTGGAGCAGGAAAGTATCATCCTCTACAACGAGGAAGAATCCACCGCCAGCATCTACACCCACGACCCCAAGCTGAAGCGCAAGCTCAAGCGCCTTGCGGAGAAATACCCGGACAAGGTGTACCCGGATAGGGCTGTCCATGCTGGAGCGGTCAGCTATGCCGTGCCGAAAAGCTGCGTCAGCGTCCGGGAGCCGTTCAGCGACGAGCGGCGCAGGGCCGCCAGCGAACGCGCCAAAAACGCCGGATATACGCCGCCCGCAAGGAGTATATACTCCGAAAACGAATGAGAACCGAGCGCCCGCACAGGAAAGCCTACCCCTGCGCGGGCGCTGCCATTTTAGGGGCATTTACCCCATGAAAGGAGGCAAAAATGCCAGAGAAGCCCGGTAAAAACAGAGAACAGCTCAAGGAGATCACCGACCGCATCGAGGCGGGTATCCGCGACATCTTTGAATCCGGCGATATGGAAAAGTACCGCAATTACCTGCGAACCATGAGCCGGTTTCACAACTATTCCCTCAACAATCAGGCGCTCATCCACTTGCAGCGCCCGGACGCCACACTTGTGGCGGGCTACAACCGCTGGCGGGACAAGTTCTCCCGCCATGTGCTGCGGGGCGAGAAGGGCATCACCATCATCGCGCCCACGCCGTATAAGAAGAAAATCGAGCAGGAAAAGCTCGACCCGGACACCAAGCTGCCCATTCTGGACGCGGACGGCAAGGTGATTACCGAGGAAAAGGAGATCGAGATCCCCATGTTCCGTCCGGTAAAGGTGTTCGACTACGCCCAGACGGACGGAAAGCCGCTGCCGGAGCGCGTGGCCAGCCCCGTCGCCAACCTGACCGGCAGCGTGGAAAATTACGAGGCGTTCATGGAGGCGCTGCGCCGGTCCTCGCCCGTGCCGGTGGAGATAAAGCCGATGTCCGCCGATGCGGACGGCTATTTCAGTCCCAAATCCCAGAGCATCACGCTGCGGGAGGGCATGAGCGAGGTGCAGACGGTATCCGCCGCCGTCCATGAGATCGCCCACGCCAAGCTCCACAATTACGGCTTGCAGCAGGCGGCGGAGCGCAGGCATAAGAGCCGCAATACAGAAGAAGTGGAGGCCGAAAGCATCTCCTTCATGGTCTGCGCCTACTTTGGCATCGAAACCGGCGCGAACAGCTTCGGCTATGTGGCAACATGGTCAAAAAACGCCGAGCTGCCGGAGTTCCGTGCCAGTCTGGACACCATCGGCAAGACCGCAAACGGCATCATCACCGACGTGGAAAAGCATTTCGCGGAGGTTTGCAAGGAGCGCGGCATCGAGCTTCCCAAGGACACGGAATATGAGCTTGTCACCATCCCGCCCTCACGCGCCGACGCGCTGGCCTTCGCCGCTGAATATGCGGCGTTCCTGCGCCGGGATTTGAACGTCCCCGACAGCGCAGAAAGACCCGCAGCGGCTGCGATTGCGGACAGGCTGCTTGCCGGCGAGGACGCAGAGCTGCGGAAGGCGCTGGCGGAGCTTGTCAAGCTGGCAGATGAGCTTGGCATCGACGACGGCTCCCATGGGCTTCTGGAACGCTTCAACGGTCTGTTCCGTCAGGAATGGCGGGCAAAGGAAGAACCGCAACCGGAAGTTGAAACGGAAACGCCGAATGTTGAGGATGAGCTGCCGCCCCTGCCGGAGCTGGAGCAGGGCTATCCCATGCCGGATACCGGCATCGGCTTTTTGGAAATGTATCAGTACGGCTACACGGACGGTAACGCCATGCTGCCGCTGACCAAAGAGCGCGCCATGGAGCTGTTCATGCAGGACGTTCCCGTGTTCCTGCTCTACGGCGACAACACCGAGGCCATGGCACTGGACGAAGAGGACATTTCCTCCCACACCGGCGTGTTCGGCGTAGAGCGCGAGGAATGGGACGCGGTGCGCGGGCTTGTGACGCTGAGCGAACAGGCAGACACGGAAAAGCTGTTTCTGGAAAACCCACAGGACGCTTTCCTCATTTACCAGATCCGGCGCGGCGGTGAATTGGACGCTTACCGCTTCATGAACTATGACTACTTGCAAAGCAAGGGCGTCACGCCGGAGCGCGGCGGCTACGACGCGATCTACACCGGGGGATTTATGGATTATGGGAATGCCAGAACCAATCTGGATATGATTTATCAGCGGTTCAACGTGGATCACCCTGCGGTTTTCAAGGGACACAGCCTGTCCGTCAGCGACATCGTTGCCTTGAAGCAAAACGGCGTAGTATCCTGTCATTACGTTGACAGCATCGGCTTCCGGGAGCTTTCCAATTTCCTCAAGCCGGAGAACTACCTCAAAAATGCGGAGATGGCCATGGAGGATGACTACGGCATGATCGACGGCATCATCAACAACGGCCCCAAGCAGCCCACCGTGGCCGATTTGGAGGCGCAGGACAAGGCGGGCTTTTCCATCTCCCTGACGGAGCTGGCTGCGGCCTCCCACCGCGAACAGAAGAAGCCCTCCGTGCTGGAAAAGCTCAGGGAAAAGACGCCGGAGCAGGCGAAAAACAAAACAGCGCCCAAACGGAGCGCGGAAAGAGAGCTTTGATATGAACGACAAGCATTTCACCCACGATGAAGTCAGCCTTATGAGCATCTACAACGCGGCAGGTACCCGCGAGGGCCTGATCGCGGCCCTCACAGAAATGTGGGGGTATCTGGACGCGGAGGAGGCTGAGCTGCGGGAGCTGACGGACAGCGCCCTCGCAAAGCTGCGCGGCATTACCGACGCGGAGTACGCCGTCCTTGACCTGACGCCGGATTTTGACCTCTGAGCAAAGCTGACTGTTTTACGGTCAAGAGCCGGAAAAATCGCAGATTCGCCGCTGGGAGCACGCCGGATGAGGAATGTATCATCCGGCGCGTTTCTGTTTGAAAATCTCTGTTTTTCCCAAGTCATGAGCCGGAGAAAATACCCCAAAATCGCGCCTGCTTCGCGCAGGAGGCGCAGAAAGGCCATTTATGAGAACAGGACTGACAAAAGCGCAGAAAATCACGGAAATCGTATTTGACGAAAAAGATTCCCTTATCCATATCCGCACCCACAATACTGACCTCAAGAACCGTCTTGCCGCCTACGCCGCACATCACCCCGCAGAGTGCTGTCAACTGGACGCAGACCCCGACACGGGCTGTATGGAGTTCACCATCCGCAAGGGGCGCTTGTCCTTCCGCCTGACCGCGCCGTACAGCAAGAAACGGAAACAGGCGTCGAGCGAGGTGGCGAAAAGAAACGGCTTCACCAGAAAACCATGAGAGGAGGATTTTGCTTATGCCCAACAAACTGCAAGCCTATGCGGAGCTGGCGGAACGCACCGCGCGGCAGATCACCGGCAGCCATTTAGCGTGGACGGCGTTTCTGACCACCGCCGCAAGGCTGTATAAATACCCCTACAACGAGCAGCTCATGATCTATATGCAGCGCCCGGAGGCCACCGCCTGCGCGGAGTACGACTTCTGGAACGAGAAGATGGGGCGCTATGTCCGGCGCGGCAGCACGGGCATCGCCCTCATTGACGCTACCGGCTACAAGCCAAGGCTCAAATACGTCTTTGACGTTTCCGACACCGGCGGAAAGGAAAACGCCCGCCGCGTCAACTTGTGGGAGCTGAAGGACGCACATACCGACAGCGTGAGCGCCATGCTGGAGCGTAATTACGGCGTTTCCGGCAAAAACGGACTTGCGGAGCAGTTCGAGAGCGTCGCTTCTCAGCTTGCTGCGGAATACTGGCGCGACCATTCCCACGACATCCTCGGCATCGTTGCGGATTCCTATCTGGAGGAGTATGATGATTACAACATCGAGGTGGCGTTCAAAAACGCCGCGGTGGTCAGCATCACCTACTCCCTCATGTCCCGCTGCGGGATGCAGCCGGAGGATCACTTTGAACACGAGGACTTTTTCAGCATCTTTGATTTCAACACCCCGTGCACGGTGGCAGCCCTCGGCACGGCGGTCAGCGAGATCAATGAACAGGTTTTGCGGCAGATCGAAGTCACCATACGAAATTATGAGCGCGAACACAGCGCGGAAAGGACGGCAGAGCATGGAGAACAACCTGACTTACACGATGAACGGAGATTACATGATTCCCGACCTGAAGATCGAAGTGCCGGAGCAGCCCCTCGGCAAGTACGGGCGGATGCGCCAGAAGTACCTGAAGGAGCATCGCCCCATTCTCTGGAACCAGATGATCTTGGAGGAAACCCTGTTCCCGCACCTGCTGGAGATCGAGCAGGCGGCGCAGAGCCGCTTAGAGCAGATGATGCCGGAGCTGGCGGCGGAGGCCGGAGCGACGGAAGCGCTGAAAGCCCGCGACCCAATGAAATGGGTGGGCTTGATGAACACCTGCAAGGCGCAGGCGGAGGAAGTGATTCTCGCGGAGCTGATCTACGCATAACAGAACACCCCACGCGGGGCGGTCAGCTATCCTTTTTCCCCACCGAAGCGGAACAAATTACAGCCATAGAAGAAGCGGAGAGCGCACAGACGCCCTTCGCTTTTTCCGTTTCTCAGGAGCAGCTTGACCATGTGCTGCGGCTGGGCGGCAACGAGGACGATGCCCGCATGGTCATTGCCGCAGCGTTCCAGAAGCAGAAGTCTGTGGAGGACATTGCCGCGCTGCTGCAAAACACCTTCCACGGCGGCAACGGCTTTAAGACGCCGGAGGGCGAGCTTTCCGCGTGGTACGCCGTAGACGGCATCCACATCGCCCCCGGCAGAAGCGCGGAGTATGTGCACAGCGCACAGGTAATTGCATGGCAGGATGCCGCCGCGCACATTTCCCAGCTTATGGACAGCGGCGCGTATGCCTCCAACGTGGAGCTTGCCGAGGCAGGGCAGCATGAGCGGATGCAGCTTGCCCAAGCCCTCTGGTATCTGAAACACGATCTCAGCGACGAGGCGCGGGAACAGGGCTATCTCTCCTGGATGGATACGCTGCGGGGCGGCGGCTTCCCTGATGAAACGGCGCGGCTGGCAGAGCAACTGACAAACACGGATTTCCGCGAAACGCTCTCCGGCGAGTTCGCGCAGTTTTACGCCGCACATGAGCAGGATAAAAGCCTGCTGCGATTCCACTATCACAAGCTCGATCAAATCTGGCAGAGCCTGCGGGGTCTGTCCTTGCCCCGCAGGGAGTATTCCTCCGAAATGGCCGCCGTGCCGGAGCTGGCACGCTTCATCACCGAGGATGAGATCGACCACGCGCTGGATCGCGGCAGCGGTGTGGAGGGCGGCAAGGGCAGGATCTACGAATACTTCACCGCCGACCACACCGGCAAGGAAAAGGCAGCTTTCCTCAAAGATGAGTACGGCATAGGCGGGCGCTCCCACGCCGTTTCCGGTGCATCCCATAGTGATGAAAGCCACGACAGCCGCGGCATTGTCCTGAAAAAAGCAGGCTGTGCCAATGTGGAGTTGAGCTGGACGAAGGTGGCAGCAAGGATTGACAGCCTCATTCAGAAGGACCGTTTCCTCTCTCCAAGGGAAAAGGAGCGCTACGCCCAGCTTCAGCGGGAAAAGGACGCAGAACGCGAATTGCCTATGCAGGCGCAGAATGAATATAACGCCATCAAGGAAGCCCACCCGGACGACAT
>CAVDXW010000083.1:0-9449 GCA_963613145.1 Bacteroidaceae bacterium | reverse complement strand
AAAACCTGTCGGAAACCGTGATCGTCCCCATCGCAGGCGCAATTCTCGCCTTTGTCATGACGCTGGAGCTGATCCAGCTCATTACCGACAAGAATAACCTCAACGACATGGACACATGGATATTCTTCAAGTGGGCGTTCAAGTCCGCTGCCGCTGTCCTGATCGTGACAAACACATGGACGATTGTGATGGGCGTGTTCGATGCCGCCCAAAGCGTCGTTGCCAGCGCCTCCGGGCTGATTATCAGCGACACCAGCATCGACATTTCAAGCGTCATGGTGGGTATCGAGGATCGACTGATAGAGATGGAGCTGGGGCCGCTGTTCGGCCTGTGGTTCCAGTCGCTGTTCGTGGGCATTACCATGTGGGCGCTGACCATCTGCATTTTCATTATCACATTCGGAAGAATGATTGAAATATATCTCGTCACCTCCGTCGCACCCATCCCGATGGCTACTATGATGGGCAAGGAATGGGGCGGCATGGGGCAGAACTACATCCGCTCCCTGCTGGCGCTGGGCTTCCAAGCGTTTTTGATTATCGTCTGCGTCGCTATCTACGCCGTTCTGGTGCAGAACATCGCGCTTGTAGAGGACATCAGCTACGCCATCTGGACTTGCATGGGCTACACGGTACTGCTGTGCTTCTGCCTGTTCAAAACGAGCAGCCTTGCCAAGTCCGTGTTCAATGCCCACTAAGGCCAGAAAGGAGTGCAGATCATGGCCTATGTCAACGTTCCAAAGGACTTGACCAAAGTAAAGACCAAGGTGCTGTTCAATCTCACAAAGCGACAGCTCATTTGCTTCGGAAGCGGCGCGCTCATCGGCGTACCGCTTTTCTTCTTGCTCAAGGGCAGCATCGGCACCAGCCCCGCCGCAATGGTGATGATGGTGGTGATGATCCCGGCCATGCTGTTCGCCATGTATGAAAAGAACGGTCAGCCGCTGGAGGTCATCATCCGCAACATCTACCGCGTGTGCTTCCAGAGGCCGAAGCAGCGCCCGTATAAGACCAACAATTTTTATGCCGTTCTGGAGCGGCAAAACCACTTAGACCGGGAGGTGTATCAAATTGTCCGAAAAGAAAAAGCTGACCCGCGCCGAACGAAAACAGATCGAAGCCGCCATCGCAAGAGCGAACCGAACGGATAAGAAAGAAAAGTCGGCGCAGGACAGCATCCCGTATCAGCGTATGTGGCCGGACGGCATCTGCCGCGTGACCGATACGCGCTACACCAAAACGATCCAGTATCAGGACATCAACTACCAGCTCTCGCAGAACGAGGACAAGACCGCCATCTTCGAGGCGTGGTGTGATTTCCTGAACTACTTTGACAGCTCCGTGCAATTCCAGCTTTCCTTTGTGAACCTCTCGGCTTCGCAGGAAACCTTTGCACGGAGCATTTCTATCCCGCCCTGCGGGGACGAATTTGACGGCATTCGCGCCGAGTACGCCGGTATGCTGCAAAATCAGCTTGCCCGCGGCAACAACGGCCTCATTAAGACCAAGTATCTCACATTCGGCATCGAAGCCGACAACCTCCGCGCTGCCAAGCCCCGTTTGGAGCGCATCGAAACCGACCTTCTGAACAACTTCAAGCGGCTGGGCGTTGTGGCTGCGCCGCTGAATGGCTTCGAGCGCCTGCACGTCATGCACGACATTCTGCGGATGGACGAGCAGGAACCGTTCCGCTTTTCGTGGGACTGGCTGGCTCCCTCCGGGCTGTCTACCAAGGACTTTATCGCGCCCAGCTCCTTTGAGTTCAAAACCGGCAGAATGTTCCGCATGGGCAAAAAGCTGGGCGCGATCAGCTTCGTGCAGATTCTGGCACCGGAGCTGAATGACCGGATGCTGGCGGATTTTCTGGATATGGAGAGCAGCGTCCTCGTCAATCTCCATGTGCAGTCCGTAGATCAGGTCAACGCCATCAAAACCGTCAAGCGCAAGATCACCGATTTGGACAAATCCAAAATTGAGGAACAGAAGAAAGCTGTCCGCGCCGGGTACGACATGGACATTATCCCGTCCGACCTCGCCACCTACGGCGCAGAGGCCAAGAAGCTGTTGCAGGATTTGCAGTCCCGCAATGAGCGAATGTTCCTGCTGACTTTCCTCATTCTCAATACGGCGGACACGCCCCGGCAGCTCGACAACAACATCTTCCAAACCTCCAGCATTGCGCAGAAGTATAACTGTGCGCTGACCCGGCTGGACTTTCAGCAGGAAGAAGGGCTGATGAGCAGCCTCCCGCTGGGGCTGAATCAGATCGAGATTCAGCGGGGCTTGACCACCTCCAGCGTGGCGATTTTTGTGCCTTTCACTACTCAGGAGTTGTTCCAGACCGGCTCCGAGGCGCTGTACTACGGCATCAACGCGCTTTCCAACAACCTTATCATGGTAGACCGGAAGCTGCTGAAAAATCCCAACGGCCTGATTTTAGGCACTCCCGGCAGCGGTAAGTCGTTTTCGGCAAAGCGCGAGATCACCAATGCGTTTCTCATTTGCCCCAAGGATGACATCATCATCTGTGACCCGGAGGGCGAATATACGCCGCTGGTAGAGCGCCTGCATGGACAGGTCATTAAGCTGTCGCCCACCGGCAAGGGCTACGACGGTTCGCCCTGCTATATCAATCCGATGGACTTGAATCTGGATTACAGCGACGATGATAACCCGCTGAGCCTGAAATCCGACTTCATCTTGTCTCTGTGCGAGCTGATCGTCGGCGGTAAGGATGGGCTTGCCCCTGTGGAAAAGACTATCATCGACCGCTGCGTTCGCATCGTCTACCGGGACTACCTCAACGACCCGAAACCGGAGAGTATGCCGCTGCTGGAGGATTTGTATAATGCCCTCCGTGCGCAGGATGAAAAGGAAGCGCAGTACATCGCCACCGCTTTGGAAATCTACGTCACCGGCTCGCTGAATGTGTTCAACCATCACACGAACGTGGATGTGAACAGCCGCATCGTCTGCTACGACATCAAGGAGCTGGGCAAGCAGCTCAAAAAGATTGGGATGTTGGTTGTCCAAGACCAAGTGTGGAACCGCGTGACCATCAACCGCGCCGCCCATAAAACGACCCGCTACTATCTTGACGAGTTCCATCTTCTCTTGAAGGAGGAACAGACGGCTTCGTACAGCGTCGAGATTTGGAAGCGCTATCGCAAATGGGGCGGCATCCCCACCGGAATCACCCAAAACGTCAAAGACCTGTTATCCAGCCGGGAGGTTGAGAACATCTTTGAAAACAGCGATTTCATCTACATGCTCAATCAGGCCGCTGGCGACCGGCAGATTCTCGCAAAGCAACTCAATATTTCGCCGCATCAGCTCTCCTATGTGACCCACTCCGGTGAGGGCGAGGGGCTGCTGTTCTACGGCAACACAATCCTGCCCTTCATTGACCACTTCCCGAAGGACACCGAGCTGTACCGCGTTATGACCACCAAGCCGCAAGAGGTGGCGTCGGCATGAAAAGAGAACCGCGTTTACAGTTTTCTGACGCTGATCTTGCCGAGCCGAAGCTGGAAAAGCCTATCAAGCGGGTGAAAAAAGCGGAGGCCAAGGCGGATAAGGCGCAGGCGAAAATTCCCAAGAAAACCGCGGTCAAAAAGGAACGCGGTTTTGATCCTGCCACCGGCAAGGTGAAAACCCAGCTCCGGTTTGAGGAAGTGGACAAGAAAAAGCCGCCCTCCAAGCTGACCCATGCCGTGCAGGATGCGCCTACCAATCTTGTTCTCTCTCAGGTTCACCGGGAGGTGGCGCAGAGCGAGGACGATAATGTGGGCGTGGAGGCTGCACACAAGGTAGAGCAAACTGTGGAGAGCGGCGGGCGGCTGGTACAGTCTGCCCACCGCGCCCATCAGCTCAAGCCTTATCGCGCCGCCATCCGTGCGGAGAAAAAGCTGGAACAGGCCAACATTGACGCGCTCCAGAAGAAAGCGGAGATCGACAGCCCCACCAGCAATCCCGTTTCCAAGTGGCAGCAGAAGCAGGCCATCAAAAAGCAGTACGCCGCTGCCAAGCACAATCAGGCGGCGCAGACCACGGCAAAGGCGGCAGAGAATACTGCCAAGGCCGCGAAGAAAGCCGCTGAAAAGGCAGAGGAAGCGGGCAAATATGTGTGGGAACACCGGCGCGGCTTTGCCATTGCCGCCGCAATTTTGCTTATGCTGGCATTTCTGCTCAACGGTCTGTCCTCCTGTTCGGTGCTGATGGATGGCGTCGGCTCCGGGATCGCGGCCAGCACCTATCCGTCGCAGGATGCCGATATGCTGGGCGCAGAGGCGCAGTATTGCGCGATGGAAGCCGAGCTTCAGCACTACCTCGATACCTACGAAAGCACCCACGACTACGATGAGTACCACTTTGATCTGGATACCATCGAACATGACCCCTATGTACTTATTTCCATTATTACGGCGCTGCATCAAGGGGAATGGACGCTGGATGAGGTGCAGGGTACGCTCCAGATGCTCTTTGACCGTCAGTACATTTTGACTGAGGATGTAGTGGTGGAAACCCGCTACCGCACAGAAACCGACACATGGACGGATGCGGACGGCAACACCCACACGGACACCTATCAGGTGCCGTATGACTACTACATCTGCACGGTCACGCTGGAAAACTTCAACCTCTCCCATGTTCCCGTCTACATTATGAGCGAAGAACAGCTCGGAATGTACGCTACCTATATGGCCACCCTCGGCAACCGCCCCGACCTGTTCCCCGGTTCGGGCTACATTGGCAAGTATGTGGAGGGCAGCTATACCGACTACGACATTCCCCCGGAGGCGCTGGACGATGAGGTATTTGCCGCTATCATCAAGGAAGCGGAAAAATATCTCGGCTACCCCTACGTTTGGGGCGGCAGCAGCCCCTCCACCTCGTTTGACTGTTCGGGCTTCGTCAGTTGGGTCATCAATCATTCCGGTTGGGATGTGGGCAGGCTGGGCGCACAGGGGCTTTGCAATATCTGTACGCCCGTATCCTCTGCCAATGTCAAACCGGGTGATCTGGTGTTTTTCACCGGAACGTATGATACCCCCGGCGTCAGCCATGTGGGTATCTACGTCGGCAACAATATGATGATCCATTGCGGAGATCCGATCTCTTATGCAAACCTCAATTCAAGCTATTGGCAGTCCCATTTCTACCGCTATGGGCGCTTGCCGTAAAGGAGAGTGAACGATATGAACCCGAAAATTATGAAGCTCCGTGGAGAGCTGGAGAAGAACAAAGGCAAAATCTCCGATCTGCAAGGCCGCAACCGCGAGCTGGAAAAGCAGATTCGTGAGCTGGAGGACACCGACATTATCGGCATGGTGCGTGAGAACGGCATGACGATGGAGCAGTTTGCCGAGCTGTTCCGCCGTATGCAGGCCGCGCCTGCACCGGCCACTTCGGAAAAGGAGGCGTTGAACCATGACTAAGAAAGCACCGCGCATTTTTATCAGCCTGCTGCTGATGCTCCTGTGCATCGGGATTCTCCCTGTTTCCGCCTTTGCCAGTGGCGGCGATTATCCCGATGATGCGCTTCCCGCCGCCGAAAGCAGCGCCGCAGATACGCAGGAGACAAAACAGATCGGCACGGTCACGACCAACGGCGGCAACCTGAACGTCCGCACCGGCGCGGGACTGGACAACACCGCGTTTACGCAGCTCCCCAACGGCACGGTGGTCGATGTGATCGGCAGGGACGGCGATTGGGTAAAAATCCTGCTGCCCGCCCGTGTGGGCTATGTGTACGGCGGCTATCTGACCGTCACCGATGCCGCCGACAGCACCGTGAGCATCGGCGGCATCACCCTCCCGTTTGATGAAAAGGAGCTGGCCGACCTCTGGCAGCTTCTTCTCGGCGGTATGACGGGCGGCAGCGACGCGCTGACACCGGACGGCAATCTGACGCTGATCGACGATATTGGCACCAGCACCAAGGCGGGAAAACAGTTCATTACGCTGGAAAGCAAGAACGGTAACGTATTTTATATGATTATTGACCGCGACGATGAGGGCGAAGAAACCGTCCATTTCTTGAATCAGGTGGATGAGGCCGACCTGATGGCGCTGACCGGCGAGGAAGAAACGCCCGCCACTTGCTCCTGCACCACAAAATGCGCGGCCGGTGCGGTCAATACGGCCTGCCCCGTCTGCGCAGTCAACATGACCGAGTGCGTGGGCAAAGAGGCAAAGCCCGAAGTTCCCACCGAGCCGACAGAACCCGCCGCCGAGGAACCGGAGAAAAAGAGCAGCGTGGGCGGTATCCTTGTCGTTCTGCTGATCGTTGCGCTGGGCGGCGGTGCTGCGTTCTACATCTTCAAGCAGAAAAAGGCCAAGCCGCAGACCAAGGGCAGCGCCGATCTGGACGATTATGACTACGGCGAGGACGAGGACGAATACGAGTTTGAGCCGTATGAGGGCGAACCGGAACAGGATACTACGGAGGATACGGACGCATGAGATATTTCACCAATAATCCGCTGGAACGCCTGATGATGCAGAAGCCGAAAGCAGCGCGGGAGGACAGTCCTCCCGTCGCTGCCAAGGAACATTTCTGCTATGGCTGCAAACGCTTCGGGCAGAGCTGCATCCGTCCCTGCTACCGTGACGTAAAAAGAATGGAGGCCGCACCATGCGCCTTGTGATCGCTGAAAAGCCCTCCGTGGCACAGAGCATCGCCGCCGTGCTGGGGGCTAAATCACGGCACGACGGGTATCTGGAGGGCGGCGGGTACATCGTGTCGTGGTGCTTTGGGCATCTGGCAGAGCTGGCCGATGCCGCCGTTTACAATGCCGATGATGCCAAATGGACGCTGGCAGCGCTGCCCATCATCCCCGCCTCGTTCCGCTTCATCGTCCGTTCTGATAAGCAGAAGCAGTTTGACATTCTGCGGGAGCTGATGCGCCGTGAGGATGTGACCGAGGTGGTCAACGCCTGTGACGCTGGGCGCGAAGGTGAGCTGATCTTCCGCACGGTCTACTGCCTTGTGGGATGCACCAAGCCCATTTTGCGGCTTTGGATTTCCTCGATGGAGGATGATGCCGTCCGCAGCGGCTTCCAGCAGCTTAGAATCGGGCGCGACTATGACGGCCTGCATCAATCCGCCCTCTGCCGCGCCAAGGCCGATTGGCTGGTGGGCATCAACGCCACACGGTATTTCTCCCTGACGTATGGCCGCACGTTGAACATCGGGCGCGTCATGTCGCCCACGCTGGCGCTGCTGGTACAGCGTGAGGCGGAAATCTCCGCGTTTGTGGCAGAACCGTTCTACACCGTCCAGCTTGATTGCGGCTTTCCCGCCGCGACAGACAGAATGAAGGACAGAAAGGACGCCGATGCTATCGCCAACGCCTGTAAGGGCAAGACGGCAACAGTCAAAAGCGTGGAACGAAAAGAAAAGTCCGAGAAAGCGCCCGCACTCTATGACCTGACCTCTCTCCAGCGCGACGCCAACCGCGTCCTCGGCTACACCTCGCAGCAGACCCTCGACTATCTCCAAGCGCTCTATGAAAAGAAGCTCTGCACCTACCCGCGCACCGACAGCCGCTTCCTGACCGACGATATGGAGGGCAGCGTCCCCGGCCTTGTCGCCGCCGCTGCCGCTGTCTGCGACATGGAGAAGCCGCCGACCATCTGCGCCAAACAGGTATGCAACAGCAAAAAAGTCACCGATCACCACGCCATTGTCCCCACCGTCAGCGCGGAAAAGGTAGATATGGCCTCTCTCCCGCTGGGCGAACGTGAGGTGCTGAAGCTGGCGGCAAAGGGCTTGCTTCGAGCGGTGGATAAACCCCACCGCTATGCGGAAACGGTCATTACGGTGGACTGTGCCGGTCAGAGCTTTACCGCCAAGGGCAAAACCGTTCTTGTTCCCGGCTGGAAGCGCTATGAGCAGGAACAGGCGGAGGCATCGCCCACGCTGCCGGTGGTGATGGATAATCAGACACTTTCCGTGTCTGCCGCATCGGTCAAAACCGGCAAAACCACGCCGCCCAAGCACTTCACCGAGGATACGCTGCTGGCCGCGATGGAAAATGCGGGCAAGGAGGATATGCCAGATGATGCCGAGCGCAAGGGCATTGGAACCCCAGCGACCCGTTCCGGTATCATTGAAAAGCTGGTGTCCTCCGGTTTTGTGGAGCGCAGGAAGTCCAAGAAGATTACAAATCTGCTGCCCACCTCCACCGGCACGGCACTCATCACCGTTCTGCCCGAACAGCTCCAGTCACCGCAGCTCACCGCCGAATGGGAACACCGCCTGAAAGAGATCGAGCGCGGTGAAATCGGCCCGGACAGCTTCATGGACGGGATCGCCGCCATGCTGAACGAGCTGGTGCAGACCTACAAGCCTATTCCCGGTGCGAAAGTCCTGTTCCCCTCTGGACGTGAGGTGGTCGGCAAGTGTCCCCGCTGCGGAGCTGAGGTGACAGAATCTCAGAAAGGCTTTTCCTGCGAAAACCGCGCCTGTTCCTTTGTTCTCTGGAAAAACAGCCGATTCTTCACCGCCAAGAAAAAGGCGCTGACGAAATCCCTTGCCGCCGCGCTTTTGAAAAATGGCCGAGCCTCGCTGAAAGGCTGCTACTCTGAAAAGGCCGGGAAAACCTATGATGCCGTCATTCTTCTGGAGGACGATGGGCAGCGCACGGGCTATAAGCTGGTGTTCGACAATGGCTGATGCGCCGCATATGGATCACAAGCAGCTCCGCCGCTCCAAAAAGCTCATTCGGAAGCTCTGCTGTAATTACGATCACGGCAACTGCCTTGCGCTGGATGATGGAGAGCCTTGCGCCTGCGTACAGGGTATTTCCTACTCGCTGCTGTGCAACTGGTTCCGAAACGCGGTGCTTCCCGCCGACAATGAGCTGCTGGCCGACGTGATGCGGGAAAGGCCGGGAAAACGCTGCGCCGTCTGCGGCAAGCCGGTCTATTCCTCCTCCAATCGTGCCAAGTATTGCCCTGTCTGCGCCAAGCAGGAGCGCCGAAAGCAGGATGCCAAACGGAAGCGTGAACAATACTGGAACCTCCGCAGATAGAGGGTGTGAAAGCCCCGTGCTGCAAGGCTCTTTTCATGCGGAACCACAAGGGGCTGAGACATTCTATCCGCAAGCCCGAAAACAACGTCTATATGCGGAGAATCGCCCCTGTGCAGAACGTGTTTTCTTCTGCGCAGGGGCGCTATTTTTTCTGAAAGGAGATCATCATGGCTGAAAAGCAAACCAACAAAGACCGGATGCGGGAAATCGTTGACAGCATCGAAACTGGTATCAAGGAGCTGTTCGAGAGCGATAAGTACCGGCAGTATCTCTCCACCATGAGCCGCTTTCACCGCTACTCGGTCAACAACACCATGCTCATCTATATGCAGCGCCCCGACGCCACCCATGTGGCAGGCTTCAACAAGTGGCGCGATCAGTTCGGCAGGAACGTCCTGAAAGGCGAAAAAG
>CAVDXW010000082.1:0-9553 GCA_963613145.1 Bacteroidaceae bacterium | reverse complement strand
GTCTGCAGGTCGTTGTTGATGCGGTTGTACTCGTCCATCCACGCCTGATAATCAAAGCTGCGGTTTGTGTTGTACTGCTGCAGCTCATTGAGGTACTTGTCGTAGTCGTTCTGCTCCGCGCCCTGCACCGCGCCGAGGTCGGAGAGCTTCATGTTGTAGTCGTTCATGTACTTGTTGTAGGCCAGCTGGTAAAGCTCCGGTATCTTGTCCGTCATCTGGCTTGCGTAATAGTCGCCCGCCTGCGATGCCGCGTTCACCGCGTAGCTCGACGGGATGCCGCCGGAAGCTGCCGCCGCCGCGCCCAGCGCGTCCTGCGTGGCTCTCTGGCCTTCTCTTGCGTACTGCTTGCGGTACTGGCTGTAGAGCTGGTCGCTCTCCGGGTCATAGCTGAAGTCCTGCCGGTTCACGATCTGGTTCAGCAAGTCCTGCACCGTATCGTCGTAGCGGTTGGTGTACTCCGGCTGCGCCTCGCCGTAGGAGTAGCTGCCGTAGCCCAGCTGCTTGTCTAAAAGGCCGCTGATGGTGTCGGCGTAGTTGTTCTGATAGGTGGGTGCCGCGCTGCTCTGGAAGTCCTTGGGGGACAGCGCGTCAAGGTAATAGTTCGCGCCCTTGTCTCCGGCGGTGTACCCGCCGTAGCTGGAGCGGATGCCCTCCGCCCCCATATTCGCCAGCGCCCTTGCCTCGTCCGTGGTGGCGTTTTTGTAGTCCTGCTTGTATTTCAGGATGCTCATGCCCGCGTCCGGGTTCTGCTGCGCCAGCTTCAGGTCTGCGTCAGAGAACTGCCCCGCAAGCCCGCTGCTCTGCGCCGCCTTCTGGAAATCGTCATATGTATATCTCGATGCCATGGTGTCTCCTTTCTTACAGTTCGCTGCCGTTATAAACCTCGCGCACCAGCGAATACAGCCTGCACCCGCCGTTGCCGGTCAGCCGGATGCGGAAGTGGTCGCACCGGCGCGGGACGATGGGCAGGTAGTAGCTGCGCTTCACCTCTGTCTGCAGCGTCTTCACCGTCCGCCACACGCCGTCGGAATCAAACTGCATGTCGATCTGCACGCTGGAATCCTCGTCCAGCTCCAGCCGCAGCAGTAATTTCCCGATACCCTTCTTCTCCGGAATCGCCGTGGAAGAGGACGAGTAGGTGGTGTACTCGTAGAAGTCCGCCCACTCCGCCTTCCATGCCACCAGTTCCTCCTGTTCAGCCCCCTGCGGCACGCTTCTGGCGTTGCCGTTCATCCAGAGCTTGCCGGTCTGATCGAGGCAGTATAATTCCTCGTTCCAGCCCCAGCCCACGGCCTGCGTGCCGTCCTCCCGGTGCCACAGGTTGTTTCTCGTGTCGAACACGAACAGCTGATACTCTCCGTCCGTGTCCTGCAGCGATACGTAATACTTCGTCCCGTCGCTGCCCGCCACGCCGTTTTTGAACCGCTGCGTGCCGAAGGCCGCGCTCACGCTCTGCGGGATGCCGCCGCTCCACGCCACGATGCCCGTCCGGCTCAGATAGAACAGCGTCTCGCCCGCGATGGCAAGGCTCTCGTCGCTTCCTTTCTCCACGCCCAGGCTGGCGCTGCCCATCACCTGAAAGTTCGACGGCTTGTCTCCGTAGACCTTGTAGATGTGCTCCTCCTTGAAGAAGCACGGGTAGCCGAGATAGCTGCAGCACGCCGTAAAGTCTCCCGTGCTCGCCACGTCCACCGCGAAGCTGTCCGTGGATACGCCGTCAAACACGTTCCAGTTGAAGATGTCGCCTAATTTGCTGGCGTAGATCGTGTCGCCCTTGCAGCCCCACAGCCGGTTCTCGTTCTCGCAGATATAGTCTAACTCCGGAACCGTGCGGCTGAGTTGCAATGTTTCGCTGTCTCCGCCCTCCGAGATGGTGAAGGTGTTCTCATAGAATCGCAGGTAGTCCCCGTCGATCTCCCGGATGATGGCGGTCTTGTTGTTCTCCGTGTGTACCGTACAGCCGGAGATCGTCACCGCATCGCCCTCGTTGAACTTTGTCCCCGCGCCCACGGCGTAGACGGTGTTGGCCTTCGCCTCCTCGCCCGCATAGGTGCCGTCCTGTATCTTCGCGCTGCCACCCCAAGTGCTCTCCAGCGTGCCGAAGTCGCCGGTCAGGCGGTTATAATACTTCTTGTCCGGCAATATCACGATGTACGCGCCGAGGCTTGCAAACCTCTTGTGCCCGTCGGTGACGATGCCCTTCAGCTCTCCGTCGGCATAGAAGCCCGTGCCGTCTGCCCAGTACAGCCCGTCGTGGGCGTAGAAACCGTTGGGCTTGGTAAGCGTCCGGCACGTCCACCGTCTTGCCCGTGGGCTGAGTAGGGGATAGAAGTCGCTCGTCAGGTTCTCCATGTCCCAGATGTCGCCGTTCTCCGCCGCAAGGGTGTGGTTGTACCCGCCGAATTTCACCTGCTTGCGCTTGCTGATGCCGTCGCCGTAGGCCATGGACGGAAGCCCGATTGCCATTATCCCTCACCTCCGAACACGATGAACTTCTCCAGCGCCTCCAGCTGCATGGGCGTGATCTTCTCCGGCACCGGCGCGTGCTGCACTGTGAAATCATTCTCCACCTGCGTCATGCCCAACGCCTTCCGCTCTCTCTGATACCCCGCCGCCGCGTCCGCGTCCCGGTAGGGGAAGGTGCCCCGCTCCGTCCACTTGATGTTGCCCTTCTCGTCCTTCTCCGCGTACTTCTCCGCCAGCTTTAATTCCTCGCTCTGCAGAAAGTCCACGTGGCTCTGTAACTGCTTCTTGACCATCATCAGGGCAAAGGCCGTCTGATAGTCCATTTCCTTCTGCGCCATCTGTGCCGCCGCCAGATAGGCGTTCGCGCATTCGATCAAATACATATCGTTCCTCCTTAGCTCACCGTCAGCGGTGTCCCGTTGACGTACACGTCCCCCATCAGGTAGATACCGCTGCTGCCCTGAATGGTCATTCTCGTCCCCGCGTACAGGTACACGTTCTCGTCCGCCTCCACGCTGATGCCGCTGGCGCTCTGCAGCTTCATGGCAAAGCCCACGCCCCGCACATAGTTGGTGTAGATGAACATGCGGTAGGTTCGCTCGTACTCCGTGCCCGCGCCCTGATCGTCCAGCCGGATGCCGCCCGCCACATAGCTGGTGGACAGGTAGCAGAACTCGATCTCGCCGCCCACGCTGCCGTTGGCCTTCAATACGCTCTGGAAGGTGCTGCCCTCGATGGTGCAGCCGTAGATGTCGATGGCCTCGATGGTGCCCGTGGTGATGTTGTCCCCGTTGATGGTCGTCCAGCCGCTGGTGGACAGGTCGGTAAAGGTCACCATGCCGGAGAAGCTGATGGACTGGCTGCTTAACAGCACACCGTTTGCCAGCAGCTTGATGGTGGAGCTGGACGAACCGTTGCTCACGCTCAGCGTCATGCCGTTCACCGTCTGCGTCAGAGATGAGATGTTGCCCTCCGCGTCCGAGATGCGGCTCGTTAAACTCGTTGCCGTCTGCTGCAGGGTGGAGATATTCCCCTCCGCGCTGGTGATGCGGCTCGTTAAGCTGTTCGATGTGGCGGTCAGCTGCGTGATGCTGCCCTCCGCGTCGCTCAGCCGCGCCCCCAGTCCCGCCGCCGTCACCGTCAGGGCAGAGATATTCGCCTCGTCATCCTTCAGCTGGATATACACCGGCTCCGTGATGAGGTTTGCGATCTCCTCCAGCCCCGTGTCGTTGAAGTTGTCCTTGTCAAGGTTTCCCATGCTGTATTTGAGCTGTTCCAGCAGCATGTAGAGGTAGCTCGTGATCTTCTCGAACTTCTCGTCCGTGCTCTGCTCCTGCGTCAGCGTGGGGAAGGTGGTGTCCGCGCTCAATAGGTTCGATGGCATTCTTCCTGCCTCCTTTCGCTCAGAAGGCGGAGACCGGCGGAATATACCGGTCTCCGCCTCTTGTTCAGTCCTTTATCGCAGGCTCCATGCCCATGGCCTTCAGCTTGCGGTCGAAGGCTCCGCCGCGATACTCCAGCACAAGCGTGCGCACCATATCGTGGCTCAGGTCGATGATGTCGTCGTTGCCCGTGGGGTCGCTGCCGTCCCCGCCGAGGATGTTGGCATCCATCAGCTTCTCGATGATGTCGTGGAACTCCTTGTACTGGATGTCCCGCAGCCGTTCGTATCTCACCATGTTCTCCTCCTCCAGTCGTTCGTTTACTTCCTTTGCGATCTGCCCGTGATGCTCATACAGCCAGTTGCCCGGGCAGCTCTTGTTGGCAAACCACCTGTGTACCGTCATGTTCTGCTTGTCCACCTGACCTACGAGGTTTTGATCTCCCCTCCACCGCAGCTCCGGGATGCTGTTCCTCCGGCAGATGTCCACCAGCAGGTCGATGAGGCTCCTGTAGGCCGCGTCTGTGATCGGCCACGGCTCGCCCTTGGCGCAGTTGGCCACCTCGATGGTCACGGCGCGGTTGTCGTTGCTGGTGCTCGACGTGCACCAGCTCCGGTTGGCCTCGTCCACATACAGCGCGATTCTGCCGTCGCTGCCGATGCCGTAGTTGCTGCTGGCCTCCCGCGATCTGTCGGCGAACAGATTGCCGCAGCTCTCCACGCTCAGGTTCCCCGCCATGCAGTGGATGGAGATGGTGTCGATCTCGTGCTTTCTCCTGCCGGAGTGGTTCGGGCTGAGCTTGGTGTAGCTCACCAGCTTACTGTTGCTCATTTCTTTCCTCCCCGTGCTTCAGAGCGTATACCGCCGCCTCGATCAATGCGTTGATGCGCGTCTCGTCCAGTGTGACCCCGTGCTCCTCCAGCCAGTTCAGGACGTAGACTTTCTTCTCCTCGCCCCGTCCGCCGCCGGTGTAAATCTGTTCCGCCGCGCTCACGGCGATCTTCACCCATGCCGTGATCTCCGCCTGCTGCTGCGCCGTCGTGCGGCTCTTGATGTACGGGATGACGATGGCGGTGATGACCGCCGCGATGAGGGCGAATACCGCCTCGATGATGATGGTGATGTCTGTCATAATGGCTCCTTTCATAAGTCCGTGACCTGTTCCTTCTGCTTGCCCACGCCGCCGAAGCTCTCCCGCTTTTCAAACAGGCTCTTCACGCAGTACAGCAGCACCACGCCGATGATCTCCGTCACCGCCGTCCGGCTCAGGCTCTCCGCGATCTCCGTCCTGCCGAGGAAGGCGAGGCCGTAGCTGCACCACACCCAGCCGATGCCGTTTGCAAGGCATACCCACACGATGCGCTTGGTGGTCGTGGCTTTGCTTTTCTTCTGATGCTTCCCGCTCATGCGCCCTTCTCCAGATCGTCGATGCGGTGGTTGGCCACCTTCAGCTTCTCCTCGAATACGTCCGCCTTTGTCTCCAGATTGTACATCCGCTCCACAAGGCCGTTGTGCTTGTTGACCTTCTTCTCCAGCTCCTGCAGGCGGTAGGCGATGAGCGCGGCGCTCTTCCGGTTGGCGAAGTATGCCCCCGCCATGGTGCCGATCAGGCTCAGCACGGCCACAATGATCGATTCCGTCATGCCGTGACCTCCGTCCAGCCGTACACGCCCGGCTCCCACACGTTCGCGGCCACGTCGCTCGTCCAGTGCTTTTCGTTGTGGCTCACCTTCGCGCCCTTGTCATAGGCATCCGTGCTGCCCACCGGCTGGCTCCACTCCGGCCATTCCTCCGCCGGGTCTGAGATGCTTACCCACAGCGACGGGCTGTCCTCCGGTGTCCAGTCTGCCTGCGAGGTGTGTGCCTGCAGGCATTTGTAGAGCTTGTCGCCCCGCGCTCTGATCTGCCCTGCGGTGTAGGCCACCGGATACGCCCACGGGCTGAACAGCTCCGTGTGCTCGCTGGCTGTGGCCTCGTCGATGCTGCCGCCCTCCGCCAGCGTCACGAAGGCGATGCCCGCCGCCGTGGTGCTGTTCTGGATGACCGTGCCCGCGTCCCGCTCGATGACCTGCGCCTCCTCCAAGTCCTCCAGCCCCTCTCTTCCGTACAGGCGGTACACTGCGCCGTTTGCCGCGATGCCCTGCGCCTCTTCCTCTCCGCAGAGGATGTAGAAGCCCTCCTCGTGCTTTCGGATGTAGTTGGGCTTCTCCGTCAGGCACAGCGCCTCGCCGCCCTTTCTGATCTCGTACATGTCCTTCACTCCTTCATCAGTCGTTTGTAAAACCTGTCCATCCGCCGCAGGATACGGTAGCTGTCGCCCCGCCGCATGTGGCCGCGCCAGCTCTCATAGGCTGTGCGGATGTCCGCTTCCGTCATTCTGCCTTCCGCCATCCACCGCCGGAAGATCTTCAGCTTCCGCCGCATCCGCCGTGAACTCTTGCGGCACATCTTCCGCCGCACCTTTCCGGTCTCCGTGAGGAAAAACCGCGTCTTCAGGAAGTGCAGCTCCTTCAGCTTCACGATGCGGGTCTTCCGCTCGTTCAGCCGGATGCCCAGCTCCGCGCATACCCTGCGGATTTCCGTCAGGCAGTCCTGCAGATACGCCCGGCTCTCGTGGATGAGGTAGCCGTCGTCCATGTATCTGCCGTAGCCCTCGATGCGCAGTCGCTCCTTGATGAAGTGGTCAAGCCGGTTCGGCAGCATCAGCGCGTCGATCTGGCTCACCTGACTGCCGAGGCCGAAGCCCCGACCGCCGAAGTCCTCCATCAGCCCGCACGCCAGCTTCCGCACCCGCTCGTCCCGGATGCGCCGCTCGCTCTCTGCGTAGATCGGCGCGTGGGGCGCGGAGTTGAAGTAGTCCGAAAAGTCGAACACCAGCGCCCAGCCCTCCGCGCCGTGCCTGCGGTAGTGCCGCTGCAGGTGGCAGGTCAGCCTGTCCATAGCAAAGTCGATGCCCTTGCCCTTCAGGCTCGCCGCGTTGTCGTAGACGAACGCCGCCGAGAATAAGGGCACCAGCGCGTTGTCGCATAAACAGCGCTGCACCACCCGCTCCGCGATGTGCACGCTGCGGATGTGCCGCAGCTTGCCCCGTTCCATCAGGTCGAAGGCGTAAAAGCCCTTGCTCTTCCAGCTTCCGTCCATCAGCTCCCGGTGCGTCCGGGCGATGTTGGCGGCAAAGCTGCCGAGGTACCGCTGTGTGGAGCATTTCCAGCCCACGCCCTTGCAGCATTCCCGTCCCGCCCGGTACAGGTGCTCGTAGCTGAACACCTGCGCAAAGTCTCCGCACGCCTCGCTTCTGGCATCTCTTCGCCGCTGGCGCTCCGCTTTTCTTCTCCTGTACCGCGCCTCGTGTCTCTCTTCACTCGTCATAATTCTCCCCGCCCGTTAGGGCATCCCCTGTACGGAATTGTTCTTGGGTGCGTGTTCTATCCGCGTGGCAGTACCAGCCATGGAACGGGCTGTCCGCACATTCGCCCGCCATGCAAGCAGCGTCCGGCTGACTGCATCAGAGGATTGTTTTGGCTGTGCCGGGAACAAGCTCTCCTTCTGCAAGGGTGCTGCTTCGCCGCTGCCGGTTACTGTCCTGACCCATCTCTTGCAGAATCCGAAGGCCACGCCATTGCCGTTGCTGGCGTTGTTGTAGTTGGCGTTGCCGTTGCTGTTGACATTGCAGAAATTCGTGGAGTTGCTGCCATTCGGAGAACGCTCCCACCAGTTGTTCGCGCAAGTGCAACAAAAACAGAGCTTGACCCATGTTGTTTATTCCGGAAGGTCTTTGTACCGCTGCCGGTCGTTCTTCTTCACGGCTGCAATGAGCTTGGCTTCCTCGTTGATCAGTTCGCCCCACCGCTGCATCGCCTTGTGTATCCATCCGTAGCCCTCCGGGTTCTGCAAGATGCTGTCGTACAGCAGCTGCAGCTTCGGGCTGAGGTTCTGCAGCGCGTTGTTTGCCCGCGTCAGCTCGTCCCGCCGCAGCTGTGCCTCGTGCAGGTTCGTCGGCCAGATGTTGTTGGCTGCCCGTACCCGGTCGTGTACCTCGCTCGATAGCTCCATGATGCGCCCCGTCAGGAACCGTTCGTACCGCTTCGGTGCCTTCATGCAGCACGCGAAGCTGTGCGCCTCCAGCTGTCTGGCCGTCTCAATGAACTGCACGCTGCTCTCGCCCCGCTTGGATTTGTAGACCGACATGGTTTTCTCCCTTCCATCCCGCAGCACACAGGCTGCGGGATTGTCTCAGATGCTGGATTAAAAGCAGAAGCCGAAGGCCACGCCACCGCCGGAGCTGGCGTAGCCGTAGCTGGCGTTGCCGTTGCTGTTGACATAGCAGAAAAGCGCGGAGTTGCTGCCAGCCGGAGAACGCTCCCACCAGCCGTACGCGCTGCCGTTTCGGTTCTTGATCTTGCTGTTGCCCGCCTTGTAGTAGGCGTACTGCGTGCCCTCGCCGCTCTTGGAGTAGCTGGTGCTGCCGAAAATCTCGATCTCGCTCAGCAGAAACAGCTTGTCCGCCGTGGTGTTGATCGTGCTGCTCTGGCTGCCCGCCGAGGTCAGCTTGTTCACCTCTTTGATACCCGCCTGCACCTCGCTGGGCATCAGGGCAAGGATGGCGGGCAGGTGTGTCGAGCGCATGGCGCAGCTTGTCCAGCCGCCCGCGTTGGTGTTCGAGCTGTTCATGGCGTAGGTCGTGGCGTAGCAGTCGTGCAGCTGGAAGGTCAGCGGTGCCGTCCCGCCGGAAGTGTAGGTGTCGTGGCTCTTGCCGATGATGTCCACCTGATAGCTCGTGCCGTTGATGGTCATGGTCTTGCTGTTGCCCACCACCCATGTATCCGGTACGCTCCCGCTCTGGCACGCCGCGATGATGGCAGACCAGTCGTTGTCCGCGAAGGTATCCTTCAAAAAGCTCACCGTCACCGCGCAGGTCTTGCTGGCGGGCGCGGTGTGGTTCGTTCCCGCCGCCACGCTGACGGTGATCGTCGCGCTGCCGTTGGCCACGCCCGTCACCGTCACCGTCGTGCCCGATACGCTCACCGTCGCGGCAGAGGTGTTGCTGCTCGCGGCGCTGATCGTGCCGTTGCCCGCTCTCGTCACCGTGATGGTCTTGCTCTTCGTCGTGGTGTCCAGCGTCATGCTGGTAGGGGAGATGCTGAGGCTCCCCGCCGCCTTCCCGATACTCCATGTGACGCTCTTGGCCGTCGTGGTGCCGTCGCTCCAGCGGTAGTTTGCCGTCGGTGTGAAGGTCGCCGTGTAGCTGCCCGCGTTCGTGCCGGATGTCGTGCCGCCGATGGTCAGCTGCGTTGTGCTGTAGTTCGACCACGTGGGGGACTGGCTGCTGCCCGTATAGGTCAGCGTCCCGCTCTGGCTGGGTGCGGTGGAGATCGTTTTCCGGTTCACCGTCACGCTGGTCGTGGCGGTCTTGGTCACGCTCCGCTCCGTGTAGCTCACCGTGATGGTCTGCGTCCCCACGGTGGATAGCGTCGATGGGCTGCAGCTGTAGCCCGTTACGCTTGCCGTGGCTCCGTCGGAGTAGGTGGCCTTCACCGTCATGCCGGAACTCTGGAAGCTGTCGCCGTACTCGTAGGTGGTCTTCGTCGGCTGCGCCGTGATGGTGATGCCCGTCAGCCGGTGGATGACCGTGATGGCCTGCTCCGCCGTCTTCGTCACGCCGCCCTCCGTGTAGTAGACCGTCACCGCTGTCACGCCGTCCGCTA
>CAVDXW010000081.1:0-17261 GCA_963613145.1 Bacteroidaceae bacterium | reverse complement strand
TTCGTCACGCCGCCCTCCGTGTAGTAGACCGTCACCGCTGTCACGCCGTCCGCTAATGCCCCGCTCGGCTCCACGCTGTAGCCCGTGCATTTGAGCGTTGCCCCGTTGGAATAGGTCGCTGTGACCACCATGCCCGCCGCGTCAAAGCTCTCGCCCTGCGTGTAGGTGGTCTTCGTGGGCGGTGTCGTGATGGCAATATCGGTCAGCTTGATGCCGCCGCCTCCGCCGCCCACCATGTTGAATACCAAACTCATGCCGCTGCCTCCGTTCTCAGAATGTTCACGGTCAGATTCTCCGTGGGTGTCTCGCTGCAGTGGAAGGTCATCTTGCCCGCCGTGGTCACGTTGTCTGCGTAGATGACCGCCTCCGCGTAGTCTGTAAAGCTGTCTCCCGCCGGGCACACCGTGTAGGCGTACCCGCTTGCAAGAAACTTGTCATTGCTCACGCTCTGGGCGTTGCCGCTCCATCCGCTGGCGGAAAGCGTCACCGTGAAGGAGACCGCCTTCCCGCTCTTGGCGTTCCATGTCGTTCTCTCAGTCGCTGTGACGTGCACGGTGGTGTTGCCGGTGTGGCTGTCCAGATTGGTCTGTACCGCCGCCGCAGCGCCTGCCGTCTCTTTCCCTGCAAGGGCTGTTCGGATGTCGCTGTGGGCGCTCTCGGAGCTGTTGTGCGCCGATACCTTGCTCTCCGCCGTGCCCGTCGGGTCTGCCCCCGCCTGCGCCGCCGTCACCTGATGGGGATTGTCTGTGTTCCCCGTGTGTGCGCCGAGGCTCGTGGCGTTGGCCTTCTTGTCCAGCTCCGTCTTCACGCCGCCGCTGGTCACGACGTTCGTGCTGCCCGACGTGGGCGTGGTGTCAAAGGTCAGGGCGTTCTGCTTGCCGTTCCATGCCGTGCGCTCCGCCGCCGTGACGTGCTTCGTGGTGTCGCCCTCGTGGTCGTCGAGGTTTCCCTGCACCTCCGCCGCCGCACCGGAGACATCTGCTCCCACCATCTCCGCCGTGTAGTCGCCCGCCTGCGATTTCACGATGCCGCCCCGCCCGTTGAAGCTCACCACGCCGCCGCCTGCGATGGCCTGTGCGCTCTCGCACCAGTACTTGGCGTTGTTGGTGTCCTCTCCGGTTCTGGTGCCCGTGCCGCCCACCGCCCAGCTCTCGGCGGTCTTGCTGTTGGCTTCCACCTGTGCCGCGCTCTGCGCGGCCTGTGTGGCGCTCTCCGCCGCGTCGGAGGCATACCCCTCCGCTGCCGTCTTAGCGGTCTCCGCCGCGCTCTGTGCGCTCTGCGCCGCCGTTTTGGCGGAGGCTGCTGTGCTGGCCGCTGTTTCCGCTGCGCTCTGGGCGGCTTCGGCTGCCGCCTGTGCGTCCTCCGCCGCGCTCTGTGCTGTCTGTGCCTTACCGGCAGAGGTGGCTGCCGCCGTCTGGCTGCCTGCCGCCGCCGTTTCGCTGGCCTTGGCGTTGGTCTCAGCGGTCTGCGCTGCGGTCTTGGCGGTCTCTGCCGTGCTGGCTGCCGTCTGTGCCTCTGCCTTGGCTCCTCGCGCGTCCGTGGCGCTCTGTGCTGCCGCCGTGGCGTTGGTGCCGCTGGTGGAGGCGTAGCCCTTGGCGTTTGTCTCCGCCGTCTGCGCCTCGCTGGCTGCGTCCGCAGCGGTCTTGGCGGAGGCTGCCGCCGCCGTTGCCTTTTCCGTGGCGGTGGCTGCGCTGCTCTGTGCGCTGGCTGCGTCCGTGCCGGTGGTCTGTGCCGCCGTTTCCGCCGCCGCCTGCGCCGCCTGCGCCGCTTCCTTGGCAGTCTGCGCCGCCGTCAGTGTCTGGCTCACCACGTCGCCCTGCAGGTCGGCAAGGCTCATCAGCGCCTGCCACTCCGTGTCGCTCTCGTATTTCCATTGCAGCTGCTGCGCGTCCACGTCGTAGCGGATGACCACCGGCTCGCCGCCGTCGCCCTTCAGGCTGGCAAGCCATTCCTCCTCCGTGCCCTGAAAGCCGTGCTTCACGGCGATGCCGTAGGCGGTGATGTAGTACCCCCGCCACTCCGTTCCGATCTTCGTGTTCCCGTACCCGCTCATACATATACCTCCTCGTGGGTATCTGCCGGACGGTAATTGAGGGCAAACCAGCGCATGAACTCCCCGAAGAAGCTGTTGAACATCTGCATGGTGTTCTGGTACTTGTTGTACTCCCCGTTGGCAAAGTCGATCATGGCCGTCAGGTACGCCCAGTAGATTTTGTCATGGGGCGGCTGTGCCAGCAGCTCCTTGTCCTTGTCCATGTCGTACTGGTAGGTGATGATCTCCTCGCTCGCCCACAGCAAGACCTCGGTCTGCACCAGCCCCTCGCACTCGTTCAGCCACTGCGTCTTGTTCGCGTTGGAGAAGGCGTTGGGCTTGATCTCGTCTACATAGTCGATGACGCTCTTCAGTGTCGCCATTTCCGTCCTCCTTCCTTCGGTATGATAAACGGGGCAGCGGCACGCGCCGCCGCCCCGTCCGGTCTGTGTTCTGTTTACGCGCTGATGAGCTGCGTGCCGCCGGTGATACCGCCCACGGCGTAGCCCCGCCAGTCGTTGAAACCGGCGATGAAGCGGGCGTAGCCCTTCCAGACGTTGGCATCGTTTCCGGCCAGCTCGCTTCTGACCTCCAGCTGCACGCGGTCAAGCCACATGGCGCTGCCGTACTCGTCGTTGTACTTCTTGTCCAGCAGAATCCACGGGGAGGTGCCGGAGGCGATGAACTGGTTCAGGTACGGCCACACCACCACGTTCCAGCGGCCGAAGTTGTAGTTGAAGCCGTTGTTGGCCGTGGCGGGGTCTTTGTCCGCGCCGATGGCCGCAAACACGTCCTTCTTCAGCTTGTAGTCGTTGGGGATGAGGATGGTGGTGGGCGCTACGTCCAGCACCTCGTCGTTGTCGCCGCGGAAGTCCTGCATCTTCGCCTCCATGGCCATCAGTGCGTCGTTGCTGAAGGCATCGGAGAACTGGTTGGACTGATTGCTCTTGCCCAGCTTGCTGGGGTGGTTGGTGGCGAACAGGCACTTGCCGTCGGCGGTCTTCACGTCGAAGGTCTTGCCGGAGAAGGTGGTCTCCGTCTTCTTCTGGATGGCCGCGCCGATGAGGGCAGCGCCGAACTTCTCGCGGGTGCGGTAGTAGCTGGTGATGAAGCCTGCGGGCTGCTTCTTCAGGTCCATCAGCTTCGCGTCCTCCACGATCTCGCGGGACAGGGAGAAGCTGTTCTTCCACGTCATGTGTTCGAGGAACTTGGCGAAGCCCTCCTGCATGCCGTCCACGGGGTAGTCGCCGTTCTCGCCCACCGGCTGGAAGCCGTCCATGGCGGTCATGGTGCTGAACTTCTCGCCCCAGTGGTTGCTGCTGCCCATGTTGAACAGCTCCGGCAGCATGCTGGTCTGCTCAAACGCCTCGCCCCTCTTTTCAAGGAACATCTTGATCGGCTCCTGAGACTTGCCGAAAATGCTGTCCTGAAGGCCGCTGCCTTCGGTAAAGGTGATATTAGCCATTGTTCACTGTACTCCTTTCGTCGTTCTTAGAAGCGCACGCGGCACATGCTGCCGCTGGCGGTGCCGTCCATGTAGACGACCTCCGCCACGCCGTTGGTGGTCGTGGCCGTCACCTGCTCTCCGTCCGTGTGCAGCGTTACCTTGTCGCCCAGCTTGATGCTGGTGGCAGCCGCCGCGAAGGTGGTCTCGAAGATCATGTCGCGGTTCACGCGGATGACGGGGATGATGTCTCCCGCCGTGCACTCGCTGTCCTTCTCGCACATGGAGAGATAGGTCGGCGCGGTGGTGCCGCCGGCCAGTGCCAGCTGCCCGCCGCTCTGCGTCAGCGCCATGCCCACCTTCGGGGTGATGGCGCTCGCGGGCAGGTATTCGATACCCGGCACGCGGTTGTCATCAGTGGAATAGATTTTGAAAGCCATTGTGCTTTTCTCCTTTCAGTTCGTTCTCCGTCCTCTCGTCCTCTATCGGAGGCCAGCCCAGCGCAGCGGGTGGTCTCCGAAAAGGAGGAAGGAAGCGACGGATATGTAGTTTTCGGCTGCGCCGGAAACGGAAGGTAGTCACTTTCTTCCGACGCGGCTGCGGTTGTAGTGTGCCTGTATCTCCGCATCCGTGGCACCCGGATTCAGCGCACGGTACATCTCCTTCACTTCCGCCGGTACGCTCATCGCGCCCGCGCCCCGTTCCTTGGTCTGTCCCATGTGCTGCTTGCCCTGCAGGTTGTTGATGGCCGCCTGTCTGGTGGCTGCCGCCGCGCTGCTGGTCAGCGCCTCGAAGTTCGCCAGCCGGTAGGCATCCACCAGTGTGTTGCCCTTCTTCACCAGCTCGTAGAACTTCGGATAGGTCTCCATGGCCGCAAGGTCTTTCAGCTCCCGGATGTTGGGGTTCAGCCTGCCGATCTCCTTCAGCTGCTCGTCCACCTTCACCCGCGCCTGCGCCTCGTTGGCCTCCTGCTGCGCCCGCTCCGCCGCCTGCTGCGCCTCCTTGGCCTGCTTCACTTCCGGCAGGTCGTTCACGAATGCGTCGAACTCCTCGTCGCTCATCCCGCTCTTCTTCAGCACGCGGGCTTTGCGCTCTGCATCGAAGCGCTGCCGGTACTCGTCGTACTCCGCCTTCGATGTGATGGGCTTCTTCGTGTACGGGTTCACCAGCCCGCTGTTTTTGAACGCCTCGTCGATGGTACGCCGCGCTTCTTCCTGTGCGTCCGTGCGAGCTTTCTCCACGGCGGCATCCCGCTCCGCTTCCGCCTTGCGCCGTGCCGCTGCGAACTGTGCGTTGTGCGCAGCCGTTTGCGGCTCTGCCGCATTACGGATGCGGCCTGCCCCTTGCGGGTACTTCTCAGGGGTCTGCTTGCCCGTCTCACTATGCTCTTCGCCGTCTTCCGCAGTCTCCTGCGTATCTTCGGCGCTTGTGTCCTGTGTCTCTTCTTCGGCAGGGTCGGCGGCTTCCTGCTCTTCTGCGCCTTGCGCCTGCGTGGTCTCGTCCGTGGCAGGTTCGGCGATCTCCTGCTCTTTTCCGCCTTCGTCAATACCAAACAGTGCGCCGTAGTCGATCTCCATGTGTTGTGCTCCTCTCTGGATTTTTACGCTTTTCCTGCGAATGCGCGGGTAATGTGGGGCTTGCTTTGTCAGTGGGTCACTTGCCGCTCTTGTTGCCTCTCAGGTCGTTGCCGGTCTTCACAGTGCTCTTGCCCTTCTGGTTGTCGCCGCCGAAGGGTGCCTTCACCACCTGTGCGCCGGTGTTCTTGATGCTGCCGGCGTAGGTCGGTCTCTTATCTGCCATCTCTGCGTCCTCCTTTCTTTCGTTGATGCTCCTTTGTGTCACGGTCGGCGGCGCGGGTGCCCCAATCCCGCGCCGCTTCCCGCTTCAGGAGGTCGGGCGATACCCGAATGATAGGGAAAAATCTATGTCAGACGGGAACATTCGCTCCCATGGTCTGCCCGGAATCACGCGCAGCGTCCTGCTGCGCTCTCTGGATGACCGCCTGCGCGGTCTGTCTGTCCAGTCCCTGCTGTCTCTGCTGCTGCGCCTGCATCTGCTGCATCTGCATGGCCATCTGCTGCTGCAGCTGCTGCTTGCGCAGCTCCTCTTCGAGGTATGCCCGCGTCTCTCCGGCTCCCGGATAGTGCAGCAGCTCCATCTTCGTCCAGAACAGGATCAGCGTCTGAAGCTGCGCCGGGTCTCCGAAGGCTCCTGTCTGCAGGTTCATGCGGGTCTCCTGCCACATGGCCTCGCGGTTGGATGCCAGCGGGGCAGAGGTGTCGCAGGAAAACAGGAACTGGTCGTTCCAGCACCACTCTCCCGCCGCGTCCTGTTCGAGGAAATCGTAGCGGTTGAAGGTCTCGTACTGCGCGTTGCCGTGGATGTCGTTGGATACCACCGGCCTCGGCTCGTCCGTGTACGCCAGCTTGAACTTGAACATTGCCTCGAACAGCGCCGCGTAGGCTGCGTCCTTCATCACGCGCTTGCTCTCCAGCCGTCCGGCGCTCTGCGCCGCCGCGAACTCCTTGGCCTTGCCGCTGGTGGCGGTGCTGTCCGTCCGCCCTTGGAAGCTGTCCGTGATGCCGATGATCTGCCGCGCCTCTTCGTAGACCTGTGCAAGATAGGTCAGGTCTTGCGTCACGTTGCCCTGCAGGTCGTACACGTCGATGAGCGCCTTGGTGGCGGCGTTGCCCGGTCGGATGACCTTCATGTCCTCCGTGTCCACCCGGATGCTCGCCTCGTCCGGCAGCGTGATGTAGCTGCCGGATTTCAGCAGCTTGTCGATGATCTTGCTCTCGATGCGGTTGGTGGTGTTCTGCTGGTCGGCGATCTTGTCGATGTCGCTGTCGCCCAGAAAGCGGCCATACACGCTCACGTTCTTCTGCAGGATGACCGGGAAGATGTCCGGCTTGTAGAAGGGCACCCGCGTCGGCTCCTCGATGATCTCCACCACCGGCAGCCCCAGCTCGTCCACGTCCGTGTCGGATACCGTTTCCCGGCGCACCATGCCGCCGATTGTGCTGCCGTCGCTTCTGGTGACGGCCATGGGAATCTCCTCGTATCCTTCCTCCGTCTCCTCCCACTTGTTCCCGCCGCAGTACGGGCACTTCTTCCGCCCGCCCCGTAATGGCAGCGGCCTCGTCTCCTTCGCAAGCGCATCCGCCGCCGCGTCGAAGTCCACCTCCGCCGCCGCGCTTATGCCGTTTGGCAGCAGGATGTCCGGCGCGTCCGCCTCCGGCTCCGTCAGCAGCGGCTCCACCGCGCCGCACTTCACGCACCTGCGCAGCCGCCGCGCCTGATAGTCTTCAAGGTCTTCCAGCTGCGTGTCGTTCACCCAGCTGTACAGACCGATGCCGCCCTTGTCGTTGCGGTAGTAGGCGATGTACTGCGTCACAAGGTCGTCCGCCGTGGTGTCCCCGCCGGTGCCCTTGATGTCCGGCTCTTCCTCGCTCTCGTCCGATACGTCCACGTCGTAGCGCCTGCGGATGTATTCCTTCGTCTGCGGGATTTTCAGGATGATGTAGTCCATGTCCTCGATGCCGGTGTATACGCCGTCCTGCGGGATGATCTGCTTGGGGTGCAGTGTGGATACCGCCAGCTCCCCGATGGTGAAGTGGGTTCTCTGCGTGTTGTCCCACTCCACCAGAAACGCAGCGCCGCCCTGAATGGGCACCGTCCGCTCCATGATGTCGTTGAGCTGTTCAAACGGCATCCTGTCCAGCTCGTTGCGCAGCATGTCCTCGATGAGCTTTGCCTTCATCTCGTCCTGCTTGCGCCTCGCCGTCACCTTCGGCTGGGGGATGTTGCTGTCCGTCTGTGCCTCGATGATCTCCGCGCAGATGTTGCGCACATGCACGGTCTTAGTCTTCCGCTCCCCCTGCACGATGGGGCGCATCTCGTTCGTCCCGGCGTATAATGCTTCCCGCTCGTCCATGCGGCTGGTCTCGCCGTCGTAGGCCGCCTCGTTGGTCTTCAGCCTGTCCTGCCACAGCCGCAGCTTGCTCTTGTCCTGTTTCTTCATAGCGTCCTCCTGTTATCGCTGAGGTGCTCCCCCTCGTCGCCGCAAGCGCCGTATCCCTCGCCCCGCCGTATACGGCAGGTCTCGCTCACTTTGCTGCGTCTCCTCTCCCCGCAAAAAATCATTTTTGCGGGGTACCCCATTTTTTGCGCAGCATCTCCCGTTCCGCCGGGGATGCGTTTTCGTAGTCCTCCCACATGGAGCTTGTCCACTTCCGCGTCAGCTCTTCCTTCTGCTGCAGGTAGCTCTGCTGCGGTCGGATGTAGTGGGCGATGGCAAGGCTCAGCACGCAGTCGTCGTGCGCTCCCGCCTCCGCCTCCGGCTTCAGCGTCTCCGGGTTGCGGACGAAGGTCAGCATCTCCTGCAGCGTGGTCTCGTCGTTCACGATGGTGATGTCCTCCCGCACCGCTTTTATCAGCTCCGCAAGGATAACCGGCCTCGTCTTCGTGTTGGTGAGAAAGCCGAAGCTCTGCCTGACCTTGTGGGTGTAGTCGTCGATGCTCTCCCGGATGTACTGCTTCGGATACCGCAGCCGCTCCAGCTCCATCACCGGGTAGGTGGAGAAGTTCGTCTCAATGCCGATGAGCGCCGTGTTGTAGTGCAGCCCAAGGCAATAGACCTGCCGCGCGAATACGTCCTCGTCGAACTTGCCCCGCAGCACCGCGATCTGCTCGCCGGTGCGGTTGTCCAGCACCTGCGCCACAAAGCTGTCGCTGCCTTCTCCGGCGGTGTCTCCGCCGATGACATAGGGCACGCCCTTCTCCGGCTCCCGGTAGATGCGGATGCAGCCGTCCTTTTCGTCCTCCCAGCGGATGTCCGTCAGCCGCAGCCCGTCGTCCGCATAGGTGAAAAGCCCGGTGCGCACCGGTTCGGTCAGCTCCTGCAAGCGTCTGCCGACAGCCTTGCCGTCGAATACCGTCTTGCCGGTCACGCCCCACATGCCGAGGCAGTAGACCTGATAATAATACTCGTCCGTCTCCTGAAAGCTCTCCAGCGTCCGGATGGCCGCCGCGTCCAGAAAGCGGTTGTCCTTGTAGGTGCTCTCGTGTACCCGCGCCCGCCTGTCCCGCCGGTCGAAGAAGCGCTTCTTCAGCCAGTGCTGGATGCTGATGGGGTTGAAGCTCAGGATGATCTGCTGGTATTCCTTCGTTCTCCCGCGCAGTCGGATGTCCAGCTGATTGAAGTCGCCCTCCAAAAGCTCGCTGGCCTCTTCAATCCAGATGCCCGTGATGTTGTAGATGCTCTTCAGCTTCTCCACGTCGTCCAGCCCCGCGAAGATGATCTCGCTGCCGTTGCGGAACGAGATGGTCAGGTCGGACTTGTTGGCCTTGTAGCCGCTGTCCGGATAGAACTCCGCCAGCTGCCCCAGCAGCTGCTTGAAGCAGCTCTCTCTGAGCGTCCTTGCCACCTTGCGGCACACAAGGAACCGGTGTCCCGGCTCGTTCACCGCCCGCTCCAGTATCTTCCGCCCGGCGAAGATGGACTTGCCGCTGCCGCCGCCGCCCTTCAGCACCAGATACCGGTGCCGGTCGGCGAACAGGGGCAGGAAGGTCTCGTTGCTGGTCTCCCGCAGCCCCTCGTACCATGTCACGATGTCGTAGAGCTTGTCGATCTCCTCGCGGCTCATGGCCTTCAGCTCAGAGGCCGTCCACTTCGTCTTCATCGTTCTCTCCGTCGTCCGCCCGCAGCAGCGCCAGCTTCTCGTGGTAGGTGGCGGCGTGCTTCATGCTCTCGCGGGTGTCTTTGCCCAGCTCTACCTCCTGCTTCTGCTTCCAGCCGTAGTTGTTCTGCAGGTTGAAGATGATGCCCTGCACGCCCTTCTCCCGCGTCAATAGCTCCTGCTCCAGATACGCCTCGATGCGCGTCCGCGCCCCTTGGCAGATGCCTGTCAGCTCCGGGTGCTTGTCCGCGTCCGCGTAGTTCTGCCATGTGCTCCGGTCAATGCCGAGATGCAGGCACAGCCCCGTGACGCTGGGCGGCACCACGAACTGCACCACCCGGATGTCCTCGCCGTCGTCGTTGCGGATGATCGTGCCCGCGTCGTCTCTCACCGCTACCGTCCGGGAAATGCTGCGGAAATACCCCTCGATTGCTTCACGCAGTGATTTTTTTGTGTACTTTTTCGGCCTTCCCGCCGCCATCTGCGCCACCTCCTTCTTCCGGCGCTTATAAGGTTCCCGCGCGTGCGCAGGCGCGTCGCGCACGCTTGCCGTGGGGAAAAATTCAGTTTGCCGCACGACTCTCGCCCGCCCCTCGAATTGTTCCGCCGTGCTCTTACCCGCCGTTCTCATACCGCTGTATGCTCCGGCTCACGCTATCATGGTACGACAAAAAGTGTGTCGCTGAGTTGCAACTTTCGCGGAAAATGAAAAACGCACGCAGGGCTGTCCTGCGTGCGTTCCGAGTGCGTTTTTCACAGCTGCGTGGGGAAGTTCTCGTAATACTTCCGCACCTTCCGGTACAGCGTGGTCTTGTCCATGTGGTGCCGCATGGCCAGTGCCGTGGCGCTGGCATCCGTGGTCACGAACTCGAACAGTGCCTGATAATACTCCCCGCCGTGCTCCAGACACAGGTTGAGTATCTTCCGCTGCGCGTCCGCGTCCAGCTCCCGGTAGCGGCGGGAGGTGAAGTAGATATACCCCTGCCGGTTGTAGTCGGCCTTCACGCCGCGCTTGTATCGAAACATCTGCTCCACCTCCCAAGTTCTCATACCCCCGCGAAGCTCTCCCGGATGATGCCGCCCTTTGTTGCAAACGCCACCACATGGAACCGCCCCAGCGGGCGGATATATACCACCGTTCCGTCGTAGGCGCGTTTTCGTGATGTTTTCTTTCTGTGGCGGTCTCTGATCTCCTCCGTCTCGCCGAAGGTCTCCGGCACCCGCTGTACTCTGTCTCCGATCTTCACAGCGCTTTCCCTCCGTGCCGGTAGGGGCGCGTGCGGTTGTACTCGTGCTTCTGTTTCATCACGGCATCCACATCCACGCCTTCCTTGCCGCACCAGTCGAGGATGCGGATGATGCAGTCCACCATCTCCGTGGCAATGCCCTCCGGCTTGCAGCTGTGCTCCGGCTTGCCCTCCGCCTCGCATTGCGTCTCCTTGTCGCAGTGGCCGCAGCAGCCGTAGATCATGGGCTTGCCGTTGCGGTATTCCTCCAGCGCTTCGGACAGTTCGCTGTGGCACAGCGCCACAATGTCCCCGAAGCTGCGCGGTTCGTCCCACCAGCCATGTGCCACGGCATTCTGGTGGATGTCCTTTGCCCACTCGTTCAGTGTCATATTCAGTTCCTCCCGGTTATGTATTGTCCAGCATCAGGTCACCCCCGATGGTGTACGCTTCTTTTTTCGCGCACGGGTCGGTGGGGGACTGCTCCACGCGCGTCTGCGCATCTCGAAGTGGATGTATGTCCCCCGGTTGATGTTGTTCTTGTAGCAGCTGGCCTCCACCAGCTGGAAGTCCGGATACCGCTCTTCAAACCACTGCCACTGCGTGCCGCACTCAATGGCTTCCTCGATCTCCGCGATGTCGTCCATGTTCAGATGTCCGTCAAACTGTGCGCACTGCGGGATGGTCAGGTTCCGGCTCTGGTTCCAGCGCTTGAAGAAGTGTTTGTCCTTGGCGATGTAGTGCGCAAGCCCGGTCACGCCGGAATCACCGAACTGCAGTCTCTTGCTGTTGGCATAGCCCAGCCCCCACAGCTTCTCGATGGTGTCCCGGTCTAAGCCGCCGCTGAGGATGAGGTGGTGATGCACTCTGCCGTTCGTCTTGCCGTACTCCGTGCAGCTGATGTACTTCAGCTCCAGTCCCAGCTTGGCGTACCGGCGCTTCAGTCTGCGGATATAATTGCTCAGGATGCGCTGTGCTTCCTCCTCCGTCTTCGGCTCCTCGCCGGGGCGGTAGGTCAGGTGCACGGCGATGTCGTCCTCCGTAAAGTTCGCGTGCACCAGTCGGGTCAGCTTCTTTTCCGCGTTCTTCTGGTTCAGCTTCTGCTGTATTTCGCTCGTGGGCTTGCACCGTGCTCTCCTCTTCCCCGGCGCTTGGAATACCGGGTATATGTCTCCGTCCATGTAATCGCCGCAGACATATACGCTCTCCCGGTTGAAGGTTCTCCCTGTGTACACGCCCGCAGCTCCTTTCCGGTTGCTAAGTTAAGATTGGTTACAAGCCTTAATTCGCGCGTGCGCGCGCGAATTGTATATAGTGTCTGGGGTCCCCCGCGAGAATCCAGCGAAGCGATTCTCGTGGGGGAGAGGAGGCGCAGCGTAGAGAATGAGCTTTCCCGCTTGCGGGGAAGCGAACGATTCGCAGCTTGCGCCGACGAGGTCTGCCATCGTCAGTGCCGGGAGACCGTCCCCGGCAGACAGGACATGTTTACGTCCTGCCTGTCCGGTGCCTTTCCTTTTGCACCGGACTGACAGGACGCAGCGCGTCCTGTTTCGGCTATGTGGATAACCTGTCGGTAAAATGTCCGTAGCACCACGCCGGTGGTGCGGTTCCCTCGATGCACGCTTCCTTGCCCTTCGGGAAGAGCTGCGTCACCCGCCCGTAGGCGCTCTGCGGTGCCATCAGGGGGACGCCGTCCGCCCGCGCCGGTGCGCGTTCCTCCGGCTGCGCCCGGTAGCCGCAGCGCACGGCCTCGGTGTCGCGGTTCCATTCCTCCCGGAAGGCGTGGGCGCAGTGTATGCAGCTTGGTTTCATGTTCCGCTCCTTCCCGTGCGCACACGGCGCACGGATATTCTGGATTCTGGATTAAAGGCAGAAGCCGAAGGCCACGCCATTGCCGTTGCTGGCGTTGGAGCAGTTGGCGCTGCCGTTGCTGTAGACATCGCAGAAATACGTGGAGTTGCTGCCACGCGGAGAACGAAGCCAGTACCACCATGTTCCGTTCTCTGGCACCTCCTTCACCCGGCTGCGCTCCGTGGTGAAGAGTTCCATCTGCGTCTCATTTGTGTCCGCCGGTGCCCAGTCCTTTGCTTTCTCCTCGCCGAACATCTCCGCGAACGACGGCAGCCACAGCCTGTCCCCGCTCTCCAGCGTCTCGCCGTCCATGATCTGCACAATGCGGCGTGGGACGATGATCTCCTGCAATTCGTCCGGCAGCATGTGGAAAACGGTCTCGTTCAGCCACGGCCGCATTCCGCTGTCCCGCCAGCCGCCCTCGTTGGTCATCTTTTTGTTCATGCTGTGCTCATCCTTCATGCAGTCCTTCAGCACGAACCTCATGTGTTCCTTGGCGTCCGCCACCTGCACCGTCAGTTCCTCGCCGGTCTTCAGCGTGATATCCAGCTCGTCTCCCAGCTGAAACAGCTCCTGCAGCTTCCCGTCGGCCTGCGCTTTCTTAATGGTGTTCCACTCGATCTCGCTTGTGATGGTTTTTCTGATATTCATGGGGCATCCTCCTTGATTATCTGTACCGTTCATCCCACGGCACAAAGTATTTTCCGCACGCCTTCTTCAGGCGCTCGTCCACCTTGCCCTGCGTGAACCATATCTGCTTGTCGGTCTTCGCGTCCGCAAGGCAAAGCTCTGCATAGTCCATAAAGGTCTGGTCGTAGCAGTCGCTCAGCTTCTTCAGCCGCTCCTCGCCCCAGCCGAAGTCCTCGTGCATGGTAATGAGCATCATGTCCTTGCACTGCTGCAGCGTGAAGCGCCGGGTCATCTCGTCCCGGATGGCCTGCTGCGCCGCCAGCTTCTGCAGGTATCCGCTCTGCTTCGCCATGGCTTATCCCTCCATTGCTTCCTTCAGTTCCAGCAGCTTTTCGATGGTGTCCTCATAGGCCGCCTCCAGCAGCACCGCGCAGTCTGTCATGCCCTCGTTTCCGTATGGGCAGTCCCAGTGCTCCTCGCTGCTGCACACCCGCTTGCCGCAGGCATCCATCAGTTCCACGGTTTCCCGCGCGTCCTTCAGTCCGTCCAGCAGCGACCGCGCCTTTTGAACGGTCTCCGGCTCCAAGCCGCTGCGCTCGTACTCCCGCAGCCTCTCGTAGCATTTCCGCTGGTCGCAGCGCCCGTCCTCGCAGAGGCTCCCGCCGGGGATAAAGCTGCACTGCGCGATGTCGCAGAAGGAAAGATCGGTGTCCACAGTCAGCCGCTTCATTTCCCGCACCTCGCCGGTCTGCTCTGCAGCTCTCCGCCGCAGGCCGCATAGCCCGCAAGGTCTACCCAGTTGTCGCTCTTGCCGTGGCCGGTGGCAATGCGGGCGATCTTCAGCAGCCCCAGCAGCGCCGCCACATCCTCCGGCACGATGCAGACCTCCGCTGCCGGGTGTCCGACGCACTTTTCCTTGATGTAGGTCTCCCACAGCTCGCCGATCACGCGGAAGCTGTCCTCCGGCGTGCCGTAGTCTTCTTCTCTTTGCCCGCACACGCAGACCTCCGCCGCGTGCAGAACCTCACTTCTGGTCATCATTCGTCCTCCCCGTGCAAAACCGCGATGTTTGCCAGCACGCTGGCGTTCGTCCATTCCATGGCCAGCAGGATGGCGCTGCGCTGAAACTCGCCCGCCAGTGCGCAGAATGCGTCGCCGTTGTGGTCTTTCACCGCGCTCCACATGTCCTTGTGCACGTCCTTGATGGCCTTCATCCGGCTCTCCACATTCTCGATGTTTTCCTTCAGCTGCGCCCATGCCTCCCGGTCGCTGGCAAAGCCGCGTCCGCGCTCCGCCATGATGCCGCTCAGCAGCTCCGCAGAGGTCGCCTGCATGTTTCCCATCAGCTTCTGCTGTGCGCTCAGGTTATCCATGCCGCACCTCCGCGATCTCCCAGTCCTCCGCCAGCATGTCCGTCTGGCTGGCCAGCCACGGCACGCAGCTGCGCGGCGCGTCCGGGTTGTCGCTGCGAAGCCCCGTGGTGTCGATGTAGATGTAGGGGCTGGTCATCTTGCTGTGCTCGTCCGGCACCTGCAGCTTGATAAAGATGCCCTTGCCGTTCCAGCCTCTGCGGCGCACCGGCCAGCCGCAGCGCAGTCTGTTCAGCGCCCAGCCGAAGTCCTGCGTCTCGGTATCCGCCGCCGCGCATTCCATGGTGCGCTCCTCGTCCGTCCGCTTCTGCAGGGCGTAGCCCTCCAGCTCCCACAGCCGGTTCTCGATGTGCTGCAGGCACAGCTTCTTGCCCAGCTCCGCGTCGTAGTTGGCCGGGTCTACGCACGCGCTGCTCTCCGTCAGGATGAAGCCGTTGCGCAGCCGCGCCGTCACCACCGTGCACTTGCCGAACTCCGTGCGCACCTGCACGTCCGCGCTGTTCAGCAGCAGGTCGATCTCTGCCTGTGTTACCTTGATGTCGCTCATGTTCCTGTCCTCCTGTCAGTCTGTTTTGTATATCGTCCGCCCCACTGGCACTTGGGGCAGAGGTATCCGTCCTTCGGTATCGCCTGTCCCTTGGCGATGTTCCATCTCAGGCCGCAGCCCCGGCAGGTCTCATACCGCAGCCCCGGCATCTCACGCGCTTCCCGTTCTCTCATGCGCCCGCCTCCCGGTACAGCTTCGCTCTTCCGCTTTCGATGTGGCAGCGGTTGATGAGCGGCCTTTGCTTTTTCCCGCCGTCCAGAATTACTCTGAGATCGTCCGGTGTCTGGATGATCTTGTCCACGGTTGCGACCATCAGCCACTCGTGGCTTTCCGTGGAGCAGTCATATATGACGGTCATGCCCGCCTGAAGCTCGTCCCATGCAAGCCTCCGTCCGTGTTCCTCTATGTATGCGCCTGTGCGCAGTGCAGCAGGGAAGAGGCTCAGCTGTTCCATCTGCTCATTCCTCATACGGGCTATCGAGGCTCCAGTCCCACGTTTGCCCGCCTTCCCATTCCGTGCGGAAGTGGTTGTGCACGCCGTCGCCGGTGAAGAACAGGTACTCCACCGGCAGCACTCTGCCGGTGCCGGTCTCTCCGTCCTTCTCGTCCAGCCACCGCCCGATCACGTCCAGCGCCAGCGCCTTCAGCTCCGGCAGCACCGGATTGTCCTCTGCGTAGCCGTGGAACTGGTGCGGCTTTGTCACCACCGCGATCACGCCCGCCGGTGTCGTGTCCCGCGCGTCGTCCGCCCGGTTCAGGATGCACCATGCCACCGCCGCCCGCTCCGTGGCGGAGCACACCAGCGCCTCGCCGTAGATGGTCTTGGCGATGTACTCCGCTGCCGTCTCCCACGCGCTCATGTCCCGCTCCGGCTCGTTGGCTTCCTCGGCGACCGGCTCAGCGATCTCGATGGTCTGCGTCACATGCGCCAGCGCCGCAGCCGTTTTCACCTCGTCGGTCTCCGCCAGCCTGTTCATCCGCAGCAGGTTGGCCGTCACCGCCGCCAGCATCAGCAGCCCGCCGATGGCCGCCAGCGCCCGCCTCACAGGAACCACCCCGCCAGCCACGCGAACAGCGTCCCTGCGCCCATGGACGCGGCCATCATCCACGCGCCCGCGCCCAGCGCGATGCTGTCCTGCTCCACGCCGCCCGCGATGCCCAGCATCAGCAGGAAGCTCAGCCCCGCCAGCGCGCTCCACACGCTCTTCAGCGCCCGGCGCTTTCGCCTATGTACTGTGCGGTATCTCGTTTCCATGTGTTCTCCTCCGTCTAAAACGGCAGCTCGCCGTCGTCCTCCGTGATCTCGTCGTAGGCGTTCCCGCCCTGCTGATAGATGTCCGCCACCTGCTCCAGCTTCTTCGTGTCGCCGAAGTACAGGTTGGTGGCGTTCAGCTCCGTCTCCTTGCGGGTCTGGTCGTGCTTGTCCTTCCATGTGCGGGTCTGCAGGCGTCCTGTGGCCACCACCATCCGCCCCTTGCCGAAGAACTTGCATAGGAACTCCGCCGTGCCCCGCCATGCCACGCAGTCGATGAAGTCCGTGGCGCGTCTGCCGTCCTCGCCCGGCTTGCCGTCCCGCTCCACCGCAAGGGTGAAGCTGCACACCGCCGTGCCGGTGCCCGTCCGCCGCAGCTCCGGGTCAGCGGTCAGCCGCCCCATGATGGCCGTGTCATTCAGCATTGCTTTCAACCTTCCTCTCGACGGATTTCATCAGCTTCAAGAAATCAGCCGCCTGCGGATATTCACCCGTGTCATCTCGGACAACCTCCGCCAGAAAACTCTGAAGCTCACGCCAGCAGGCGGTATAATAAAGCTCGTTTCGATCATTCAGCATCCGTCTGCCCCCACTTTTTCACGATGTTCTCCGCCGCTTCCTCCGTCAGCCCGATGAAATCCTCCTCCGTGGTGCCCATTAGGATGGCGTTGCCCACGATCACGTCGTTGAAGAGGTACGCCATATCTGTGGCCAGCTCGTTGACCGGCAGCCCCAGCAGCTTGCCCTCCTCGTTGATGATGAGCGTCAGCCCCACGCCCTGTTCGTGGCTCCAGTTCTGCGCCAGCACCGTGGGCACGGTCTCGATGTGCCCCTCCACGATCTCCTGCAGCGTCTTCAGGTCTAAGCCGTCGCCGGGGTAGCAGTGCAGCAGCACCATTTCCTCCTTCGGTCTGATGACGATTGCGTATCTCTCCATGTGCTCCTCCTTCACCAGTTCACGCACAGTGCTTCATCCAGCAGCTGAAAGCCGCCGTGCGCTTCCGCTTCCTTGGGCTGCAGGTCTTCCTCGCTCAGGTAGTTCCTGCCGAACTCCCGCATGAAGTCCTCCTTCGTCCAGCCCTGCTGCTCCATGGCCAGTCTCTGACCGTATTCGTGCAGCGCGTCCATGGTCTCCCGGCAGCGGTGCGCCGCCTTCTCTCCGAAGATGTGGCAGCTGCCGTGGCACAGGTAAACCGTCAGGCCGTACTTCTCGCTCTTTTTCCGGTATGCC
>CAVDXW010000080.1:0-21864 GCA_963613145.1 Bacteroidaceae bacterium | reverse complement strand
TCGTTGAACATACGTCGTTCGGGAAGGTGAAGCGCAAACAGCAAAAATGCAGTATTCATGCGGGTTTGCGGCGAGATGGCTCTCGATCAGATACCTCTCTTTCAGACAGTCAAGGGGCTGAAATCACAATCGCATAGTTGTTTTCATGGGAGAATGGCGGTAACAGCGGTCATTCTCCCTTTTTTCGTTCCTGCCGCTTTCAATGAGGAGGAACACGAACATGGAAGAACCGAAAAGCAAAGCGAAGCGCGGGGCAAAGACCGCTGCGGCTGCGCAAGAGGATAAAATCACGCTGCTCCCGCTGTCGGAGCTGCACGACTTCCCAAATCACCCGTTCAAGGTGCGGGACGACGAGGCCATGCAGGAAACGACGGAGAGCATCCGGCAGTACGGCGTTCTCGTCCCGGCTATCGTCCGTCCCCGCGAGGACGGCGGCTATGAGATCATCGCTGGACACCGGCGCAGGCACGGCAGCGAGCTGGCGGGGCTTTCCGCCATGCCCTGCATCGTGCGGCAGATGGACGACGACACCGCCACCATCCTCATGGTGGACAGCAACATCCAGCGCGAGAACATCCTTCCCTCCGAACGGGCGCAGGCGTACAAAATGAAGCTGGAGGCTATCCGCCGCAAGGCTGGCAGACCGGCTAAAACTGCCGAAATAGACGGCAAAAATAATTCCCGACAAGTTGTCGGGAATTTAGAAAGTGCAGATATTGTCGGACAGGAAGCCGGTGAAAGCGGTAGACAGGTGCAACGCTACATCCGCCTGACCGAGCTATCACCGGAGCTTCAGCAGATGGTGGACGAGAAGAAGATCGGCATGACCCCCGCCGTGGAAATCTCCTACCTCAAGCCGGAGGAACAGCAGATGCTGCTCACCGCCATCGACAGCGAGCAGGCTACGCCCTCGCTTTCGCAGGCACAGCGCATGAAAAAGCTCTCCCGCGACGGCAAGCTCAACGACGACACCATGCTGGACATCATGATGGAGCAGAAAAAACCGGAGGGCTATAACGTCGTCCTCTCGGCGGACAAGCTCCGCAAATACTTCCCGCGCTCCTATACGCCCCAGCGGATGGAGGAAACCATCCTGAAGCTGCTGGACGCATGGCTGCGCAAGCGCCAGCGCGACCAGTCCAGATAACCGAATACAATCGCAGACAACCACGACACCGACCGGGCAGAGAGATTTTTTTTGCCCGGTTTTGTCATATCCAGAGAGGAGCAAAGCCATGTATATCAACACGTTCAAGTATAAGCCGGAGGACGTTTCCTGCGTCCTCTGCACGGAATATGTCAAAAAGCTGGGCTGCACCGCCCTGTCCTGCCCCTGCCTTGCCGAGCGTATGGAAGCCGGTACGGTGGGCTATGCGGAGGCCGTCGCGGAGCTGTTTCCGTACCGTCCGCGCCTGACCGCAAGAATCATGCGGCTGGCGGAGAGCTTTCCCGGCACCATGTGGCAGGACGACGCCCACAGGAAGCGCATGGAGACCCTGCGGCTGCTGCTGGGCTGCCGCAAAGAGCGCGACACGCCGGAGTTCTTCGCCGCGCTGTATCTGCTGACCTCCAGCAAAGAGCTTGCGGACAGGACCTTCAACTGCTTCTTCCGCGGCGGCATCGACTTCCGCTACGCCCGCAGGCGCGGCATCTCATCCCATGACTACACGCTGCTTATGGCGGCAAAGAGCCTTTACTGCCACACGGCGGAGGTCACGCAGGGCGACCTTGCGGAGCCGCAGATCATCCCGGGCGAGGCGTTCCGGCTGCTCATCAACGCCCTGCTCATCGCCCGTTTTGGGCTGGACGCCCTGAAAATTACCGCAAGACGCGGACAGCGGGAATATACCCTCCGCCGCCTCATCCGCCGCGAAGCAGGGGGAAACGCTCCGTCTGCGGGGCTGCTTTTTCCCTCTGAGGGGAGGTGAACACCGTGGCAGTATTTCGTGTGGAGAAGAACCACAATTACACGGTCATGTCCAATTACCACCTGCGGGACACTCGCCTGACGCTGAAATCCATCGGTCTGCTGTCCAAAATGCTCTCTTTGACAGATGAGTGGGACTACACCACCCGCGGGCTTGCCGCCATCTGCAAGGAGGGCGTGGACGCCATCGGCGCGGCGCTGAAGGAGCTGGAGGCCAGAGGCTACCTTGTCCGACGCCAGATTCGTGACAGTAAAGGCAGAATCACCGACACCGAGTACACCATCTATGAATCGCCGCATACACCTCTGCCGGATACGGCCTGCCCAGATACGGAAAACCCGTATCTGGATACCCCGGATACGGACGAGCCATATACGGAAAAGCCCGCGCAATTAAATAAAGATAGAAGAAATAAAGAAAAAGAAATTCCTGATGAATCTATTACGGACACATCAAATCCTGATCCAATCTATCCCCCAGCCCCCTTGCAGGGCGCGGGATATGACGGGATGGGATACGAGGAAGCGCGAGAGATCGTCAGAGAAAACATTGAGTATGACACTCTCGTGCAGGACCCACGACAGGACAGAGAGCAGCTTGACGAGGTAGTAGACCTCATTACGGAAACCCTCTGCTCCCGCAGACAAACCATCGTTGTGGCAGGCGACGAATATCCGGCTGAGATGGTGAAGGAGAAGTTGCTGCGCATCACGTCCTCCCACATCGAGTACGTCTTTGACTGCCTGAAGCAGAATACCACCTACGTCCGCAACATCAAGAAATACCTGCTGGCGTCGCTGTTCAACGCACCCAGCACCATTGGCAGCTACTATTCCGCCCTCGTCAACCACGATATGTACGGCGACGGGCTGCGCGGCCGGTAGCCGCCGCGTCCCATGGAGGACGGCGTTCCCCATATCCGCGCGCCCCCTGCGGGGCGCGGAACCATTCTATCCGCTCATGCGGTAAAAAACAGGAGGAAAAGGCACATGGCAAAATCCAATTATCCCCATAAGCAGAGAAACGGCGGCAGCAACCGGGGCGCACTCATTGCGCTGCTGGTGCTGCTCATCATCGCGGCGGCGGTGTTCCTGCTGCGAAGCTGCACGGACGGCAAGACGCCCGATCTCGCCCCCGGCGGCATCGTCTACGACCCCGGCGCGGTGGAGGGCGGCTGGAACGAGGCGGACACGGACAAGATCGTGGACGCGCTCAACGAAAAGGTGGAGCAGGGCATGATCAACATCTCCATGAACACCACGCCCACCTTCCAAAACGGCAGCTCTGCCGGAAACCTGATGATCGTCAACGAGAGCGTCAACAACTACCCGCAGGTGGTGGAGATCCACCGTAACGACACCGGCGAGGTGATCTACAAGTCCGGCGCGATCCCCGTAGGCAGCAAACTGGAAACGGCGAAGCTGTCCGCCGACCTTGACGCCGGAACATACGAATGCACCGCCCTTTTCTACAACGTAGACCCCGACAGCGGCGAATACCTCGGCTGCGCGGGCGCTGTCATCACCGTCACCGTTCTGGAGTGACGGTTTTTCATTTCGTGACCATGCCGCAAGGCGGTCAATATATTTTACAAGCCGAAAGGCGAAAGGAGAAAAACCTATGAAAAAGCATACCTCCAAGCTCATCGCACTCGTCCTGGCGCTCTGCCTCTGCCTCAGCCTGTCCGTTTCCGCGTTCGCGGCGGAGATCGACAGCTCCGGCGGCTCCGGCTCCACTCCCGTCAACCTCAGCTCCACCTCGGACGGCACCGAGGGCGGCGACCCCTCCGCCACCGCCATGCGCGTCACCGTTCCCACCGCGCTCCCGATGGCCATGTCGCAGGACGGCGACGTGACCACCGCCAACAACTGCCAGATTGTCAACCACTCCTACGGCGCGGTGCGCGTGAAGTCCGTTTCCATCACCGCAGCCTCCGGTTGGAAGCTCACGGCCTTCGGCAATAAGTCCATCCTCGCCGGAGAAAAGGTGGACAGCAACAAGCTGGGCTTTGCCATCTCCATCGGCGGCGGGCAGCAGAAGGCCACCGACGCCTCCAACGCCAACACCCAGACACTCATCGACGCGCCCATCGCAGGCTGCTACATGACCGGCGTGGGTGACAGCACCGGCAACGCCGCGAAGATCGACTACGCCGCCATCGTCACCCCGCTGTCCTCCGCCGTGACCGGCGCGACCGTGGCAAACGTGGTGTTCATCGTGGAGTGGGATACCGCGGCGTAAGAGAAAAAACCAACAGCCAAGCGAACAAACCACAAAACAGCGGCGGGCGGCTCCCTTTGCGGGGGCTGCCCCTGCCGCAGAAAGGCAGGCTTTATGAAACGAAAAACCATCCCGGCGTTTTTCCTCGCCCTTGCGCTGGTGTTTTCCCTTTCCACCGGCGCGCTGGCGGCAGGCACGACCACCGCCACCGTACCGGTGACGCTGACCGTTTCCAACGAGTACCGGGCGGTCAACGTCACCGTCCCCGCCGCCCTGCCCGTGTACGTCATCAACGGCACGGTGGTCACGGCAGACAACGCGAGGATCACCAACAACGCCAAAACCGGCTCCGTGCAGGTGACGGGACTTTCCGTCACGGACGGAGCGTACAAGGTCGGGAGCTACGACAGCTTCTCCGGCAGCAAGACCATCGCCCTGAAGATTAACGGCTGCGTCACAACCGGCGCGGGCAGGGTGCAGCTCACGTCCTCCGCCTTTCCCGTGATCGCGGCGGGCGGAAGCCAGAAGCTCACCTATTTCGCAAAGGTGTCCGGCGACGCGCCCAACAGCAAGGACGTACAGGCGGCGAACGTGGTATTTACCATCTCCATCGTGGATTAAGGAGGGGGCAGCATGACGCTTATGAAAGCAAAAAAGCCGCTGGCTCTGCTGCTGGCGCTTCTGGCGGCGCTGTCGCTGCTCGGTACCACGGCGCTGGCGGCAGGGCTGCCGGAGGAAACGATTGCGGCACAAACGGAGCTGTGCGGCGAGGACTGCGGACACACGCACGAAGAAGTATTTTCACACACGGAACACACAGAAGAATCCCTGCCAGAACCGGAAGAAATAGCTGTGCCGGTGGCAACACCTCTGTTGGAACAGCCTGAACCGGAAGCCGGACAGCTCTCCGATACCTCCGGCGTGATTCCGGGCAGCGGCATCTATTGGGAACTCAACGAATATGGCTGGCTCATGCTCTCCGGCAACGGGAGCTGTCCTACATTTGTAAGCCCGGACGACCAGCCTTGGGCGGCGGTACGGGAGCAGATCACACAGGTGTGGTTTGAGGATATGGACGCGCTCTGCATCCCCAGCCTTGCCTACTGGTTTACCGGCTGCACCGCCCTGACCATGGCGGAGATTCCCTACACCACACCGGTCATCGGGGCGGCGGCCTTTGCGGACTGCCCCTCACTGCGGCAGATTCAGCTCTATTACAGCGGAGCTTTTACCATTGTCCCCGGCGCGTTTTCCACCGGCTCTCTGACGCCGCTGCTGGTACTGTTCATCCCGGAATATGACAGCGTTCTGGGTACTCTCGCGGCATACGACTGGACAGAGGATCGCCGCGCCGCCTACTTTGAGGACGTTTACGGCATCACCCTGCTGGCGACGGGGTACTGCTCCAACTGCAAACGAACGTGCAGCTACACGGTGGAGTATGAGCAGTGGACAAACAGCGAGCATTGCGTCCGGCACTGGTGTTCCAACTGCGGATACGATCAGGCGGGCGGCGTCAACGGCGAAGCCCACAGCTTCCGAAGCGGTGTCTGCTCCAAATGCGGCTACTCCAACGGCAGCGGCGGAGGCGGCGGTGGAGGCGGAAACGTCTGCTACCACAGCTCGACCCGTACCTCATGGAGCGGCTGCGACTGGTATGAATACTGCCGTTCCTGCGGCGCACTGGTGGACTACGGCACCAGCCACGGCACCTACGTTTACGGCGCGTGGGAGTATTACAGCAGCAGCCAGCACCGGCGCAGCTACGCCTGCTCCGCCTGCGGCGAGGGAACCTATCGCTACGCCTCCCATTCGGTTTCAACGCAGTACGCGCAGTACAGCGCAGCCCAGCACCGAACCGTGCAATCCTGCTCCGTCTGCAATGCGACGCTCTCCTCGTCCTATTCCGCCCATACTTTCACCTACGGAAGCTGGCAGAGCGATTCCGCGGCGCAGCACCGCAGGGCTAAGACCTGCTCCGCCTGCGGATACAGCGAGTATGAATACGCCGCCCATTCCCTGACGGCCGGTGCATGGCAGACCGACGAGGGCGCGAACTATTCCACCCGCCACAAGCGGCTGCTCTCCTGCGCCTGCGGGTACAGCCGGTATGAGTACGCCGAGCATCAATGCACGTCCGAGGAAGCGTGGCGGGATTTTGACGCAGAGCGCCACACCCGCCATGAATCCTGTCTGTGCGGATACGAAAGAAACCTTTATACCTACCATGTCTTTTTGGACACGCTGACGCTGTTCAGCGATACAGAGCATACAAGAACCCGCACCTGTGAGTGCGGGCGCGTTGTTACGGCGGAGGAAGCCCATGCGTTTCAGTACGGCGCGTGGCAGAGCGTTTCCGACACGGAGCATCGCCGTGCCGTTTCCTGCGATTGTGGGTATAAGGGCTTTGCGGTGCAGGCGCATCTTGACGGGGACAGCGACGGATATTGTGATGACTGCGGTTATCTGCTGACCCGATTTTCAGTCATCGTCCCTGCCGGTATGACGTTGACCGTATCAAAAAACGGCACGGTCTATGCCGCGTCCAACGTCCGCATCATCAACCGCTCCACCGGCGCGGTCAGCGTCAGCTCCGTCACCCTGCGCACAGAGAACGGCTGGACGCTGGTGCCGTTTTCCACCAATATGGCAACAGAAAAGGTGGACAGCCGTAAAATCGGCTTTTCTGTCAACGGCGCACAGAGCAGGACGACCGGCGCGGAGGAAGCCCTGCCCCTCGGCGGCGGCTGGCGCATTCCCGGCGGCGAGGCGCTGCCGCTGCACTATGACGCGGTGGTATCTGCCGCCTCCCGTCCCATCTCCGAGCAGGTGCTGACCGTGATTTTCGTGCTGGAATGGGTGGGCGCGTAACAATTCACCCCACTATGCGGGAAAGGAGGGATGACCCATGCAGGAAGAAGTGGAAAACAGAGCGGTCACGCTGGTCATCAGCGCAACCAAGCTCACCGGGCGGATGCTGAAAGCCGCCATTCTCAAATACCTTGCCAGCCGCAAGGAGAAAAAGCTGGCAAAGGCGCGCGCCGCGCCGGAGAAGCCCACCGGCAAGCAGACGGTGAAGCAGCTCATCGGGCAGAATCAGGGCGTATCCAACATCGAGATCACCGACAGCAATATCAAATCTTTTGAGCGCGTGGCACGGAAGTACGGCGTGGATTTCGCCGTGAAGAAGGACCGCAGCGTGTCCCCGCCGAAATACCTCGTCTTTTTCAAGGGGCGGGACGCAGACGCACTGACGGCGGCGTTCCGGGAATACACTGCAAAAGAGGTCAAGCGGGCCTCACAGGACAAACCCTCGGTGCTGGAGCAGCTCCGTGCGCTCAAGACGAAGGTGCTGTCCCTTACGCCGGACAAAGCCCGGAACAAGGACAAGGGGCTGGAGCTATGAAGCAGATCAACGTAAAGAGGCTCCTGCTTCCCAATATCCCCTATGTCTTTATCGCGTTCTTTGCCACCAAGCTGGGGCAGGCGGCACGTCTGGCTCCCGGCGCGGACCTCTCTCAAAAGGCGCTGCACATCATGGAGGGCTTCGCCGCCGCGTTTCAGTCCGTGCTCCCCAGCTTCCACCCCATCGACCTGTGCGTGGGCGTTGTCGCCGCCCTGCTCATCCGGCTTGCCGTCTACGTCAAGGGGAAGAACGCGCGGAAGTTTCGGAAGAATATCGAGTATGGCAGCGCAAGATGGGGCAACGCAGAGGACATCAAGCCCTATGTAGACCCCACCTTTGCCAACAACGTCATTCTCACCCAGACGGAGCGGCTGACCATGAACAGCCGACCCAAGGACCCGAAAACGGCGCGAAACAAAAACGTACTGGTAGTAGGCGGCTCCGGCAGCGGCAAAACAAGGTTTTTCATCAAGCCCAACCTCATGCAGCTTCATAGCTCGTATGTTGTCACCGATCCCAAAGGCAGTATTGTGGTCGAATGTGGAAAATTACTCCAGCGGAATCAGTATAAGATCAAGATACTGAACACGATCAACTTCAAAAAGTCCCACCACTACAACCCCTTCGCGTATCTCCACAGCGAAAAGGACATTCTGAAGCTGGTCACGACCCTCATAGCCAACACGCAGGGGGATGGGAAATCCGGCGACGACTTCTGGCGCAAGGCGGAGACGCTGCTCTACACGGCGCTCATCGGGTATATCTACTACGAAGCGCCGGTTGAGGAGCAGAACTTCGCCACCCTCATCGAGATGATCAACACCATGGAGGTGCGGGAGGACGACGAGGAGTTCAAAAATCCCGTCGATCTGATGTTTGAGGAACTGGCAAAACGGGAGCCGCATCACTTCGCCGTGCGCCAATATGCCAAATATCGCTTAGCGGCGGGCAAAACAGCAAAAAGTATTTTAATTAGCTGCGGCGCGCGCCTTGCCCCCTTCGACATTCAGGAGCTTCGGGAGATCACCTCCTATGACGAGCTGGAGCTGGACACGCTGGGTGACCGGAAAACGGCGCTGTTTATCATCATTTCCGACACAGACGACACCTTCAACTTCCTTGCCAGCATGGTCTACACCCAGCTATTCAACCTCCTGTGCGACAAGGCGGACGATGTGTACGGCGGCAGGCTGCCTGTCCATGTGCGCTGCCTCATCGACGAGTGCGCCAACATCGGGCAGATTCCCAAGCTGGAGAAGCTGATGGCCACCATCCGCAGCCGCGAGATCTCCGCCTGCCTTGTTTTGCAGGCACAGAGCCAGCTCAAGGCGCTCTACAAGGACAACTGCGACACCATTATCGGCAACTGCGATAGCTCCGTGTTCCTCGGCGGTAAGGAGCCGACCACATTAAAGGAGCTGTCCGCCGCGCTGGGCAAGGAAACCATTGACACCTTCAATACCGGCGAAAGCCGCGGCAGAGAGGTTTCCCACAGCCTGAACTATCAGAAGCTCGGCAAGGAGCTGATGAGTCAGGATGAGCTTGCCGTCATGAACGGCGGCAAGTGCATCTTGCAGCTGCGCGGCGTAAGGCCGTTCCTATCCGACAAATACGACATCACAAAACACCCCAACTACAAGTATCTTTCGGACGCGAATCCCAAGAACGCCTTTGACATTGAGAAATTCCTCTCCACAAAGCTCAAGCTGAAGCCGGAGGAGGAATTTGAGGTTTTTGACGCGGGCGCGGCCGCAGGTTCAGAATCCGCCTGATTTGGCGGATTTTTATATATAGATTAGACACCCATTCCGTAAAGGAGGACGCCGACAATGCAGCAGACACACGCGAAACGCAAAGTCGGAGGAAAGCACAACCGAAAATTCGAAAGGAGAAGCCGGAATCGACAGCCGTACACGGCGGCCAGCTCATTCCGGCTTTGCGGTTTCCATCGTAAAAACCATAAAGAAACGATTCCGGCACATAAAATATGGATTTCTTCAATAGCGCAGTCGATGTGTTGCAGACCCTCGTCATTGCCCTCGGAGCCGGTCTTGGCATCTGGGGCGTGATCAACCTGCTGGAAGGTTACGGAAATGATAATCCAGGTGCAAAAAGTCAAGGCATGAAACAGCTCATGGCGGGCGGCGGCGTGGCGCTCATCGGTATGATTCTCGTGCCGCTGCTCAAAGGGCTGTTCGGTTAATCCCGTCCATGCCGCAATGTAAAACCCTTCGCCCCTGCCCGCTTGACACGGGCGGGGGCGGGAAAGGAGGGCTGACCCATTGGATTTGATATGGGAAAAATTCACCGAATGGCTCAAGGAGCTGCTGGTGGGCGGCATCATGGACAACCTCACCGGCCTCTTTGATAACGTCAACGCCAAGGTCGCGGAGGCGGCAGGACACATCGGCAGCACCCCGCAGGCGTGGAACGCCGGCATTTACAGCATGATCCGCTCTCTCTCGGACAACGTGATACTGCCCATTGCAGGCGTGATTCTCGCCTTTGTGATGACGCTGGAACTGATCCAGCTCATAGCAGACCGAAATAACCTCCACGACATCGACACATGGGTATTCTTCCGCTGGGTATTCAAGACGGCGGCTGCCGTGCTCATCGTGTCCAACACATGGAATATCGTCATGGGCGTATTTGAGGCGGCGCAGAGCGTGGTCAACCGCGCCTCCGGCCTTATCGTGGGCAACACCTCCATCAACCTTGCCGACCATATCGCGGACCTTGAGGCGCGGCTGCTGGAGATGAACGTATGGACGCTTTTGGGGCTGTGGCTGCAATCCTTCGTGGTGGGCTTCACCATGTGGGCGCTGACCATCTGCATCTTTATCATCATCTACGGCAGAATGATCGAGATATACCTCGTCACCAGCATCGCGCCTATCCCCATGGCCACCATGATGGGCAAGGAATGGGGCGGCATGGGACAAAACTACCTGAGAAGCCTGCTGGCGCTGGCGTTTCAGGGCTTTCTCATCATCGTCTGCATCGCCATCTACGCGGTGCTTGTCCAGAATATGCTCATAGACGACAACATTTCCACGGCCATCTGGCTGTGCATGGGCTATACGGTGCTGCTCTGCTTCACCCTGTTCAAAACCAGCAGTCTCGCAAAGTCAATTTTCAACAGTCATTGACGGAGGTACATCATTATGGCATACGTTCCCGTACCCAAAGACCTGAACGCGGTCAAGACCAAGGTGCTGCTGAACCTGACGAAGCGCCAGCTCGTCTGCTTCGGCGCGGGCGCGGCGCTTGGCGTTCCGCTGTTCTTTCTGCTCAAAGCCCATACCGGCGTCAGTGCGGCGGCGATCTGCATGATCCTGCTCATGCTGCCCTTTTTTCTGCTGGCCATGTATGAGAAGAACGGACAGCCCCTTGAAAAGATCGTCCGCAACATCGTGCAGGTCTGCTTCCTGCGCCCCAAGCAGCGCCCCTACGCAACCAATAATTTCTACGCCGTTCTGGAACGGCAGGACAATTTAGACCGGGAGGTGTATCGCATTGTCCACCCGCACAAAACTCACCCGCGCCGAACGCAGGCAGATCGAGGCCGCCATCGCAAGAGCGAAGCGGCAGGATAAGAAACAGAAGTCCGCACAGGACAGCATCCCGTTTCAGCGGATGTTCCCCGACGGCATCTGCCGCGTGACGGACAGCTACTACACGAAAACCGTCCAATTTCAGGACATCAACTACCAGCTCAACCAGAACGAGGACAAGACCGCTATTTTTGACGGCTGGTGCGACTTCCTCAACTACTTCGACAGCTCCGTGCGCTTTCAGCTTTCCTTCGTGAATATGTCCGCCAACAAGGACAATTACGCAAGGTATATCACCATCTCGCCGCAGGGCGACGATTTTGACAGCATCCGTCTGGAATATACACAGATGCTCCAGAACCAGCTTGCCCGCGGCAACAACGGCCTCATCAAGACCAAGTACCTGACCTTCGGCGTGGAGGCGGACAGTCTGAAAGCCGCAAAGCCCCGCTTGGAGCGCATTGAAACGGACATCCTCAACAACTTCAAGCGCCTCGGCGTGGCGGCGGAGCCCATGAACGGCATGGAGCGGCTGCGGCTGCTGCACGGGATGCTGCACATGGATGAGCAGGAGCCGTTCCGCTTCTCGTGGGACTGGCTGGCACCATCGGGCCTTTCGGTCAAGGACTTCATCGCGCCCAGCTCCTTTGAGTTCCGCACCGGACGCTCCTTCGGCGTCGGCAGGCGCATCGGCTGCGCCAGCTTCTTGCAGATTTTAGCACCCGAACTCAACGACCGGATGCTGGCGGACTTCCTCGACATGGAAAGCTCCCTCATCGTCAGTATGCACGTCCAGTCCGTGGATCAGGTCAAGGCCATCAAGACCATCAAGCGGAAGATCACGGATTTGCAGAAAATGACCATTGAGGAGCAGAAAAAGGCCGTCCGCGCCGGATATGACATGGACATCATCCCCTCGGACCTTGCCACCTACGGCACGGAGGCGAAGAAGCTGCTGCAAGACCTGCAAAGCCGCAACGAGCGAATGTTCCTGCTGACCTTTATTGTGGTCAACACCGCAGGCGGCCGCCAGCAGCTTGACAACAACGTATTTCAGGCAGCCTCCATCGCCCAGAAGTACAACTGCCAGCTTACCCGCCTTGATTTCCGGCAGGAGGAGGGGCTGATGAGCAGCCTCCCGCTGGGGCTGAACCAGATCGAAATACAGCGGGGCTTGACCACCTCCAGCGTCGCCATTTTCATTCCATTTACCACGCAGGAGCTGTTTCAGGACGGCAAGGAAGCTCTGTACTGCGGGCTGAACGCGCTGTCGAACAACCTCATCATGGTAGACCGCAAGCATCTCAAGAACCCCAATGGTCTGATTCTCGGCACACCCGGCAGCGGCAAGAGCTTTGCCGCCAAGCGGGAGATCGCCAACGTGTTCCTCGTTACCGACGACGACATTATCATCTGTGACCCCGAAGCCGAATACGGACCGCTTGTGGAGCGTCTGCACGGGCAGGTCATCAAAATTTCCCCCACAAGCCCGCACTACATCAACCCCATGGACTTGAATCTCAATTACAGCGACGATGAAAACCCGCTGAGCCTGAAATCCGACTTCATCCTCTCCCTCTGCGAACTGATCGTGGGCGGAAAGGACGGCCTCATGCCGGTGGAAAAGACCATCATCGACCGCTGTGTGCGCATGGTGTACCGGGATTATCTCAGCGATCCTGTGCCGGAGAATATGCCGATTCTGGAGGACTTGTATAACGAGCTGCGGCGGCAGGAGGAAAAAGAGGCGCAGTACATCGCCACGGCTTTGGAAATCTACGTTTCCGGCTCTCTCAACGTGTTCAACCACCGTACCAACATCAACATTGAAAACCGCATCGTCAACTTCGACATCAAGGAGCTGGGCAAGCAGCTCAAGAAGATCGGGATGCTCATCGTGCAGGACGCCGTGTGGAATCGAGTGACCGTCAACCGGGAAGCCCACAAATCCACCCGCTACTACATTGACGAAATGCACCTTTTGCTGCGCGAGGAGCAGACCGCCGCCTACACCGTGGAAATCTGGAAGCGCTTCCGCAAGTGGGGAGGCATTCCGACCGGCATCACGCAGAATGTCAAAGACCTGCTCTCCTCCCGCGAGGTGGAGAACATCTTTGAGAACAGCGATTTCATCCTCATGCTCAATCAGGCCAGCGGCGACCGGCAGATTCTCGCAAAACAGCTCAATATCTCCCCGCATCAGCTCTCGTATGTCACCCACAGCGGTGAAGGCGAAGGGCTGCTTTTTTACGGCAATGTCATTCTTCCCTTTGTAGACCGCTTCCCCCGCGGGGAACTCTATGACCTGCTGACCACCAAGCCGCAGGAGCAGACTGCATAACAAAACAAGAAAGGAATTGCACGATGGAAAACAAACTGATGGTTTTTGAAAACGAAGCCTTTGGAAAGGTGCGAACGCTGAACCTCAACGGCGAGCCGTGGTTCGTAGCCGTCGATGTGTGCAGCGTCTTAGACCTGAGCAACCCCACGATTGCAGTAAGCCGCCTTGATGAAGATGAACGGGCTAAGTTCAACTTAGGGCGTCAAGGTGATGCCACTATTGTCAACGAGCCGGGACTTTACACTTTAGTCCTTGGCTCCCGCAAGCCGGAGGCAAAGGCGTTCAAGCGCTGGATCACCCATGAGGTCATTCCGGCCATCCGCAAGCACGGCGCGTACATGACAAAATCCGTGCTGGAGCAGGTGCTGGAAAACCCGGAGCTGGTGCTGCTCATGGCGCAGCGGATGCTGGAGGAACAGCGGAAAAACGAACTGCTTCAACAGGAGCTGCGTCTGGCAAAGCCCAAGGTGGACTTCTACGACGCCTTCATTCACCCGGAGTGCTGCACCAATCTCCGCGCCACCGCAAAAGAATTAAAAGTGCCGGAGAAAATGTTCACTTCGTTCCTCATCCGCAAGCGCTATCTCTACCGCGCACCCTCCGGCACACTGCTGCCCTACGCCAAGCCCGCCAGCGACGGTCTGTTCTTCGTGAAGGACTATGTCGCCGTCAACGGGCATCAGGGGGTATATACCCTTGTCACGCCCAAGGGCAAGTCGCTGTTTCTCACCATGCTGGGTGAAATCGCCTGACCTGATTCTACTATAAATAATGTAAAGGAGAGCATCACAATGGAAAAAGAAAATCTGTACCTGATCCACGGCGAGGACTACCTGCGCCACATCGAGGAAAAGCTGGAGCTGTTCTGGATGGCGAATGTGCTCATGTGCTACATCAAAGACAGAGCCGACGCGGATAGCTACCTGCGCCTTGCGTATAAAGGCGTCCGCGACTTTGACGAGCGCTGCGGCGAGCTGTTCAGCTCTTGGGGTAAGGCGCTCAACTACCTCAAGTCCCGCGACCTTGCAGACCTGTCCGATCTCATCGAAAACGACCTGATCGAGCCGGAATACGCCGGTTACGTTCCTGCGGATAATTCCTGCTGCCCCGGCGAACGCTGCTGCGAGTATGCCGAGCGCATCGAGTGCGAATATGCGGCAAAAAAGGACGCAGACGAGGACATGGATGTGGATAACGATGACGACGATACAGACGATGAGGAATCTGACGTATTCGAGTACGATGCAGATTTCAACGTTGAAAGCGTTTCCGCCTATCTCAACGAGCTGCTATCCGTATGTGGCAGCTTGGGGGAGCTTGCATCCGGTCTGAACGCCGTCAACCGCAGACTGCTTTCCGTGGTCAAGGAGGAACTTCGCTATTATGCAGGCTGACCGCATTTACTGCGGCGACGCCCTGACCGTGCTGAAAACCCTGCCGGACAATTCCGTGAACTGCTGCGTAACCTCGCCGCCGTACTACGCACTGCGGGATTACGGCGTGGACGGGCAGATCGGGCGGGAGGAAACCCCGGCGCTGTATGTGGAGCGCCTGACTTCCATTTTCCGGGAGGTCAGGCGCGTTCTCACGCCGGACGGCACACTCTGGCTCAATATCGCGGACACCTATGCCGGAAAGGGCAATCAGAGAGACAGCCTCGACCCCAAGTACCCCAACGGCAGGACCGGTCAGGCGGTCGCCCTCAACGGCAAGGTGGAGGGCTGCAAGGCAAAGGACATGATCGGCATCCCGTGGATGCTGGCGTTCGCGCTGCGGGCAGACGGCTGGTATCTGCGCTCGGACATCATCTGGATGAAAGCGAACCCCATGCCGGAAAGCACCAAGGACAGGCCAAGCCGCTGCTATGAGCATATTTTCCTGCTGTCCAAGTCCCGCCGCTACTATTACGATGCTGCCGCCATCGCGGAGCCGGTTGCGGAAACGACAGTACGGCGTATGAAAGGCGCACGAAGCACGGCTACCAAGCACGGAAGCGGCATTCCCGGACAACAGAATATCCAGAAAATCAATCTGCCAAGAAATGCCGGAACCTATACGGATGCAGATATTCCGCAGCTTCGCAACAAGCGCGACGTCTGGCAGATCAACACCGTGCCGTACCGAGGCGGGCATTTTGCCGCCTACCCGCCCAAGCTGGCGGAAACCTGCCTGCTGGCAGGCTGCCCGCCCGGAGGCGTGGTGCTGGATCCATTCCTCGGCTCCGGCACTACGGCGGCAGTGGCAAAGCAGCTCGGACGGCACTACATCGGCATTGAGCTGAATCCAGAATACTGTACGCTGGCAGAGAAACGGATCAGAGGTGTCGCGGTATGAACACCTATACCCGGCAGGATCTCCGCGTCATGCAGGCATGGCCGCTGGAACGCAAAATCCGCGTGACACAGGCAAAAATCTTGGAATGGTATCACCACTACGGCGGCAAGGTCGCCGTTTCCTTTTCGGGCGGCAAGGACAGCACCGTTCTGCTGGACCTTGCGAGGCGGGCGTTCCCGGACATCCCTGCCGTATTCGTAGACACAGGGCTGGAATACCCGGAGATACGGGAATTCGTGAAAACCGTACCCAATGTGACGTGGCTGCGCCCTGAGATGCCCTTTTCCAAGGTCATATCGGAATACGGCTATCCCGTCATATCCAAGGATGTGGCGCGGCGCATCCGCTACGCCCGAAAGGGCGGCACATGGGCGCTCTGCCATCTGAACGGTCTGAACCGGGACGGTACGCCCTCAAAATTCAATGAACGGTATCAGAAATGGCGCGTCCTGCTGGATGCGCCGTTTCCCGTTTCCGACGCCTGCTGCGCCGTGATGAAAGAGCGTCCTCTGCGCCGATACAGCCGGGAAACCGGCAACCGGCAGATCATTGCGACCATGGCCTGTGAGAGCGCACGCCGCCAGAGCGTCTATCTCAAAATTGGCTGCAACGCCTATCACAAGCGGGACCCCACCTCTCAGCCCATGTCCTTCTGGACCGAGCAGGATGTGCTGGCCTATCTCAAAATGACCGGCATCCCGTATGCCTCCGTCTACGGCGAGATCGTGGAGGAAAACGGCAGGCTGACCACCACCGGCGCGAAGCGCACCGGCTGTATGTTCTGTATGTTCGGCGTTCATCTGGAAAAGAAGCCGAACCGCTTTCAACGCATGGCGCTGACACATCCGAAGCAATACGATTTCTGTATCCATAAATTGGGCTGCGGTAAGGTGCTGGACTTTCTCGGCGTACCGTATGCCCCGAACGGAGGTGAAACCCCATGAGCAAACGCTCGCCCCGGCTGCTGTTTACCGACGAGGAGCTGGCAGCGCCGGAACTGAAAAAGGCCATCCGAAAAGCGGACAAGCGCATGAAGAAGCTGGAAAAGGCCGAGGCGAAGATACCCAAGAAAACCGTGAAGAAAAAGCAGCGCGTCGTTGACCCGAAAACCGGCACGGTCACAACGCGCCTTTCCTTTGAGGAGGTGGATAAGAAGCGACCGCCCTCCAAGCTCACCCACGCTCTGCGGGACGCGCCCGGTGCGGCGGCACTATCCGCCGTACACCGTGAGATTCGGGAGCATGAGCAGGACAATGTGGGCGTGGAGAGCGCCCACGGCGTGGAGCAGGCGGCGGAGCGCGCCGTGCGTCTTGCACAGCACGCCCACCGCTCCCATAAGGAGAAGCCCTACCGCCGTGCGGACCACGCCGAGGTCAAGGCAGACCGCACCAACCTCCGTGCGCTGGACAGGACGGCGCAGTACCATGACCCGCAGTTTTCCAGCAATCCCTACTCCCGCTGGCAGCAGAAGCAGGCCATCAAGCGGGAGTACGCCGCCGCCAAAGCCGGAAAAAGCGCCGGGAATACGGTCAAAGCCTCCGAAGCAACGGCAAAGGCGGCGCGGAAAGCCGCAGAAGGCACAAAGAAAACCAGTGAATTCATCGCCCGTCACAAAAAGGGCTTCCTTATCGTGGGCGGCATCGCGGCAATGATTGTCCTCATCCTCTGCACCGTGTCCTCCTGCTCCCTGCTGATTCAGGGCGGGGCAACCGGTGTGAACGTGTCCACCTATCCCAGCGAGGACGCGGATATGCTGGCGGCAGAGGCGCAGTATTGTGCCATGGAAGCGGAATTGCAGCAGTATCTCGATACCTACGAAAGCACCCACGACTACGACGAGTACCACTTCGAGCTGGACGACATCGAGCATGACCCCTATGTGCTGATCTCCGCCGTCACCGCCCTTATGGGCAGGGAGTGGACGATCTCCGAGGTCGGCGGCATCTTGGATATGCTGTTTGAAAAGCAGTACATCCTAACGGAAACCGTCACCACGGAAACGAGATACCGCACGGAAACCCGTACCGGCTACTACACCGACGCGGACGGCAATCTGCAAAGCTACGAGTACGACGTGCAGGTGCCGTACACCTATTATATCTGTACCGTAAAGCTGGAAAACTTCAACCTCTCCCATGTGCCGGTCTATATCATGTCGCAGGATCAGCTCTCCCTTTACGCCATGTATATGGCTACTCTGGGCAACCGCCCGGACCTGTTCGGCGGCTCGGAGTACATCGGGAAATACTACACCGCCGACTATGAAAAGTACGAGATGCCCCCGGAAGCGCTGGAGGACGCGCAGTTCGCCGCCATCATCAAGGAGGCGGAGAAGTACCTCGGCTACCCCTACGTCTGGGGCGGCAGCTCTCCCGCTACTTCATTCGACTGCTCCGGCTTTGTCAGCTATGTCTACAACAACTGCGGCGTGGGCTGGAGCTTCGGCAGGCTGGGCGCGGAGGGACTGCGCCAGCGCTGTACACGGGTGTCCGCCGCCAACCTGCGCCCCGGCGATCTGGTGTTCTTCCAAGGCACCTATGACACCACCGGCGCGTCCCATGTGGGCATCTATGTGGGAAACAACATGATGCTCCACTGCGGCGACCCCATCCAGTACGCAAGCCTTGCTTCAAGCTACTGGCAATCCCATTTCCTTGCATACGGGCGCGTACCTGCGCCCTGATCTCTCAGAAAGGAGCCGAATATGAACCCGAAAATCAGCAGGCTGCGGGCGGAGCGCGAGAAGAACAACGGCAAAATCGCCGCGCTCCAGACCCGCAACAGAGAAATCGACAGCCAGATCATGGAACTGGAGAACACCGACATCATCGGTATGGTGCGGGAAAGCGGCTTTACGCCGGAACAGCTCGCCCGGCTTCTTCAGTCCATGCGGCAGGGGCAGTTCCCCGCGCCGGAGGCTGAACGGAACGAAACGGAGGAAAAACAGTATGAGGAAGTTTAATACCCGGCTTTTTGCCGGTCTGCTGGCGGTATTCTGCTGCATGACCGCCCTTTCCGCCACCGCCTACGCAGACGGCGGCTATTACGAACAAAGTGAGGACGGAAGCGAAACGCCTCCGTCCTCCATTGACAGCATCACCATCTCCACGGAAAGCGTCAAACTGCCGGAGCAGCAGGGCAGCGAGGCGCTGACCCCGGACGGGAATCTGACCCTCATCGACGACATTTTGCAGTCCGCGCCCTATGCCAGCGTGGAGGAAACGGCAGAAAACAAGCAGTTCATCACCGTCCAGAGCAAAAACGGCAACTACTTCTACATCGTCATTGACCGCTCCGGAGACACGGAAAACGTGTATTTCCTCAACCTTGTGGACGAGGCTGACCTCATGGCGCTGATGGAGGACAGCGGCAGCGCCGCAGCCTGCTCCTGCAAGGACAAGTGCGAGGCAGGTGCGGTCAACACCGCCTGCGCAGTCTGCAAGACCAATATGACGGAGTGCATGGGAAAGGAAAAGGTCACGGAAAAGACGCCGGAGCCCGACCCGACGCCGGGGACGACCGACAGTCCCGACAAGGACGGCGGCGAAAAGAAGTCCGGCAGCAGTCTTGTTGTGATTGCACTGTTGCTCCTGATGGCGGGCGGCGGCGCGCTGTATTGGTTCAAGTTCCGCAAGAAAAAGCCTGACACAAAGGGACCTGTGAACTTGGATGATTACGATTACGGCGATGATGAGGACGAGAAATACGAAAATGAGGACGATGAGGACGAGCCGGAGGAAACGGAGGACGCGGATGCATGACCATGTTCACCAAAAACCCGCTGGAGCGGCTGATGATGCAGCGCCCCTATCCGGGAAAAGAGGAAACGCCGCGCACCCCCGCCCCGGAGGGGCATTTCTGCTACGGCTGTTCCCGCTACGGCACCGTCTGCCTCCGCCCCTGCTACCGTGACACCGATCTGCGGGAAAAGGCGGTGCGGAAAAAGCCGGAGCTGTCTTTGTAACTTTTCTATGACCTGCGCAAAACCTCTTGTATAGTATGGGATAATCGTGGTATAATAATGTCACGAAAGGAGCTGATGCAAATGCCGCACATTATTCCCATCCGCGACTTGAAGGATACCACCGCCATCGCCCAGATGTGCAGCGAATCCAAGGAGCCGATCTTTATCACCAAAAACGGCTACGGCGAAATGGTCATCATGAGCATGAAAGCCTACGAGGAAAAAATGCTGATGCTGGACGTTTACGAACGGTTGGCGGCAGCGGAGGACGAGGTGCAGGCGGGCAAGGTTCAGGACGCCCGCGCCGCACTGAAAGAGCTGCTGGATTGCCTCAAAACGGATAGGGCGATTGAGGACGCAGAGCAGGAGATCGCCGCAGACGGTCAGCTTCAGGACGCAAAGGAGGCGCTTGCCGCGCTGAGGAAAAAGTATTTTGGATAAGTACCTTGCGCGGCCTGTCCGGTCGGGTTTGGTCGTCTAACAGCAGCGGCAATCCGTCCAACCCCATTGACAATCAGTCCAAAACGGCATATAATTCGGACTAATCAAAAGCGCCGTTGGACATATCGGCAAGGAAAGAGGTGCGGTATGCGCAGTTTCGATTATGAAAAGCTGGCACAGCGGAAATGGGATTCCGAAATCCTCTCCTATGTGGCAAAAATCCATGAATATAAGGGGCGGCAGGAGCTGTATATCCGGCAGAAGCCGGTGGAGCTGGAGCGGCTGGTAGAGATCGCCCGTGTTCAAAGCACCGAGGCGTCCAACAAGATCGAGGGCATCGTCACCACCAACACCCGCATCAGGCAGTTGGTGTCAGACAAGACTGCTCCTCGCAACCGGGACGAAAAGGAGATCATGGGCTACCGGGATGTGCTGAATACCATTCACGAGAGCCATTCCTTCATTCCGATCCGCCCTGCGTATATTTTGCAGCTCCACCGTGATCTGCTCAAACGTACTGGCCTTTCCTATGGCGGCAGCTTCAAAAATGTGCAGAACTATATCAACGAAACAAGGCCGGACGGGACGCAGGTCACGCGCTTCACACCGGTAGCACCGTATGATACGCCGAACGCTGTGGCGGCTATCTGCGACAGCTACGCCCGTACCCTTGCGCTGGAAGTCCTTGACCCCCTGCTCCTGATCCCCACGTTCATCTGCGATTTCCTCTGCATCCACCCCTTCAACGACGGCAACGGACGCATGAGCCGCCTGCTGACGCTGCTGCTTCTGTATCAGAACGGCTTTGAGGTGGGCAAGTATATCAGCGTAGAAAAGGAAATTGAAAGGACAAAGGACATTTACTACGATGTTCTGGAGGGTGCGGACTCCGGCTGGCATGAGGAGAAAAACGACTACACGCCGTTTATCCGCTATATGCTGCAAGTCATTCTTTCCTGTTATGTGGAGTTTGAGGAGCGCGTCGGCCTGATGCAGGAGAGCGGCGCAAGGAGTACAGCCTACGATGTCGTCAAGGCATACGCGGCCTCCAAGGTCGGAAAATTCTCCAGCGCGGAGGCGATTGCTGGCTGCCCCAGCGCCGGTCGTTCCTCCGTTCTGTCCGCCCTGAAGAAGCTGACGGACGAGGGCTATCTGACCCGGCTGAAATCCGGGCGGAATGTCGCCTATGTCCGCTCAAGCAGCAACACCAATCATACTGTGTTCTAATTTTCAGCAGCACACAACCAAATACCAAATGCGAAAAGCAGTCCTTCGGGGCTGCTTTTTGCTATGCAGAAAAGGAGTAAAATGAATATGACACACCATAAATTAGTGATCGCGGAAAAGCCCTCCGTCGCCCAGTCCATCGCCGCCGTGCTGGGCGCAAGGCAGCGGCACGATGGGTATTTTTCGGGAAACGGCTGCATTGTAAGCTGGTGCTATGGGCATCTGGCGGAGCTTGCCGACGCGGACGTGTACGATGAAAAGTACGCAAAATGGCGGTATGACGACCTGCCCATCCTCCCCGCAAGCTGGCGCTATACCCTGAGAGCGGACAAATCCAGGCAATTCGAGCTGCTGCGGGACCTCATGAGCCGGGAGGACGTGAGCGAGGTGGTCAACGCCTGCGACGCGGGGCGCGAGGGGGAGCTTATCTTCCGCACCGTCTACTA
>CAVDXW010000079.1:0-27904 GCA_963613145.1 Bacteroidaceae bacterium | reverse complement strand
CGCTGTATTCACTCTGACGATCTGCTTGATCTATTATTTATATTCGCGCAGGAACGTTACGATTTCTGAAAAAAAGAAGGAGGCTTAATGTGGGAACGATTATTATCGGAACAATTACGGGATTGTTTATTCTTGCATTGATTATCTTTACAATCAAGCATTGGGGAAAGTAAACTTTCCCATATTCTCAAAATATTCAAAAAATGCATTGACGAACAAGCGTTCTGTATGCCATACTATACCTTACTCTCTTAGCAGAGTCCACAACTGAATATCTGAATGAAACGCAAGGCAGCCGCCGAAAAGGATTGCGGCTGCGCCGCTTCAACGCAGTGTCTGCCTGCAAAGCGGAAAAAGCAGACACTTAAAGGTTTCTGAATACCAGAGCCGGTACATAGTTTCATCAAAGATATGGCGAGAGATTTTCTCCCGCCGATTTGATGTGCTGTGTATCGGCTCTTTTTTGTCGTTAAAATCGCAGTTCACAAAATTTCTTTTGTACAAACGGCCGATTTTATGGTATGATGGCGGCAGAAACGCAAGGAGGTTCAAGCATGGCCGCCATTTATCTCGATAACGCCGCCACATCCTTCCCCAAGCCGCAGGGTGTCAGCGACCGCATGAAATTCTATCTCGACTGCGTGGGGGCGAATGTAAACCGCTCGGTCTACACCGCCGCGCAGGAGGTGGGGCTGGTGACGCTGACGCTGCGGCAGCGTCTGGCGCGGCTGTTCGCGTTCCCTGAGCCGCCCACCCATGTCATTCTTACGCCGGGGGCTACCGCCTCGCTGAATATGCTCATTTCGGGGCTGCTGCGCTCCGGCGACCACTGTATCGTCAGCGGCATGGAGCACAACGCCGTCATGCGCCCGCTGCTGCGCCTGTCGGGGGTGGAGGTCAGCCGCATCCCCTGCGACGGCGAGGGCTTTGCCCACCTGTCCGCGCTGCCCGGCCTGTTCCGCGAGAACACGAAGCTGGTGCTCATCGCCCACGGCTCCAATGTCTGCGGCACGGTGCAGGATGCGGCGGCCATCGGCAGACTGTGCGCCGAGCGGGGCGTACCCTTCGCTCTCGATGCCGCGCAGACGGCGGGGCACTACCCCGTCGACTTTCAGGCGTTCGGCCTGAGCGCGATGGCCGTCCCCGCGCACAAGGGGCTGCTCGGCCCCGGCGGTGCGGGTGCGCTGCTGCTGACGGACGCGCTGGCTCAGAAGATCACGCCGCTCATTGCGGGTGGCACGGGCAGTGCCTCCGACAGCGAATATCTCCCGCCGTATCTGCCCGACAGATTTGAATCCGGCACGGCCAACCTCCCCGGCTACTACGGCTGGGAGGCCGCCCTGCAATTCATCGAGGAGCGCGGTGTGGATGCCCTCCGCGCTCACGAGATGTCGCTGTGCGCCCGCTTTCTTGACGGCCTTGCGGAGCTGCCGCAGGTGCGTCTGTACGGCACGCGGGACACGGCGCGGCGCGTGGGGGTGCTCTCCCTGGACTTCCTCCGCCGCGACAACGCCGAGGCCGCCTACGCGCTGGAAACGCGCTTTGGCATACTCACCCGCTGCGGCCTGCACTGTGCGCCCGCCGCGCACAAAGTGCTGGGAACATTCCCCCGCGGCACGGTGCGCTTTTCCCTCGGCTGGGCGAACACGGAGGCGGATATTGACGCGGCACTTGCCGCCATACGGGAATTGGCATAGGTTAAAACGAGAGCCGGACGGTCGATCCGTCCGGCTCTCGCCGTGTCAGTGCAGGAATATACGCTTGCCGCCGCGGTATTCGGCCACCGCGCCGATGCGCTGTGCGCTGGGCACCGCGCCGCGCAGCTCCGCAAGCAGTGCGTCCGCGTCCTCCGCCGCCACCGCCATAAGCAGCCCGCCGGAGGTCTGCGGGTCGAACAGGAGATCCTGCACCGCCCGCTCCGTGCCGCCGACATCGACGGCGGGCTCGGCGAAGCTGCGGTTGCGGTACATGCCCGCAGGCAGAACGCCCATGCGGGCGAACTCCAGTGCCTCCGGGATGAGATCGATGCCGCCAACCTCGATATGCAGCTCCACATCGCTGCCCTGCGCCATCTCGAAGCCGTGCCCCATCAGGCCGAAGCCCGTCACATCGGTGCAGGCGTGAACGCTGTGGCGCACCATGATATCCCGCGCCGCCCTGTTCAGCGTCGTCATCATGCGGTTCATGAAGTCTACCGTTTCCTGCTCCAGCAGGTCGGCCTTCCCCGCACTTGTCAGCACACCTATGCCGATGGGCTTGGTCAGCACCAGCACATCGCCGGGACGAGCGGCGGAGTTGGTCAGCATTTTGTCGGGGCGGACGAAGCCCGTCACCGCAAGGCCGTATTTCGGCTCATCGTCCAGTATGCTGTGGCCGCCCGTGATGAGTGCGCCCGCCTCGTATACCTTGTCGTACCCGCCGCGCAGAATGTCGTGTACGGCCTCACGGGGCATACTCTCCGGCACGGCCATGATGTTCAGGCAGAGCTTCGGCTCGCCGCCCATGGCGTACACATCACTCAGCGCATTGGTGGCGGCGATCTGCCCGAACAAATACGGGTCGTCGGCGATCGGCGGGAAGAAGTCCACCGTCTGCACGAGTGCCAGCTCATCGCTGATTTTGTACACCGAGGCATCGTCGCTCTTGTCGAAGCCCACCAGCAAATTGGGGTCGCGGTGTACCCGAATGCCCTCCAGCAGCTGCGCCAGCACACCCGCGCCCACCTTCGCGCCGCATCCGGCGCACTTCGTCAGCTTTGTCAGCTTGATATTCTGTTCCTCCATCTCGTCCTCCTATCTCAATACGCCGCTCAAGCAGAGAATGGCCTCCAGTGTACCGCCGCCCACCGCCAACGCCTTGTCCGAGGCGGTGGTGCAGTATTCCGGCTTGCAGCGGGGGTCTACATCCCCCGATTTCATACCCTTATGGACGGGTGTGCCGTCGGGCAGTATGCCCCGCACCACGCCGCCGATGGTACAGCGCATTGGTTGGCCGTCCACCTCTCCGGCAATGTCTCCCGGCTGCACCTCCGCGCCGATGTCAAGCAGCTGGCGGAAAATACCGTCCGCCGGAGCGCGGAGCACCCTCTCACCGGCATAGCCGCCGATCAGTCCGGGGATATTGGTGTTGGGCAGTGCGCTGCCATTATAGATAACGCGCCCCAGCGTGTGGCCGCGCATGGTCTCCACCACCGCGTGGCAGTCCTCTCCGGCGGTGAAGCCGGGGCCTATCCCCACCACCACGGGCGCGTCCGTGATGGCCGTGCCCAGATTTTTCTTGGCCAGAATCGCATCCACCAGCGCGTCAGGGTGCAGCTCCTCGCGGCAGCGGCACTGTGGGTCGGGCAGCACGGGGACAATGCCCTGCGCCAGCAGCGTTTTCGCCTGTGCCGCGCTCTCGGCGCGGACGGCCCGCACACCCTCCACCTCCGTCTCGCCGCGGAGAATAGCGGGAGAGAAGCACACCGTGCGCCGTATGGCGGTGGGCGCGGGCAGATCCGTCATCACCACCTGCATCCCCGCACGGTACAGCCGCAGCGCGATGCCCGTGGCAATGTCCCCCGCGCCGCGTATCAGAATCAGCATAGTCTCACCTCGTTATCCGTACCATAGCACAACGGAGCAAGCTTGTCAACAAAGCAGATATTCAGGAAAAATCCGGCAGCTCACCGGCTGCATACTGCGCAAATGCGGACACGCACGCGGCGAGCCGCGTTGTGGTGTCATAAAGAGCGAAAAAGAGACAGCTTGCGCTGTCTCTTTTTTTCAGAGCCTTTTGGCTCTCGTGTTTCTTCTCTCTTCTCTCGCCTTTTCTCTTTTCTCCTGCTCCTGTAAAGCCGGCTTACTTGCCGGCCTTGGCCGCCTCGCGGCCGGCGCGGAACGCCTTCAGGTTCAGCTCCTTGACCTTGGCGGGGACAGTCTCGGCCACGACCTGCTCCCAGTCGATGTCGGGGCAGCCGAGCGAGTCGCACATGGCACCGAACAGCACCACATTCATGCACTTGGGGTTGCCCAGCTCGATAGCGATGTCACTGGCGGGGACGGCGATGGTCTTGAAGTTCTTCTGCATGGCCTCGATGCAGTTCTCGGGATACGATTCCGCGCCGGAGGCGATGGTGGTGGACTTGATGGCATAGTCGTTGATGACCGCCACGCCGTTGGGGTTCAGAAACTCCGCATAGCGGACGGCCTCCATCTTCTCCAGTGCCACCATGATGTCCGCCTCGCCCTTGCCGAACACGGGGCCGTAGACCTTCTTTCCCCAGCGCACCTGCGTGGACACGCTGCCGCCGCGCTGCGCCATGCCGTGTACCTCGCTCTGCTTCACGTCATAACCGGCCTTCATAAAACCGTTGGACATGATCTTGGAGATCAGGATCGCACCCTGACCGCCGACGCCGACCAACAGGCAGCTTTTCACATCGTTCATGTTACTTCTCCTCCTTTTCGATGGCATCAAACGGGCAGACCTGCGCACAGACGGTGCAGCCCACGCACTGGGTGCGGTCGATGAACGCCTTGCCGTTCTCCATGGAGATGGCGGGGCAGCCCACCTTCAGGCAGCTCTTGCAGCTCTTGCACTTGTCGGTGTTAACCTTGCACATGCCGAGATTCTGCTTGATGCGCTTGATGAGCAGGCAGGGACGGCGGGTGACGATGGCGGGGTGCTTGCCCTCGTTGAGCGCGGCCACCGCGTCGTCCACGGTCTTCTTCATGGCGGTCAGATCCTGCGGGTCAACGGTGAAGATCGGCGCAAAACCATACGCCTCGAGGATTTTCTCCACGCTCAGCATGGGAGCCTCCTCGCCCATGAGGGTGTAGCCTGTGCCGGGGTTGTCCTGATGGCCGGTCATGCCGGTGATGCGGTTATCCAGCACGCAGGGGATCATGCGGCCGTTGTTGTAGATGATCTCCGCCGCGCCGGTCATGCCGCTGTGGAAGAAGGTGGAGTCGCCCATCACGCCGAACACCACCTTGTCGGTGACGCCCTCGCGCTCGAAGGACTTGGCCATGCCCATGCCGGCGGTGAAGCCGCCGCCCATGCACAGCACCGTGTCCATGCAGTTCAGCGGAGGCGCAAAGCCCAGCGTGTAGCAGCCGATGTCGCCGGTGACGACATAGTTCCTGTTCTTGGACAGAGTGTAGAAGAAGCCTCTGTGCGGGCAGCCGGGACAGAGTGCGGGAGGACGCTTGGCCACCTGCACATCGCTGATGGTCTTGTACTCGGGCTTGATGCCCAGCACGCGCTCGCGCACCAGCTCGGTGTTCAGCTCGTACATCCTGCCGGTCAGCTCCTTGCCGATGCACTCGATGCCCTCGGCCTTGATCTGCTCCTCCATGAAGGGGTCAAGCTCCTCGATAACATAGAGCTTCTCCACCTTCGCGGCAAAGTCGCGGATGAGAGCCATGGGCAGGGGATAGGTCAGACCCAGCTTGAGGAAAGAGGTCCCCTCGGGGAAGACCTCCTTGGCGTACTGATAGCTGATGGAGGCAGTGATAACGCCGACCTTGCCGTCGCCCAGCTCGACCTTGTTCAGGCCGTTCTCCACGGCGCGGGTGGAGCCGTACTCGGCCAGCTTCACGAGACGCTCCTCCACGAGGGGGTGGTTCAGATAGGCGTTGGCAGGTGCGCAGACGAACTTGCGGGTGTTGCGGGCGTAGGCGGGGGCGGTGTGCTCCGTGCGCTCGCCGAACTCCACCAGCCCCTTGCTGTGACAGACGCGGGTGGTGGTGCGGTAGAGCACGGGGGTGTCGAATTCCTCGGAGATCTCGCAGGCCAGCTTCACGAAGTCCTTGCACTCCTGCGCATCAGACGGCTCCACCATGGCGATCTTGGCGGCGCGGGCGTAGTGGCGGTTGTCCTGCTCGTTCTGGGAGGAGTGGCAGGAGGGGTCATCGGCGGTGACGACGACATACGCGCCGTTCACGCCCATGTAGCCTGCGGTGAACAGCGGGTCGGCCGCCACATTCAGACCCACCATCTTCATGGTGCAGAAGGAGCGGGAGCCCGCCACGGACGCGCCGTAGGCGACCTCGGTGGCCACCTTCTCGTTGGGAGCCCACTCGCAGTAGACATCCTTGCCGTACTGGGGCAGATTCTCCAGAATCTCTGTGCTGGGGGTTCCGGGATACGCGGAACAGACCTTGATACCGGCTTCATACACGCCGCGGGCTGTTGCCTCGTTACCGGACATCAGATGTTTCATAGCTTGTTTCCACCTTTCTTGTCTTTTTTCCTCTTATATTTCCGATTACCAATTGAAAACGAATCAATAGATGCCGGCCTCCTGCTCGCCGCGCAGCACGCGCAGCGCACCCTCGGCCAGAGAGCGCATTTCCTCCTCGCCCGGCAGACGGATGACGGGCGCAATCCTGCCCACATAGGCGGTGATGTCGTTGCAGAAGGACTCCTGATACGCCATGCCCGCGGTGTAAACGATGGCGTCCACATCGAAGCGCAGCACGGCGGCCATGGAGCCGATGTCCTTGGCCAGCTGGTAGACCAGAGCCTGATACGCCTCCGCTGCGTTGGGGTCGCCCTCCGCTACCTTGGCGCAGACCACGCGGAAGTCGGTCGTGCCGAGGTAGGAGAACATACCGGCGCGGCGGCCGAAGATACGCTTTACCTCGTCCTTGCTCCTGCCGGAGAAGCAGTAGTTGATGAGCTGATTGACGGGCAGTGCGCCGGCGCGATCCATGCCCATGGAGCCCTCGTCCTTCACATTGCAGACATCCACCACACGGCCATGCCGGTGCGCACCCACGCTGACACCGCCGCCCAGATGACAGACGATAAGGTTTACCTCCTCGTACTTCCTGCCCAGCTCCTTTGCCGCCTTTCGTCCCACGGCCTTGTGGTTCAGCGCGTGGAACTGGCACAGGCGGCGGAACTCGGCAAAGCCGGTGTAGTGCGCCACCTCGGTCATCTCGTCCACGCAGACGGGATCGACAAAGAACGCGGGAATGCCCACCATGTCGCCCAGCTTGCGCGCCAGATACGCGCCCAGATTGGAGGCGTGCTCGCCGTAGGGCGCGGCCTCCACATCGGCCATGACCTTGTCGTTGACGGCGTAGGTGCCGGAGGGGATGGCGCGGTACAGTCCACCGCGCCCGCACACGGCGGCAAAGTCGGACATCTTATAGCCCGCCTCGGTGACGGCGTTCAGAATGGCCTGCTTGCGGTAGTCCGCCTGATCGATGACACGCGGGAACTGATCCAGCTCCTCGGCGGAGTGGTCGATGGTCACTTTGAAGAGCTGTTCCTCGTCCTCGAATACAGCGATTTTGGTGGAGGTAGCACCGGGGTTGATGATCAACAGCTTCATGGTCGTTCTCCTTTTTTGTGCCCCGTGGGAGGGCGGTTTCGTTAAACATTTCACCGAATCGCTCGGTGACTTTGTTTTATTATGGCATCGTCGGGGCGCGATGTCAACGCCCTTTTCGCCTTTTCCGAAAACTCGGCGTTTCGCACAAAAAAACGGCGGCGACGCTGTACAAAACACCACTGCCGCCGCTGTCCCTGCCGCCGGTATTCTCCCCGTTTCACGCGGAATTTTCTCATCAGGCGCAGAAACGGTTGTCTTAACGAAAAAAACGGCGTATAATAGGATAGATTTATTATGAGATGCGGGAGGCTCCCCCTATGAAACTGATGGTACTCGATGGCAACAGCATCGTCAACCGCGCCTACTACGGCGTGGGCAAGACCCGCCTGCTGACCACACGGCAGGGGCTGTACACCAACGCAATCTACGGCTTTGTCACCATGCTGCAAAAGCTGCTGGATGAGGAGAAGCCCGATGCGGTATGCGTGGCGTTCGACCGGCGGGAGCCGACCTTCCGCCACAAGGCGGACGACACCTACAAGGCCAACCGCAGGGGGATGCCCGATGAGCTGGCGCAGCAGATGATACCGCTCAAGGAGGTGCTTGATGCGATGTCGATCCCCCGCTATGAGCTCAGCGGCTACGAGGCGGACGACCTGATCGGCACCGTCAGCCGCAGGTGCGAGGCCGACGGCTGGGACTGCGTGATCGCCACGGGTGACCGCGACAGCCTCCAGCTCATCACGCCGCACACCCGTGTCCGTCTGCTGACCGGCAAGGGTGATGCCGCCCGCAATTTCACGGAAGAGAGCTTCCGCGCAGAGTACGGCTTCGACCCCATCCACATGATCGACCTGAAGGCGTTGGCGGGCGATTCCAGCGACAACATCTCCGGCGTACCGGGCATCGGGGAAAAGACCGCGATGTCGCTGGTGCAGACCTACGGCAGCATCGACGAGATTTACAGGAGCATCGACAGCGTGGAGCTGCGCCCGTCGTTTTTATGTAAACTCAAGGACGGCGAGGCCGCCGCCCGTCACAGCTATTGGCTGGCCACCATCGTCACCGATGCGCCGCTGGATTTCACGCCGGAGGACAACCTGCGCAAGCCCTTCAAGCCGGAGCTTTATGACCTGTTTCTGAAGCTGGAGTTCCAGAAGCTCATCGACAAATACCATCTCTCGCCCGCGCATGAGACGGAGGCTATGCCCACGCACAACGCCACCGTTGAGATACTGGAGAGTCACGAGCGGGCGCAGGAGCTTCTCGCCCTCTGGCGCGGGGCGGAGCATGTCACCGTGTATGCCACGCCGACGCTGAACGCCGTTGCGGTGGAGTGCGATACCGGCGCGGACGGCTCCCTGATGGATGAGATTTATGTAAACCGCTACACGGGCGACTGGCGTGCTCTGATGACCGCCCTGTTCTCCGCCGACATCAAGAAGGTTGGGCACGACATCAAGGACACCATGCGCGCCCTGCTGGAGCAGGGGCTGCCCACCGAGGGGTATATTTTCGACACCGCACTTGCCGCCTATCTGGTGGATGCCACGGCGGGGAGCTATGACCTGCCGCGCCTGTTCGTCAGCTACTACAACGCTGAGCTGCCGCCCGCCGCGCACTTGGCGGACGATGCCTTCAACCTCCTGCTGGGCGAGGATGTCGAGGCGCAGACCTCCCTCATCTGCTACACCTCCGCCGTTTCCGCCCTGCACGAAACGCTCCGTTCCAAGCTGACGGAGCTGGAGCTGGACGGGCTGTTTTACGACATCGAGCTGCCGCTGTGCCGCGTACTGGCGGGCATGGAGACGGCGGGGTTTCTGGTGGACAGGAACGCCCTCTCCGACTTCGGCGGGATGCTGCAAAACGCCATGGACGAGGACGAGCAGAGCATCTATATTTCCGCAGGGGAGCACTTCAACATCAACTCCCCCAGGCAGCTCGGCTCGATCCTGTTCGACAAGCTGGGGTTGCCCCACGGTAAGAAAACGAAAACGGGCTGGTCAACCAACGCCGATGTACTGGAGAAGCTGCGCTACGACAGCCCGCTGGTGGAGAGGGTGCTGCGCTACCGCCAGTACGCCAAGCTCAAGAGCACCTATGTGGACGGGCTTTTGAAGGTCATCGACACGGACGGACGGGTGCGCACCAGCTTTCAGATGACCGTGACCGCCACAGGGCGGCTGAGCTCCACCGAGCCGAATTTGCAGAACATCCCCACCCGCACGGAGCTGGGCAGCGAGCTGCGGCGCATGTTCACCGCCGCCGACGGCTGCGTGCTGGTGGACGCGGACTATTCCCAGATCGAGCTGCGCCTGTTGGCGCATATCTCCGGCGATAAGGTCATGCAGGAGTCGTTCCTCTCCGGCGCGGACTTCCACGCCGCCACCGCCGCCAGGGTGTTCCATGTATCGGAGAGTGAGGTCACGCCGGAGCTGCGCCGCCGCGCCAAGGCGGTGAACTTCGGGATGGTGTACGGCATCTCCGCGTTCTCACTCTCCCGCGACATCGGCGTGACCGTAGCGGAGGCGAAGGAGTACATGGAGCGGTACTTCGAGACCTACGGTACACTGCGGCAGTATATGGCCGACATCGTAACAAGGGCGGAGCGGGACGGCTATGTGCAGACGCTCTACCATCGCCGCCGCGCCATGCCGGAGCTCAAGAGCAGCAATTTCAATATGCGCGAATTCGGCAAGCGCGTGGCGCTGAACATGCCGATACAGGGCACGGCGGCCGACATCATGAAAATCGCCATGCGCCGCGTCCACGACCGTCTGGCCTCGGAGAATCTCCGCGCACGCCTGCTGATGCAGGTACACGACGAACTGATTGTCGAGTGTCCGGAGGGTGAGCGCGAGCGCGTGGCGCAGGTGCTCACGGAGGAGATGGAGCACGCCGCCGCGCTGTCCGTCCCCCTGAGCGTGGACACCCACTGGGGCAAAAACTGGCTGGAGGCAAAAGGATAACCATGAAAAAAGTAACCATCGTACCCATGTCCGCCGAGCATCTCAACGAGGTGGCGGCGTTGGAGCTGGCCTGCTTCTCCCGCCCGTGGTCGCGGCAGATGCTCGCCGAGGAGCTGGACAACCAGTGCGCCGCCTTTTTGGTGGCGTTGGAGCCGCAGACGCAGAAGGTCATCGGCTACGCGGGACTGCTGGTGGCAGCCGATGAGGGCTACATCACCAATGTGGCAACGGATCCCTCCCGCCGCCGTCAGGGGGTGGCGCGGCAGCTCCTGCAGGTGTTCGATAACTTTGCACGGGGCAGCCGGCTTGCGTTCCTGACGCTGGAGGTGCGCCCGTCCAACACCGCCGCCATCGCGCTCTATCAGTCCTTCGGCTTCACGGAGGCGGGACGGCGGCGCAATTACTACGACCTGCCCAGGGAGGATGCCCTCATCCTCACAAAATACTACACCGAGGAGGCGGCGCAATGAACATACTGGCGTTTGAATCCTCCTGCGACGAGACCGCCGTGGCGGTGGTGCGCAACGGGCGGCAGGTGCTCTCCGATGCCATACTGTCGCAGGCGGACATGCACGCGCTCTACGGCGGCGTAGTGCCGGAGATAGCCTCGCGCAAGCATGTGGAGGCCGTCACCGCGCTGACGGATAAGGCTCTCGCCGACGCGCACCTGACGAAGCAGGATGTGGACGCGGTGGCCGTCACCTATGCGCCGGGGCTCATCGGCGCGGTGCTGGTGGGGGTCAGCTTTGCCAAGTCCGCCGCCTACGCGCTCGGTGTGCCGCTGATACCCGTCCACCATGTGCGGGGGCACATCGCCGCCAACTATCTGGCGTTCCCCGAGCTGGAGCCGCCGTTTGTCGCGCTGGCCATCTCCGGCGGCAATACGCTTATCGTGGAGGTGGCGGACTACACGGACATGACCGTGCTTGGCTCCACCCGCGACGATGCCGCAGGCGAGTGCTTCGACAAGGCGGCGCGTGTGCTGGGTCTTCCCTATCCCGGCGGCAGGCCGATGGACGAGCTGGCGCAGCGGTCGCAGGGCGGCAAATACGAGCTGCCCCGCGCCCATGTCGCAGGGGCGGAGCTGGATATGAGCTTTTCCGGCCTCAAGACGGCGGTGGTGAACCTCGCCCACAACGCACGGCAGAAGGGCGAGAAGCTGGACGAGGCCGCGCTTGCGCGGGATTTCGCCCGCGCCGTGTCCGACGAGCTGGTGCCCCGCGCCATGCGCGCACTGGAGCTGACGGGAAACAGGACGCTTGTCGCCGCAGGCGGCGTGGCGGCAAACTCCGTCATCCGCGCCGACCTGCAAAATGCCTGCGACCGCGCCGGCGTCCGTCTCTACCTGCCGCCACTGAAGTGGTGCGGTGACAACGGGGCCATGATCGGTGCGCAGGGCTACTACGAATATCGGGCGGGTCACACCGCCGGCCTCGACCTCAACGCCTTCGCCACCATGGATCTGGGCAACCCCGTATTCTGATTTCCCGCTGCCGCCGCTTTCTGTAAACCGCCGTTTCGCGAACCTTACGCCGCGCTTTTCGCCGCACGGCTCTAAATTTCCACATTATGTAAAGTAAATCGCCCCTGTTTCGCGTGCGAAAGCGGCGTTTTGGGAGGTTGAGTTTTCCACCATATTCGCAAAAAACATTGAAATCATGCGGGTTTTGCCACTATGGAAAAGCCTGTGGAAACTGTGGATAACTCTTTGTAAAATTATGCCCTGTAGAATTATGTCAAACCGTCATAAAGCGTCACGGCTTGCGTCCGGCTCCCTGATTTGTGTCTGAATTTCCCGATAGCTGCCATATTCGCACCTTATTCCTCGCAGGTGTACGATGGCGGCAGCCACCCTATTTCCCCCTTTTCGCACTTTTTGTGCGCCCTCGCCTCCTGTCGTCCCCGCCGATTACATTATGTATTTCCATCGCACGGTGCGCCCCATTCTCCCGCAATTCGCCCCCTTCGTCCCGCGTTTGCGATTGTTCCTCCCGCACCCACTGCCTTTGCACGAGGTTATTCCGTTTTCCTGGCAAAAAGTCAAGAATAAATTACAATAAACTTGTAAAGTTGTATAAACGCACAAAAGGAGCCGTGCTATTTGCGGCTTGTTTTGTGCGTTTTTCTGCATTTGGGCATGACAACAGCGCCGGTGGCCTCCGTGGGCTCCGGCGTTCAGCTTTATTGTGCGGCAGATCAGCAGGCGCTCATGTAGCTCCGCAGGAGGGTAGCAGCCGTTTGCCACCCCAGCACCTCCCGTGGGTAGTTGTTCATCCACTCCTCTGCCCGGCGTATCTCCGAGATGGGCACCTCATCAAAGTTGGTGCCCTTTGGGAAAAACCGCCGTATTATCCTGTTCATGTTCTCGTTGCTACCACGCTCATGTGGTGCGTGCGGGTGGCAGTAGTAAACGGTGGTGCGCTTTCCTTTCCGGCGGCAGGCCTTTTCCATGCCATCGTAGTCTTGAAACTCACAGCCATTGTCCACCGTGATGCTCTGAAACATGGGGTAGAAGTCCTTGCCCAGGCGGCGCTCCAGACCGTTGAGGGCACGGACCACGCTGGCGGCGGTATGGTCCGGCACCGGGAGAATGATGCCCGCCCTGGTGAGCCGTTCTGTGAGCACCACCAGTGCCCGGCTGGAGCCCACGGTGCCCATCACGCTGTCCATCTCCCAGTGCCCAAAAGTGGTGCGGGAGTTGATGATGGGGTCACGCTTATCAATCCGGGGACCCTTGGCAGCTCTGGCGGCGTTCCGCTGTTCGCCGTATTTCTGGCCGTAGTGGCGGCGGCCCTTTTCGTGCAGGTGCTCCGGGTTGAGGACCAGGAACACATCACCCCGGTAGATGTAATTGTAGAGCGTGGCCTCACAGACCGTGGTGTCAAACTTGGGCGGCTTTGCCTTGAGCTCCGCCAGCAGGGCGGCGGGAGAATAATGCTCCTCCACAATTTTCTGCTCTACATAGTTGGCAAAGTCAATGTCATTGCCAATCTTGAGGTCCGGCCCCTTGGCCCGCAAGTTTTCCTGGTATTTGCGCTCCGCCATCTCCGGGCAGTAGCACCAGATAAACTCATAGTCAGCGGTCATCTGCTGGGTCCAGCCCCGTTTGATTTCGTTGTAGATGGTCTTTTTGCACACGCCCAGCGCCTCAGCGATCTTGGCCTTGCTGTCACCCACCTTGAGCATCTTTTCAATGACCAGGCGGTCCTCCCATTGCAGTTGATGAAAGCCCTTGTAATTCATGTGATACCCTCCTCAGAATATAAAAAAGCGGCGGGGTGATGAACACCCCGCCAGAAAAAAGGCTTTACTGCCCGTATCGGGTCAGCAGTTCGGTTGTTTCTCCGTCAGGGAGAATGTCAGCCAGTTTGCAGTTGAGAGCCAGGCACAGCTTGAGCAGTGTGGCCAGCTTGGCACCGCTCAGGTCACGCACACCCTGCTCATAGTGTTGTAGCATCTGGACATTGATGCCCGTGGCTTTGGCCAGTTGAGATTGTGACAGCTCACAGGCAAGCCGTCTGGTTTTGAGTTTTTCGCCCATTTGCGCCGCCTCCTTTGTTATGTTGCTCTGATTATATACCAAAAGGTATATAAAGTCAAGAACAAAAAAGCGGCCCACGAAAAGTGAGCCGCTGTGTCAGTCTTTGCAGTTTTTGAGCCTTTCGGCCAGCTCTGCCAGCACCGCAACATCACGGTCCGCCAGGCCGGTGACATCCACCGTGGTGAGCCGTTCCAGCCCCAGCAGGTAGTCCGTGGACACGCCAAACACCTTGGCCAAGTCCACCAGGCACGCCGGTGATGGCATAGAGAGCCCCTGCTCCCAAGAGTTCACGCCGTTTCTGGTGATGCCCAGCCGCCGGGAAAGTTCCGCTTGGCTCCAGCCTCTTGCCTCACGCAGGGCTTTGATTTTCTCAGCGATCAACTGCACCGCCTCCTCTCACAAATAATTATAGTTTGCACATTTGGTATGTCATTATCAATAAAGGCTCCAATGCTTGACACACGGACAGGGTGCAAACTATAATAGAGAAAAAGTCAAGAATAAACTTGTAAAGGGGCGGCAGGCATGAAAAAGTTTTTGCAAAAGGCGTGGCGGGTCATCCGGCTCATCTTTGGTGTGGAGCTTGCATTGGCGGCGCTTGGCGGCGTGATTATTTCAGTTCAATCACCTGGGCCCGGAAATATTGTGCTCACAATCATATGCGCTGTTGCGGCTTTTCTGCTGTTGCGGAGGAAAAAGCCAAAGATGGCACAGATCAGCAGCTCAGACATAGCGGTCATAGACCAGCCGGAGCCCGTAGATGCCTATATCCAGGTTGGAAATGTAGTGTATAGAACGGATGGGCAGCCGATTTCTGATAGAGAGGTGCCCTATTTGGTTGAAACGGGCTTGCAGGAGGCCATACAACGGGAGCAGAATAGTCCATTTCATAGAAGCTCAGCAGACCAAGAGCTGATTTTCAGATTTTCAGAAAAGCATGGGAGACAATCTGACGCTCTTACATCACAGTTTGAAAGCTTAGATGATGCGGCATACAAATCCAAAGACTTACAAGAAAAAATCAAACTTCTCTCAGAGGCTTTAGAAAAATACAAAGTGGCCAAGGCCTGGCATTATAAAATATCCAAAGGCGGGATGATGTATTTTCAAGATATGTGGGAGCGTATATGCTGGGAGGACCATGAGGAGTACTTCCTTGAGGGGCTTTTGTGGGAGCGTGATGAAGTGCGCCCCACGATTTTGGCCGCCGCAGAGAGCGGCTTTTTGCAGAAAGAAATATACAGTCAGTTTGAGCCAGAGGAAAAGAGTTCTGTGCAGAGAATATTGAGAAGCATGGAGGCAGAGGGCCTAATCTCTCGCACGAAAAAGAGCGGCACCTATTGGGTGGCGCTTGCATAACAAAAAAGCCGGAGAGGTTTGACCCTCTCCGGCTTTCGTCTTATTCAGCGGTTTCCTGTTCTGCGGCAGGCTCCTCCGGCGGTGTGCCGGAGGTCTTGCTCAAGATCAGATTTTTCAATTTCACAAATACATCTTTGGCATAGAGCACATAGGCCGTGAGCAGTGCCAGGTTGGAGGCGGTCATCAAGTTCACGGTCTGCCCGTCCACATCAATGGCGATGATGTCCGGGTTGAGGTAGCCCGCCATGTAAAAGGCAATGAAACAGGCCGCCACAATGATGCCCTTGATGATGCCGTTGCGGAGTTTCACCTTGTCGAAACTGCCGTCAAAGAGGGCGTTGAGGCCGCCCAGCACGATGTTGACGGCCACCAAGAGCACCAGGCCAACGGCCAGATGGATGATGGAAGTAGTCATAGATTTCCTCCTTTACCCCATCAGCGTGAGGTCCTTGATGTTGACAGCCGCCGTGACCACGCCGTTGATGCCAATGACCACACGGGAGCCGTCAATCTGGATGACGGTGTAGGTGGTGGTGTAGACATAGGAGGCCAGGCTGCCGCCGTTGTAGGTCTTGGCTCCCTTGGACACCTTGACCTTGGAGCCCTTGACGATGGCCGGGACCACTTCCTTGACATCAGCGGCATCCACCCAGCCATAGACGGTGGAGGAGCTGCCGGTGGTCTTGATGAGGTGGTAGGGGTGCTTGCCGGACTTGGCCACGGCGGTGACCTTGGCCTCGCCGGGCTTGCAGCTCTTGCCGTTGATGGCCATGGAGCTGATATAGTGCTTGGTGCCCGTAAAGGTCACCACGGAGCCCACAGCAAGCCCAGAAGCGGGCTTTTCATCCTTGCCGGGCGTGGATGCCTCCCCGCCGCCGGAGGGCGCAGAGGTGGCCTTGGAGGCGTACTTGGGCACGCCAAAGCCCCGGATGTAGCGGCCATTGACTGCCAGCTTGCGGTAGCCAACGGCATCACTCATGTTGCCCTCAATGACCTTGATGGTCTTGCCATCGCAGGACACCACAATGCCAACATGGTCCGCAGAGCCGGTGTTGTCCGTGGTGGCATAGTTGCTGCCGTCCTGCCAGTCATAGAAAATGTAGTCACCGGGGCTGGGCACATAGGCATCATTCTCCACCCAGGAGCCCAGCTTTTTGAAAAGGTCAATGTGGCGCTCACAGCCGCACTCCGTGGGGATGATGTCCGTGAGGCCGCAGGCGATGGCCACAGCGGATGCAAAGGTGGAGCACCAGGCATCCGTGTATTTCACCGCATAGCCTCTGGCCAGGGGCTTGTGGGAGTTGTAGAGGTCAATGATTTTGCGGTGGGAGCCGTTGGCCTCTTTGCAGCCCAGATAGCTCACCGCAGTGTCCACAACTTTCTGTCGGAGTTCTTTTTCAGTCATTGAGCATGTCCTCCTTTACTCAATCTTTCAGCACGATCTCAGCGGCCCGGAGGGCCGCATCAGCACCGTACTTGTCCGCAAACTTGTTGAGAAAACGCTGGGCATATTTCGCCCGGTTTTCATTCTTGCTTTTCCAGTAGTAAAAGCCGCCCCAGGCACCATCTGTCACAAAAGAGGTGCCGGTGAGCGCCGCAAGGGCTGTGACATCATGGTCCGTGAGCGTCCCCACTATTGTGGTGATGCAGAGGAGGACGGAGATGCAGATGTGCAGCACCAGCATTTTCTTTGAAAACTCCATGCGTCCTCCTCTCCAGCTCAGGCCTGAGAGGCGGGGCGCTTATCGTCCCGGACCTCAAGCTCATGGATGGCATTGACCAGCGCTGTCACGGTGCCATTGCCGCCCAGAGCGTGGTACTCTTTATACATGGCATTGACATTCTCAAGGCCGTGCAGGGTTATCCAGCCACGCTCCTCATAGTGATAATAGGACTGCACGATGCGGTCACGGAGGAGGGCCTGGACACCCAGCTCCACCGCTTTCTGCCTTGCGTCCGCCTGCTTGTACTTTTTGTAGAGGTAGCCGATGGCGGGGACGGCTACCACAGTGATGATGGTGGAGATGATAGACCAGTAGCTCCTCAGCGTTTCCAGCATCCTTTTTGTCCTCCTGTTGTTCAAAAATAAGAGGGGCGCACCGCACGGGTGCACCCCTCCTGCTGGGCTGGGGCTTTAGACCTCAACCTCCAGGTCCGCCAGGATTTCCTCAACCTGCTTACGCAGCAGAGCGGGCACCTGGTCAATGGTCTTGCGGCCCTTAATGATGAGGGTAGCATACACAACAGCCATGTCTTGCACCTCCTTTCTCAGCAGAAATAAAGCAAGCCGCAGGCGGAGCTCACGCATCGGCGCTCTCCTCCAGCAGCTTGGCAACAGCATCACGCAGGTTGGCGGGGACATCATCCAGGGTCTTGAGGCCCTTGCGGATGAGGGCGGCATACACCTTAGCCATTCTCTCCACCTCCTGCCAGCAGCTCATAGACCTCCGTGAGGGCCACCTGGGTGTTGGTCAGGTCCTCCTCCGTGGCCTGGAGCCGGGTCTTGAGCTCTTTGTTTTCCTTGGTCAGTTCCTCCAGGGAGCGCTTGCGCTCATGCTTTGCCTTGAGGCTCGTGTTGTCATACTGAACAGCCATTATTCAAAAGCACCTCCGATGTTAGAAATATAGCCGCCGGTGTCGCTGGCTCCACGCTCAACAGAGAGCTTGAAGTTGAAAGCAAAACCGTTGGCGGCGGTCTTATTGGTAAACACATGGTTTGCGCCGTTCTTGACATCCGCCGTGGCATCCTCCCAGACGGGGGTGGTGTCCTTGGCGTTGTTGGTGACCAGCACCTCCATGACCACATCCGCAGGCAGGGAGCCCACGATGTTCATAACCATCACAGAGATGTCATCATCCGCCTCCAGCGGCGCTGCCAGCGTGACAGTGGCCTTGGTCACCTTTTTGGCAAAGGTCACCGTGTAGGCGGTGCTGTCGGCCTTGCCGTCATTGGCTACCACCTTGAGGGTGTGGGAGCCGTTGAGGATTTTCTGCCAGTTGGCGGTGGTGACGGCCTGGAAAGTGTTGACCTGGCCCAGGGTGGCGGTGTAGGTGCGCTTGAGCACATTGTCCAGATACTCCTTGACCGTCACGGTGTCCCCGTCCGCATCGCTGACGGTGTACTGGAAGTTAAAGCCTGCCGTCTTGGTGCCCAAGTTGGAGCCGTTGGCCGTGGAGCTGGTGATGGTGGGCGCAGTGTTGACGGACACAGTGCCGTCATCGCTCACAGAGAGGGTGGAGGGGAGAGTGAAAGCGGGGCGGGACCCGAAGGTGTTGGTGCAGAGGTTGCTGTTGACATCGCCATTGGAGTTCAAGCAAACGGCGTTGCTGCGGTTGTTCGTGATCGGGGAGCGGGTCCACTGAGTGCAAGCGGAGCCGTTCATGTAGGCGATCTGGAGAGAGCTGGCGATTTCCAGCGCAGTGCCCTCCACATTAAACCAGCTTGCCGATCTGTTCAGCTCAGTGGCAGACAGCAGGAAGATGGCCCGCTCCAGCGTGCCAACGGTGGTGCTGCCGTTGCCGGGGGTGTACTTGATTTTCGTGGTGCCGATGACCCCACGGATGTCTGCATCAAGCAGGTTTTTGTAGGTGCTGTTGAGCCAGCTATCAATGGCGCTGGAGGCGTAGGCATTGACATTGGAGCTGTGCCACTGGCGGCTGTCATAGCAGTCCTTGCGGACCACCAGCGTGCGGCCCATGCCGTTGAGGGAGTTCTCATAGTTGTGCTTGGCAACATAGAAGCTCACCAGCTTGCCGTTTTCCTTGAGCTGGATGATACTGCCCACAGCTTTGTTGCCCAGGGTGGTTGTGGCCATAGATCAGATTTCCTCCTTTAGAATATTTTGCACACGGTCCCGCACCTGTTGGCGCAGGGTCCAAGTGTTGCCATGAGCGGCGTGGGCATCCCACGCCTGCCAGGATTGCAGGATTTGCTCACGGGTCACCAGGCCCGCCGGGTATTCCTTTTCCCAGTGGCGGAGCTTGGCACGCATCCGCTTGATGCTGCTGTGCCGCAGCTTGCGGATGACCTTGCCGCTCTCCGTCAAATAAGTGTGAAAGCCCAAAAAGTCAATGCCGTTGCGGATGGGAAAGATTTGGGTTTTCTCATTCAGTTCCAGCCCCAGACTGTCCATGTAGGCCCGTATCTCCCGGAGGCAGAATTGCAAATATTCCTTGTCTGGGTGGATGAGGAAAAAGTCATCCATGTAGCGGCCATAGTATTGGATGTGAAGCCGTTCCTTGACGAAGTGGTCAAAGTCATCCAGGAACAGGAGGGCAAAGAGCTGTGATGTCTGATACCCAAGCGGCAGGCCGTCAGAGCAGTCAATATAGATGCAAAGCAGGTCATAAACAACAGGCTCAAGGTCCAGCCTTTTGAGCTTTTCCTTGAGCTTGTCATGGTCGATGCTTGCAAAGAAATGGCGGACATCACACTTGAGCACCCAGCCCTCAGCGGTGTGGTGCTTATTCCAGTAGTCCGTGAAAAATCCCTTGAGCCGGTCCAAGCCGAAGTGCAGGCCCTTGTTCTTTTGGGATGCGTAGTTGTCCAGGATAAAACTGCGGGTGATGCGGTCATAGAGGAGATTGTCCACTATGGCGTGCTGGACCACCTTGTCCACAAAAGCGGGTGCCTGCACCAGCCTTTTCTTGGGCTCATAGACATAGAACACACGAAACACACCGGGTCTGTAAATCTTGGTTTTGAGGATATAGACCAGGTTGACGATGTTCTCAAGCAGGCGCACCTCATAGTGTGCGGTGGCGGCTCTGGAGCGTTTGCCCCGCCGGGCGGCAAGGTATGCCGCATAGATCACCGCAAAGGTGCATATTTCAGAAAATTTCATACAAACGGATGGCCCCCTATCAGTGTTCGGCTGGCCAGCCTCTCCTCATGCGCTGTGTAGGTGCCGCATGATAGGACCAGTAGCCCCGCCACTTTTCTGGAAAGCGGCGGGGCATCAGCGCAATGTGTTTGCCTTGGCCTCACCAAGGCTGGGTATGACCTCCTTTGATGTGATGGATGGCTCGGTTTTGGGCTTTGGGCCTACTCAGTCAGGCCTTACCATCAGAGCGGGGCGGGACCCGTTGGTGTTGGTGCAGTTGTTGTTGTTGACATTGCCATTGGTGTTCAAGTAGTAGGCGTTGTTGGTGTTGTTCGTGTTCGGGGAGCACAGTGGAAAAATAGGTCATACCCAAATATAACAGCTCTCGGCTGGTATATCCTTTTAGGGGTTGCGGGCCAGGGCCTCAGCAATTTGCTGGGCCATCTGGCCCATTTTGGCAAGCTCCTGGTTGGCCTTTGCCTCCCGGAGAGCGGCGGCACGGTTGCTGTCATTGCGTTTCCAGTTGAAAGCCTTTTGACGCACCGGGCGCACCAGCTCTGCCCAGTAGTGGCACTGGTCACCAGAAATGTACTTGCGCTTGTAGCTCAGGTTGATGTACTGGTTGAGGGTGTCGCAGAGGACGATGACCTCATCAAGGTCCTTGAGGCGTTCCTCATACTCAGTTTCAAAATAGCGGCCATCAGCGGAGTTGCATTTCTGGAGGATAGCGCTGGCCATGCGCTGCATATCAGCGCACATGTGGAAAGTCTGGCTCTTGGGAAAGTGAGGCTTGCCGTCATCCTTGGTTTTCTCAAAGAGCTCCTTTTCCACCATCTGGCCGTTTTCCATCACATAGGCCTTGACCTTGGTGTATTGGGGCTCTTTGACCTTGACCCGCTGGATGGTGTAGTCCAGCAGATCAGTGGCAAGCGGTATGATGTCATAGTTGGGCATCTTAAAACTCAATCCTCCCTTGGCTTTCATTCCACACGCCAGTGACCACCACGCCGGAGAGGCTGGTGAAAGCCACGCTCCAGGAGTTGCCGGTGACATTGGTGTCATATTTCAGCTCCAGAGTGCGGACACGGGTGGCCAGGCTGGACAGGTCCGTGGTGTTGGTCTGGACCTGCCCCTCCAGCGTGGTCAACCTGGTGCTCAGAGGAGAAACAAGGGCCTTGATTTTCGCCCAGAGGCGTGCCGTCTGGAGGTCATCAAGATAGGACCTTTTTGCAGCCATGATGCTGGCCTCCTTTACTTGCAGATGTCATCCAGCTCTGTGTTGGTGATGGCCACAAGGTCAGAGGCAAGCATGTAGGCGGTCAGGTCCACCGTACCAGCCAGCACATCCCATGTGGTGCCGTTCCAGGCCACATTGTCACCGGCGTTGACCCCGTGGGCCGCATCGGCGTTGACGATGTTCCACACATCGCCTTTCTTGTTGCCCGTGGTGGGCAGCTCGTCATAGGTGTCCTTGGAGCCCTTATACTCAAGGGCGCTGGACATCTTGGCATCCACCTCATCCTTGGTGTAGGCATCCTGGATGCCGTAGCCCGCCAGAGAGGTGGCCGGGCTCTGCTTGCCCGCCGCCAGGTCATAAGCGGCCTTGACGGCGCTGGGCGTGGCGGCCTTGGTGGTGCTGGTGTCATCGGTGGCGCTGGAGAGCTGCACCACACCTTTCTGGCTGGTGGTGCCGTTCTTGACGGAGATTTTGCCGCCGCTGACATCCACATTGGTGCCAACGGTCACACCGCCCTTGACGGAGGCACTGGCATCCGGCAGGGTGTAGTTGTTGGCGTTGGCCTCCACGCCGCTCAGCTTGGCCTTTTCCTCATCGGTGTAGTCATTGGCGCTCAGACCCTTGCCCTCCACCTTGTCCACCTTGGTGGTGTCAGAGGGGTGCACATGGTCACCACGGGCAAAAGCGGTTTCCGTACCGGCGGCAGCGGTGCCATCCATTTTGGGCGTGGTGCTGGATGCAGCAGCGCCCTCCGGCACATCCTTGGCGGTGATATAGCCGCTGTCATTGGTCAGATCAGAGGTCTTGCTGGGCAGCTTGATGTTGGCAATGGCCGTGGCCACATAGGTCTTGACCTTACCCCACAGGTAAAGTACACCATTTTCATCAAGCGCTTTCTTGGTATTCGCCATTTCGGTTGTCCTCCTTATACAAGTAGTTTCTCAAGCTCCAGGTTGGAGATGGGGATGATGTCCGCATCACTGCCGGGAGCGCCCTGGGGGCCTTGCTTGCCCCTCAAATTGACAGGTTTGGGGTTTTCTTTGTTGCCGTCATTGATCCAGCTCAGGGTGCACTCCTCGCCCTCCACAGAGGGGTAGAAAGTGGTGCCGTCAAGGCCCTGCTTGCCGGTGTTGACATACTGCACGGAGCCAAAGCTGGCGTGCATCATGCCGCCGGTGGAGAGCTTGACCGCAATGGTCCTGGGCGTGGTTTCAAAGTTCACCGCATAGGTCACACTAAATCACCCCGTCCTTGAATATCTCCCCCACATTCACCCGCATGGGCTCACTGGCAACGGCGTTGCCCAGGTTGTCCCGCAGGCGGATTTGCACCCAGACGGGCTCAAGCTCCGAAAAGAGGAGCGTGTCCTCCTGGGAGAGCGGCAGCGTGATGGTGCCGCTCTCCTGTTTATAGGTGACATCGGTGAGGTCCTTTTCCAGCACGGTTTGCCTGTTCTGCTGGAAAGTGATATACAGGGCGGAAATGGTGATTGCCTCCGGCAGCTCAAAGGTCAGCACAGGGTTTGTGCCTCTCCGCATTTTGTTCACCTCCGCATCTTAAAACTCAATTCGTCCAAGTTCCTCATTCCATGCGCCGGTGACGGTCAGCCCGTCCAGCGTGGTAAAGGTGACCTCAAAGCTGTTTCCGGTGACATTGGTGCCCCATTTCAGCTCAAGGGTCTTGAGGCGGCTGTCCAGAGATGTGAGGTCAACACGGAGGCTGGCGTGCGCCGTGTCGGAGCTGTTGTGCTCATCCACGGCATCCTCCACCAGGGCGTTGACTTCCGGCTTGGTGTAGACATCGCCCTGCTGCACAGCGTTGAGCGCCAGCGCCCGGATGTCGGAGTGGCTGGTGCCGTTGGTGTTGTGCTCCGCCAGGGCGCTCTCCATCTCCGCCCGGCTCACGGTGTCCAGGGCCGGGGTGATGGTGAAGCTGACAACGGAGGCATCTGCCACCACGATGTGCATAATCATGGTGAGCTTGCCGGACACGCCGCCATCCGTGGACACCTTTTCTGTGTCCGGGGTGTTGCAGATGGCAATGAGCGTGCCGTCATCGTCAAAGAGGCCCATCTCACGGATGGTGAAGCCGCCCACGCTGTCATCAATGGTGATTTTCACATCAATCATGTTGGCGTTGGTGGTGCTGACGGCGGCGCTGGCCACATCACCCTCCCACTTTTTGCCCCGGAGGGCAGTCTGGGCCACGGTGGGCTCATAATACTCACCGCCGCCGTCACCGGCAGCAGCGGTCTTGATGTTGACCTTGCCGCCGTTCAAGATACACTTGGCGATCAGCGCAGCGCCCGCCGTGGTGATAACGGTGCCATAGTTTTTGGTTTCATTGGGCATAGTGCTTTTTCCTCCTATTCTTGTGGGTAAATCTCCACAGTGTTGTGATACTCCAGAGCACCCACAGCAATGGACTTGCCGGTGCTTTCCATCTCATGGACCATCATGGGCCAGATGTTGACCTCATCCTCATACTCGGTGTAAACGCCGCAGGTGATGGTGCCGTAGGACTGCAAAAAAGAGGTCATCAGCACCCGCATATTGGCCGGACGCACCATGAGGAGCATGTCCAGGATTTCCGCCGCCAGGGCATCCGCATCCGGCAGGACGGTGTAGTCAAGCTGGATGTTGATGGTGTAGTCCACAATGCTCTCCTCATGCCCCAGCTCACCGCAGAGGCCGGTGAGCCAGTTCTTGAGCCAAGGCAGAGTGTAGGGCAGCTCCAAGTTCCACAGGGCTTTGATGCGGGCCTTGCGGACCTCCAGCGTGTCCGTGTCTTTGGGGCGGATATTCAGCTCACGCTCCCACACGGCCACGCCGCTGGCCGTTGCCGTGTCCAGGAATTGGTTGGCAAGGACCAGGGCCAGAGCGTCCCACGCAATGGAGATTTCCGGCTCATTGGCGGCATTGATGGCTTGAAACTCAAGCACCTCACGGAGCACCGGGGGGAGGTAGTCAAGGAGCTTTCTATCCATTGATGTCCCCCCTCACGGGGATGCTGTCCGCACCCAGCACAAGGTTTTCCTCCTTGCCATTGATCTGCGTGTCAGCAATGTCCGTTATCATGTCGGAGCACTCGGAGAGGATGCGGCTTTCAATCTGGGAGATGCGGACGGTCAGGTGGTCCGAAGTGGCCCAGGTGCCCGCCAGCTCTGCAAAGTAGCCGTCAATGACGGCCTCCACATAGCTCTTGATGGCCTCCCAGTTCCAGCCGGAGGCATAGGTCAGATTGAGCGTGATGCTCACCGGCACCGGCTCCACGCCGGTCACATGGACCACATGGCCGATGGGGGCAAGCCCCAGGCCCTCCCCGGCGTTCTCGGTGGGGTCCACCGCCGTCTGTACCTCATCAATGAGGGTTTCAGAGGGGGCGGTGTTGTTGGAGGCCAGCAGCACCAGCTTGACGGTGCCGCCCACCGTCAGCTTTTTGTTGAGCGCTGCCGTGTAGACGGCGGTGAGCCAGGCCGCCACCGGCTCACTGAGCCCCGCAAGGGTACGGGTGTACCAGGCTGTGACAGCGGCATCCGGGATGAGCGTGGACGGTGCAATGTCCCCATTCCAGACCGGGTGCACCTTGACGGCGGAGATGCCGGGCATGGCTTTCACCTTTTCGATGTAGTCAGCCTGGTTGCCGCCAAAGGCCTGGGACTTGAAGCTGTCAAGGACACGCTGGCGGAAAACCTCCGTGTCCTCATCATCATCTCCGGGGATTAGCAGCTCCACCAGCTCCGCATGGGTCAGCCCGTCCACATATTCAATGGGGATGAGCTGGCCGGTGTAGCCGTTGGCCTGGGCCCCCGCCGTTTCGCAGGTGACCCGGTGGCTCAGGCCGGTGGCGGTGTCCTCGGAGGTGTCCATGCGGGCCGTCACCACAAAGTTTAGGTCCTCGCAGGAGAAGCGGGTGCCCACCGGCACCTCAATGTTAAACTCCGCCCGGAACACTGCGGCGCTGGGCGGGTAGGGGCTCATGTTGCGGTCAGCGGCCCGCTTGATGAGATATTCACGGGGCGCTGTTGCCAGGTAGGTGGCGGTGAAAACGAAGTCCAGCCCAATGTAGAGCTGGGCCAGCTCCGCCATGGACGGAGCCACGCCGTTCATCACCATGGAGCCCTCCCGCTTGTCAATGCCGGAGGACACCCTGGCCAAGGCGCTGGCCAGCAGCGCCTCATAGGTCTTGGTTTCAAACATAGCTAAATCTCAACCTCCTTTGTGGCCTCCAGCTCTCCATAAATGGTGTAGACGGTAAAGCGGGCCAGCACGGACTTTCTGCCGGTTTCAAAGGTCCAGTCATCCACGCCGGTGATGCGGTCATCCTGCATCAGGGCATCCGTGATGCGCCTTTTCATCTCACTCATGGCGTAGTCCATGGGCTGGCCAATCAGGTCAACCAGCTCGGAGCCATAATTGCGGGAATAGATGGGGTAGGCGTAGCGCTCCACATTGAGGATGAGATAGACCGCCTGGCGCAGGGCCTCCCGCTTGTCGGTCATGCCCGCCACCCGCCGCCCCTCAATGTCCAGCTTGTGGGTGTAGCTGGGCTGTTCCTCCAGCTCAAAGCCGATGAGGTCAAGGTTTTCTCCAGTTGTCGGTAGCGTTCCCATCAAGGTGCCTCCCATCTGTCCAGGACAATGTATTTTTGCCCGCCATCGCAGGAGATGAGGATGACCTTTTCCCCCGCCTTGAGGGCCAGGTGCACCTTAAAGGTTTTCCTGCCCTTGTAGGCGTGCTGGTGAGCGGCAAAGGCCGCCGCACCGCTGCCGCCGCTCTCGCTTTCCGTCTGGTGGTCCACCGTCATGTCCACATTGAAGTCCCGGACATTGTTGGTGAGGATGAGCTGGGCCTCCGTCAAGGTCTTTTTCTGGTCCACCTGGATTTTCAGCGGGGAGGCGGATGTCACGGTGCCAAAGCTCACGGCCATGGGACCGTCTGCCTTGACCGCCTCCACCGCCGCCTGTTTCACAGCACGGACCAGCTCATTGATGTCAAGCGACAAATGTACCACCTCGCATTTTGAGCTCCATGAGGTGCTGCCCATCGTTGAATGTGTGCTTGACCTGTTCGGCCATGAGGTAGTTGGACACATTGATGTCACCCAGGCCCAGCATGACCACCAGCAGCGTGCCCGCTCTCACACGGATGTCACCAAGGACATCCTGGAGCTTGAGGGTGCGGGTCTTGGTGTTGTAGAGGTCCAGGAGAGCGTCCGCCATCGCCTTGGCGTTGGCCTTGCTGTCCAGTTTCTCATAATATTGCAGGACACCCCATTGATTGATGTGGGAGCCGTCCTGGGCAATATAGATTTCCCGCTTGCCGGTTTCCTTGTTCTCATAGGAGAGCTTGATTTTGTCATAGGTCTGGGTGGCAATGGAGCTCTTATAGTCGTAGTCACCGGCGGTGTCCTCATCCACAAGCATGTTGAGTTTCATGTTGCCCAGGCTCTTGAGGGTCAACTTTCCAACATTGTCATAGAGCACATACATCTGCCCGGTGGCCTTTAGGGTTTCGTCCAGGGCGTTTTGGATGATGTCAAACAGGGTTTGATTGTCCTCTACACGGCTGGCGATCTTGTAGCCCGTGTCCTCAAGCTCTCCCACATTGAGCTGGAAGTCCTCCGCCACCATTTTGATGACCTCAGAGGCCGTCTTGTTGGTGTAGACATAGGTGTCTTTATTCTTGAGGTAATAAAGCTGGTCATACACCACGCACTTGATGACATTGGGGTTGCTGCCCTTGCGGGATTTTTCAAAGACGAAGCCATAAAAGACGGGGGTGCCGTCCACGGAAAAACGGCAGGGGTCCCCCTCTTGAAAGCTCAGGCCTGGGGTCTTGACCACCTCAAAGGTGAGCTTGCCCGGCTGGCCCTTGCGTTCCCACTCAATGGTGACACCCTCCACCGTGGGTGGGTACATGATATTGCTACCATGCTGTATCAGCAGCTCATAGCTCATGGGATGGTGAGCACCTGCCCAGGATAGATGAGGTTGGGGTTGCTGATTTTGTCCGTGTTGGCCCCGTAGATTTTGGTGTACTGGGCCCCAGCGCCATAATACTTGGCGGAGATGGCCCAGAGGGTGTCACCCTTTTTCACGGTGTAGGTCTTGGCGGAGGGGGCCGTGCTGGCATCCCGCTCCTTTTCCACGGTCACAGTCTGCTTGCCCGTGTCAGTGCTGGGCTGTTCGACCTTGGCCGTTTTCGTGCCATAGGAGTGCCATTGCTTGAGGTTGATGTCCACGCTGACATCCAGGCCCTCCTTGGCATCCTCCGTGAGGTTGTAGTCCTCCACGCTCACGGTCATGTTGGTGTCGAACAGCCGCCGTCCGTCCGGGGAGCGCCGCACCAAAATAAACTGGGTGGTGCCCTTGGAGGTCTTGAGCCGTTCCAGCACGCCCATGTAGTAGGAGGGGGACCGGCTGCCGGTGAGCATGGGGAGCGTCACCGGCAGCACAATCTCACTCAGCCCAGGGGTGCGGAGGAAATTGATCTCACCCTCATTGAGCAGTGTGAGCGTCTTATTTTTGCCCTTGATTTTCACAGTCAGCTTGGCGGGAGTGGGCCACTCCACGCCGCCCAGGTAACAGGAATAACTCATGCGTGCACCCCCTCAGCAGCGGTGACCAGCGCCTCAGTAAAGCCCTCGGTG
>CAVDXW010000078.1:0-47415 GCA_963613145.1 Bacteroidaceae bacterium | reverse complement strand
CTCAACGTATGCGTTGGCCTCTTTCAGCGTCATGGGGGTTATTTCAAGCATTGTCACCACTCCCAAACGCCGCCAGGTCGAAACAGGTCTGTTTCCCAACGTACTGGCACCACGCCCATTCCAACATGGCGCCGTGGCTGTCCTGGTAGTCCTGCATGAACAGAACCACGTCCGCCGCCTCCATCATGGCGAAACACAGGCGCATATAATCCACGTGGCGCAGCCCCTCCGGCGCCGTGGCGGGGTTCAGGACGATATGGCCCGCTGCCGCCAGCTTCTTTTCCACCTCTCGGAACTTGGCTTTATAACGCCTGTCCCCGGTGATCTTGCCTGATATGTAGATTTTCACAGAAAACCCTCCTATTCGTTGAAAATCTCGAAATATTCCTGGTATGGGTAACCGCTGATCTCATGCCACCCGCTCCGGCAGGTGGATCCGTCGTCGAACTTATACAGCACGGCGCCCTTTCTCGCTTTCGGGTCTTTTCTCCAGCTGGACGCGGGCACGGCGGTGTATGTAATCTCTGGCTTGGTCATGTTCTGCGTTTTGCTGTACCGCTTCCCGCGCTTGCCGATCTCCCTGTACCGCTCCATGGTGGAGCGGCTTTCTTTCATCAGGTAGGCGGCCAGCTTGTAGTGGTTCCCGCGCCTGTCCATAGGCTTAAAGCTGATACCACCGCCGCCTCTTGGGACGTTCTCCCACGCCTCCGTGATGATCTCCGGATCCATGCGGGAAATGATAACGTGAATGTGCGGGTTGGTCATGCGCTTGGTTTCTATGACCACCACGGCCTTGAACGTGATCCCGCGCTTTTTACAGATTTTCCGCAGGTTCCGCAGAAAGGCGGCCTTGTTCTCCAGGATTTCCTCAAAAGAACTGTCTTTGACGTAGTAGTGGAGAACTGCATGGAGATCCCTATGGCCGAAATTGGCGTTTATGTCCCACCGCAAATGTTCCTCCGCCACCCGCTCGTTGATCCGCTCCTGCTTCTCGGTGGTGTGCCCAGTATTGGGGCCGCGCTTCACTCCTTTGGTGTGAACCCGGAAAGATTGCATTTTCTTGTGTTCGACACACGGACCAGCTTTCACCACCCTATGAACGTAGGCCATGGGTGCCTCCTTTTCTGTTGTTGGCCACTTTACTAATCACTCTTACCGGCGCTATACGGGGCCGTGGCCCCGTTGCTTTTTCCGGTTTGTATTCCGTCCGGGAACCTGATATAATATAGGTATATCGGGCGGTTTTCCGTCGTCTATATTGCCACCTGCGCCGTGTTGACAGCACCGGGCGCAGGTGGCTTTCTTTTTATGCCAGGTAATCCTTGGCCATTTCCAACAGTTCCGCCGCGTGTTCCTGGTCAATGATCTTGACCTTGCCGGGCTTCTTCGGATCTTCGTCAATGGCCCAGCGCGTTTTCTTTGCCGTGGTTTCCCGCCTATTCAGTTCCTTGTCCAGTCTGCTTTTGTAATAGTCCCGGTCTTTTCTCCAGACCACAAACTCCAGGAACTCCTCTGCGGTCATATTTACAGTTACTTCCACGGTGCCCTCCTTACGGCGTGGCCGCTGCTATTCTGTCAGCTGCCATTTGTGCATAGTCGGGGTTGATCTCGCAGCCTATGAAATCGCGCCCCAGGCGCTTGGCCACCACTCCGGTGGTGCCGCTCCCAGCGAACGGATCCAGGACCGCGCCGCCCTCCGGGCAGCCGGCCAAAATGCAGGGTTCGATCAGCTTTTCAGGGAATACGGCGAAATGGGCGCCGCGAAAGCCGGTTGTGCTTACGGTCCACACGTCCCGCTTGTTCCGGCGGCCTGTCTGGTTTTCTCGGTTCCCGTGGCTCTCGCGCTCCACCTGGGCGCTGTTGTCATGTGATCGCCCGCCGGTGTAGGCACCGCCGCCGCGGAACGTCCTGGCGTTGCCCTTGGTTGATGTAACGGGTTCGCTGATCGCCGCCGCGTCGAAATAATAGCGTTCCGATTTGGAAAGCAGGAAAATATATTCGTGGCTCTTGGTGCAGCGGTCCCGGACGCTCTCCGGCATACAGTTGGATTTGTTCCATATAATATCCTGGCGCAAATACCACCCGTCTGCCCGGAGGGCAAAAGCCAGCTGCCAAGGAACGCCGATCAGGTCTTTGTATTTGTAGCCCCGCGGCGTATGCTTCGCCGTGTGGCCGCAGGAATTACGGGTATTCGTCGGCGGCTGGCTTCCTGATCTGGTGGCGTAGCTATCGCCCATGTTCACCCACAGGGTTCCGTCTGCCCGCATAACCCGCCGGACCTCACGGAAAGCAGAAACCAGCGTTTGCAGGTATTCCTCCACGCTGGCCTCGTTTCCGATTTGCCCCGCCGCGCCATAATCTCGCAAATTATAGTAGGGTGGGGAGGTGACGCAGGTATGGACGCTTTCGGGCGGCAACTGTCGCAGTTGCTCCAGCGCGTCGCCCGTCAGGATTATTTCAGCCATTGGCGGGCACCTCCAGCAACTTTTCCCACGGCCTTGCCATTGGGAAGTCCGGGGCGCCGATCCAGCCCCATGTCCGTTCGTATTTCTCGGTCATGCTCTTGGCCAGGGTGGCAGCCTCCGCCGCCGTGTAAAACAGCTTCTCCCCAATGTCGCCCAGCCTGCGGCGGTCCGGGCTTGGAAACCCGTCTGGCCCTGTGAAAAGCAGGCACACCTCCGTATATCCGCCGGTGAAAAATCCGCGCACCGTGCCTTTGCACACGCAGTATTCCATGACAGGCGCAGCGTGGCCGGGTATGTAATAGAGGTGTTCAAAGACGGCGTACATTTCCGTGCCGATCTCCGGTCTTTCAACTCTTGCCATTGTCCGCCGCCTCCAGTTTCGCCGCCAGGGCCTCAATGGTGGCCGCCGCTTCCTCCAGTTCCGTGGCCAGGAGGCCCCGGCCAAAACGATCCCGCTGGTGCATGGCCTCCAGGCGGAGGGCTGCGGCCTGCCGCTTATATGGGTTTGTGCTGTCGGTCTTAACCGGGCCGCTGCCGGTGTATGCCCGTTTCAGCCACCAGGTAGGGCTATTTCGTTCAGCTTGGTGGGCGCAGTTTTCGGCGTCGCAGTTCTCCGCGTCGCAGCCGTCACAAAATACCCGGTGAAAATCGTCGTCCCACGGGCCGGACAGGATAGGGAGGGCGCCCAGGAAATCCCCCAGGGTCTCCGGGGAGGCCGTGATCCTTTCAAAGTTGTTCACCGCCCGGCCTCCTCTTTGTGGAGGTCCACACCCTCCAGGGCGTTCCACACGGCCCGTTCCCATTCCTTTGCCCAGCCGGAACAGGCTTTCCGTACTGCAGTAATCACCACGGCCTCGCCGTCGGCCTCCCACAGCAGGCGGTCCTTGTCGATCACGTCCGCGCCGATATGCTCCGCCGGATCCCGCTCGATCATGTCCACCAGGTACAGGGGGACGCCCCAGCAGGCACCGCCGCCGGGCGGCTGGTAAATCTGGAACCCCTGCATAATCACCGGCACCATGGTGACCTCCTCGCCGCGGTCGCCGCCGCGCCAGTGGTCCATATCGTCCGCCGCCGTTTCTCTCAAAACCAGCTGCGGCTCCGTGTCCTTAATGATCGACGTTGGCATATCTCTTTCCGGGATCATGCCCATGTGTTCCACGATGGTGGCCAGCACCTTGCGCGGCAGCAGGGCACGGTTGGCCATGACAAACCAGTGATCCGTGTAAATGGCCACGTCGTTGCCGGTGTTCAGGACGGTGTACCCGCCCGCTTTGTAGGCTCTTTTGACGGCGCGGATCAGCCCGCCCTCGTTAATCAGCATTTGAAACCCTCCTTTTATATAAGGTGTGGCATAGGCACCGGCCTTTCCTCCTTGTCGGCCCTCCACACCTCTGCGTCCCGTATTTCTGTCCAGTCACAGCCCCAAACCTCCGCCGCGTTCAGCAGGGCGGCAAAATTGGATCCGTGCGGCACCACAATGGTGCCATATTTCCGGCTCACCACCCTGGCGCAGCCGCTGGCCTGCCAGCGTTCCCGCCGCGCCCGCTCCGTCACAGACGTTTCATACTTGCGGGCGGCCTCGCGGGTTACACCCCGCCCCAGGCGTTCACCGTACATTCCCATGTTTCCATGGCCTCCTTGACTGCCCTGGAGTAGTCGGTGGAGGTGATCCCGCTGGCCCACGCGCTTCTCGCGCCGCCCTCGCCCATGTTGTAGGCCATAGCGGCCTTTTCGACGCTGCCATACTTGGCCAGATACAGCCCCAGCTTGTAGCAGCCGCCCGCGATATTCCCGGAGGCGGTGGTTGGGTCCAGCCCCGTGGCCGCCTGGATCTCCGCGTGGTAGGAACCACCGGGGCCGGGGTTTAACTGCATGATCCCCACCTCACCGGAGGCGCCCACGGCGTCCATATCGAAATTGCTTTCAGTCTGTGCCACCGCCAGGGCCAGAGGGTAGGAGCAGCCGTATTCCTCGCAGTACGTCCTCATGTAGTCCTGCCATTCGTAGGGCATGGGAACCGCCAGGGAGAAATAACCCTGCGCCAGCAGCGCCTCCTCGATCTTTTCCGCTTCCTGCGGATCCTCCATGTATTCCTCCTCCACCGCGGTGAACAGCAGTTCCGTGGGCAGGATCGCCGCCGGGGCCGCCGACGCTTCCGGCGCGGCAGGTTCCGCCGCCGGTTCCTCGCTGTAGGCCTTGGCCACCATGACCACGCAGACGGCAACGAACAGCACCAGGGCGATAAAGGCCAGGACCTTATTGCGCCGACGGGCTTTGCGCTCCCGCTCCGCCGCGCGGGCGGTTCTGCGTTCCTTGGTGGTCTTTACTTCCACCGCGGCCTGTTTCGCCTTACGGGCGGAGACAGCCGCCCGGTAAACGGCCAAGTCATCCTCCGCAGCATGGATGCACACTTCGCTGGTGGCCCGTTCCGTTGTGATAGCCGCCACATCCTGCTCCAGCTTGTCCACGCGCCGCTCCATGCGGCGGGCGTATTTTTCGCTTTTCTGGCTCATTTCTTCGTTACCTCCTTTTTTCTGGTGGCCCGCCCGGTCACCTCATAGGTGATACCGAACCGGCGGCGTCCGCACTCCGAACAGGTGATTTTCTCGCACCTCTGCGCGACGGGCTTTACAGTCTTACCCCTGGCCGCCAGATCGACGGCGCAGGGCTTACATAATAGCCGGGTCATTCGTCCGCGCCCCTTTCGTCGATATGGACGGCGCACATATCGGCCTCATGCAGCCGCCACACCCAGGGCGTTGCGTCCATAGCTGCGGACAGGTCCCGCAGGTCTGTACGGGCAGCCGCGTCATAGGCTCCCATGTGCCAGCGGATCGCCAGGGCTTCGTGGTCCTCCAGGCGGATAAAGCGGGCAATCTGGTACAGGCTCTTTTCCCCGTGCCCCAGGGGGAGGGGATTCCGGAACGTATAGCCTCGGTAATCCTCCCACACGCCCGTTTCCGGGTTCCTGCGGCGCTTGGTTTCGGCGTGGTACACGCCAGCCTTGCACACGTCATGCAGCAGCCCCAGGATCGCAACGGTTTCCTCCTCCTGCTCGGAGAGGGTGGCAGGCCCCGGCGCGTCCGCGTCCGTCAGATCGCGGATCGTGATTTCCCGCAGGCGGTAATAAACGTTCAGGCTGTGAACAACCAGGCCACCGAGGAAAGCGCCGTGGTGCTTGGCTCCCGCTGGGGCCTCGAAAAAGTCCGTTTCATTCTCCAGCCGCTCCAGCAGTTCCTCCGCGCCGGTGCGGTGAACGCTGGCCAGAAACAGATCCTTGAAATGCTGGGCCAGAGTTTGCAGGCCGTTTCTTTCTAAAAAATCAGACATTTGCCGTTCCTCCTACTTTAGATTTTTGAATATTTCAGCGATAACGGCAGCCGTCCAGCCGTTCCCGATAGCCTTGATCCGTTCGCCCTTGGTAGCGCCGCCCTTTTGGGTGTAGCCGTCCGGCAGGGTCTGGAGGCGTTCCAACTCCGTGACGGTGAAGCGGCGAACAATGCCATTTTTCAACACTTGGGCCTCGCAAGCACAGTCCAGCGTGTTGGATTTTCCCTTTATGACCCTGCCGCGCCGTGTTTTGGAGGTAGGGAAAGCCAGGTTTATCCCGTCGCCGTCCTCCGCCACGATATAGCCCTGGCGGGTGGCTTGCTTTATTCGCACCTCTCCGTTTTCAGAGGTCACCAACTGCCTGGCTTTCTGCGATATGGACGGATCGAAAAGCAGGCCGTTTTCAGCGATATATCCGCCGGTGTCAATATCCGGCTCCAGAATATCGCCCAGTTTTATGTATCGGTCCTCCGGCGGCGTGACCCCCGGAATATTGGTCCAGTAGGTCCGCGGCCTGTTTTGGGCGGACACCAAGCTGCTGTTGATGTGCAGCGGCTGGACCCGCATGGTTTCCGTTATGACGGCCTCCCATTCCTTTTTCATCTTGACATTTTCAAGCATAAACAGCAGGCCCGGATTTCTCCCGCGCAGTTCTGCAACGATCCGCGAAAACTCAAAAAACAGGGCGCTGCGTGGGTCGTCAAAGTTCAGGTGCCGCCCGGCCCTGGAAAATCCCTGGCACGGGCTTCCGCCTATCACCAGGTCGATTTTGGGGAGGTCTGCCGCCTTTATGTGCTTCACGTCACCCAGTTGGACTATATCCGGCCAGTTCGCTGCAGAGATTTCCATGGGGGCGCGTTCGATTTCGCTTGCCATGTACCTGTCCACTTTTACCCCGGCCATTTCCAGCGCAAGCCGCCCGGTGCTAATACCATCAAAGAGGCTCAACACGTTCATGTGTCGCCCGCCTCCTTTCCATGGCGGTGGTGACTTCCTCCACCATGCCACGCTCCCGCAGGCCCTCAACAGAAAGACGGTGCGCCTCATGGTACAGCCGCCCGCCCGCTGCGTCATGCGTCGTGATTGTCAGAACCGGGCACCCCAGGACGGAGGAAAGAAAGGCTTTCGTGTGCCCGTCGTCCGTCGTCCATTCCAGCCAGTAGTCCGGGCGGCCATTCGCTTTCTGGAAATCCACGCGGCGCATACCCGGCAGGGGCTTGTATGTCGCCACCAGGCCGTAAAGGCTGGTTTTGTTGGCTTTCAGCCTCAACACAGGGCCACCTCCGTTCTGTGCCACTCCAGGATCCGCTTGGCGTACTTCTTGCGGGTCCGCTTCTTTTTGGCGTGGCGGTAACGGTTATAAAGCGGGCGGTTGTCAACCGACGCCCAGCGCAGCGCCGTTTCCATTTCGTGCTGCGCCTCCACCTCCGCCGCCACCTGATGGATCCATCTGCAGAAACTTTCCACCGTAGTCAGAACGCCCGCCGTGATCTCGCGGATCGCCTTGGCCAGTTCCTCACAGTTCGCCGTGGCCTGCTCCGCGGTTATGCCCATCTGCGGCACCAGCATAGTGTTTTCACTCATGTGGAAAGCCCTCCCCATTCTCCCAGCCCAGCAGGATATGGTGGGCCAGGTCGTTCATATCGCGCCGCGCTTCCTCCAGCGTCAGCAATTTGTGGTAGGAGATCCCGGCGGCCTCCAGCTTGTCCCGGAAAGCCTTGGCCGCTTTGACCGCCGCCGCGATCTCCGCCCTGTCGTCTGCCACCTCCGCCGCGGAAATGGCTGTGCTTCTTTCGTCCATGGCGTTCTCCTCTCGTGTCCGCATCAGGTGCCCGCTCGCTGGGGCTTGCCTCTGCGTCGGAGGTTAGCCTGGAAACGGCGCTGCGCCAGTTCCGGGTCATAGACGGGGCGCTGGTTTCGGTCCAGTTTTTCACCGTCCTGGCCTCTCCGTAATTCTGCGTAGATCGTTTTTCTGGATTTCCCCAGGTGCGTGGCGATCTCCGCCACACTCGCGTAATTGCCCCACGCCTTGGAGATATATTCCCGCTCGGCGGGGCTAATGTATTTTTCGCTCATGGCCTTTTCACCTCCGATTGCGACAAAAAAATAAGAGTAACAAGGGATTTCCCTTTGTTACTCTTATTGATAGCATTTTCAGTGGCAAATGTCAATAGGAAAGTGTAACAAAACGAAAAAATATTTTTAGACGGCCTGCAAATAGCCCTCAAACAGCTGTTCTGCAGAACTCCACCCCAGCAGTTGGCGGGGGTATCTGTTCAGCCAGCTTTCCACCGCCTCCACGTCTTTTTGCGTGACCTTATCAAAGTTTGTTCCCTTGGGAAACTTCCGCCGGATCATCTGGTTCTGCTTTTCGTTGCTCCCGCGCTCACTACTGCAGTACGGGTGGCAGTAGTATGTCTTGGTGCGCTTGCTTTCACAGCGTTTATACACGGACCGTTCGATCCCAATATAGTCCGCAAACTCGCTTCCGTTGTCCATGGTGATGGATTGGAATACCTGCGGGAAACGGGCGCCCCATTTTCGTTCCATGGTGTCCAGCGCCCGGACGACGCTGGCCGCGGTCTTATCCCGGATCAGTCGGATCACCTCCATGCGGGTGACGCGCTCGGTCAGCACCAGGAGGCACTTATGGCCGCCCCGGCAAGGAACTACCAGATCCATTTCCCAGTGGCCAAATTCCTGGCGCTCGTCGATCTCCGGCGGGCGTTTTTCTATACTTTCGCCCTTGGGCTGTTGCTTTGCCCGCTGGACGTGGTGGGTTTTCTTCTTCCGGCGGGAACCTTTGAACGGCAGCGCCTTATTGGTCAGGCGGAGAAAAACGCCCTTGTCGATGTACGCATAAAGCGTTTGGCGGCAAATGTGGGTTTCAAAGGTCCCGTATTTTTCCGGGTGGTTCTCGATCTCATGCAGGGCCGCCTCCGGGCTGAAATTATCGTCAGCGATCAGGGTTTCCAGGGTTTCGGCATAGCGGCGATCACTTCCGATTTTCAACGGGCCGCCCTTGGCTTCCATGTTTGCCTTGTAGCGGGCTTGTGACCGCTCCGGTATATACTCGGTCACTTCGACATAATCCGCGTTCATGTATGTGTAGGTTCCGCGCTGGAGTTCCCGGCAGACGGTGGCACCGCTGACGTGCAGGGCCGCGCCGATCTCGCGCATGGTGGCGCCCTCTTTCCTCATTTTTGCAATCTTGTTCCGGTCAAACTCCGTCAGATGTTTATACCCTTTCATGCCGGCGCCCTCTCTTTCAAAAAATACAGACGGCGCGGTGTCATACACTCCACGCCGTCTTATTCCTTACCCATCAGCCACAGCACCGGAACCTCCAGGGCCTCCGCGATTGCCACAGCCTCAAAGTCTGTGATTATTCTGGTTCCGCTCTCCATGCGGCTTACCACGTCACGCTCGATCATAATGCCCTTTAGCTGCACCAGCTTGCAGAGATCGGACTGTGAAAGCCGCCGTCTTGCTCTTACTTCCCGGATCCGGTCCCCGCACAGGTTCCGCTTTCCGTTCACCTCGTAAAACTTCACGCGCACACCTCCGCCGTGTATATTTCCCACGTTCTGCTTGATATTACCACAGGCCAGGCGTAAAACCCGTTGTAATAGTCAGCAGGGCAGAAATATTCCTGCAGGTGTGCGCTGTTCAGTTGTCGAAAAGGCCCCCAGCGTCATGCACCAGGGGCCGCTTGTTACTCGCCCAGGATCTCCGCGGCCATGGCGTCCATGGCCTTTTCCATAAACTCGTTCAGGCTATACCCGGCAGCTTTCGCAGCCGCTTTGTATCTGTCTTTCTTCCCCCTCTTTACATACGGAGAAAGCCGATCATAATTTTTTTCGTTGAAATCCCGCTTGTAGTCGGTGGCGCTCATGCCGCCCTCTTTCTTGGGTCTGCCCATGCTTATCACCTCTCCAGTATAATACCACCGCCGTCCGTTTTTATCTACTGTTAGATTATATAAATATCTCACGTTAGATTTGTGCATATTGCGGATTGCTTTTTATCTCACGTTAGATTATAATATAGACAGTTCAAGAGGAAAGGGGTGGTTAAAATGAGCAAGAAAAAACGCCGTCGGCATAAACCGACGGCGCAGGCCAGAAAACAGTTAGCGGCTGACATTCTGGCAGGCACAATTTCCGGCCTTATCGTTCTGGCAATTCAAAAATTGCTGAACTGGTAAAGGCCAGGGGGCGCGGAGGCCCAAACCTCCGCACCCCCACTATAAAAGAAAATCATCTGAAAGTCAATAGGGAGGCTTGAACATGAAATACCTGATCCTGCTTGCCGTGTTTGTGGTCGTGTTCGTCCCGCTCCGGCGGTTGTTCCGTAAACTATTCAATGGGAGGAAATGAGCATGGAGAAAGTAACAAAAGTGGCTCCGGCTGTTACGCTGGAGGCGGTCACGGTCCCGCTGGCCGATGGGCGGCGCGGTGTGGTGTTGATCCTCACCGATGAATACAGCAGAAAAACAGTCGTGCGGGCTATGCCTGCCAGCAGGTGACCCGCAGAAGAACCCCGACGCCAGGGCGGCGCCGGGGTTCCTTTTCATTCTGTTGCGGCTTCCTTTGGCGCGTCCGCCAGTTCCTCCAGCGCGGGCAGCGTGGCGCCGCCGGTCTGCTCCGGCAGTTCCGCCGCGCCGCTGGTTTTGCTCAAAACCAGCTTGGACAGCTTGGTAAAAACGTCTTTCGCGTACAGCACATAGGCCGTCACCATGGCCAGGTTGGCAGCGGTGGCCACGTTGACCGTTTCGCCGTCAATGTCGATTGCCACAATATCAGGGTTCAGGCGTCCCGCCACATAGAAAGCGACGAAACAGGCGGCAATAATGATCCCCTTAATGACGCCGTTCCGGCATTTGATACGATCAAAAGTCCCGTCAAAAAGGGCGTTCAGGCTGCCCAGCACGACGTTGACAGCCACCAGGAGAACCAGGCCAATGGCCAGGCGGATAATAGTCTGTTCCATTTTTACCTCTCATTCCTGCCCGGTGCCGTCCTGGCCATTTTCGTGGCACCGCGGAAATGGGCAGCTTTCGCATTGGCTCCGATCACAGGGGATCGAACCGTCCCAGCGTACCAGGGCCACCAGCCAGGTGACCACAGCGGCCAGGGAAAGCACCCAGGCCAGCGCCTTGAAAATGACCATTTCAGCACCTCCGGCAAAATTATTTGTTGATGGTGATAACCTGGCCCACATGGATCAGGTTCGGATTTTTGATCCCGTTGTCCGCTGCCAGCTTGGCCGCGGTGGTGCCGTACTTCGCGGCGATACGGGAAAGGGTGTCCCCGGCCACAACGGTGTACTTGACGGCGCCGCCTGGCAGGCGGAGGACCTGGCCCACGCGGATCAGGTTCGGGTTTTTAATGCTGTTGATCTCCACCAGCTTGGCCACGGTGGTGCCATGGGCCGCCGCAATACGGGAAAGGGTGTCACCGCTCTTTACGGTGTATGTACCCTCCGCCGGGGTCGTCGGCTCCGTGGGCTTGTCCGCCGTCCCGCTGGACGTGCCGCCCAGTTTCCGGGCGATCATGTCAAAGTCCGGGGTGATGAAACCGCGGATATAACGCCCGTTCACTTTCATGGTACGCTTGCCCACCTTGCCGCCATTCATGTTGCCCTCGGTGACCACAAAGGTGCCGCCGCCCACCTGGGTGACAATGCCGATGTGATCCGGTGCGCCGGTGTTGTCGGTGGTGGCGTAGTCGGCCCCGTCCTGCCAGTCATACACGCAGGCGTCGCCCACTTTGGGGGTGTGCGCGTCGCTCTCCGTCCAGATCCCTTTTTTCTTGGCGATCTCGACGTACTTTCCCACGCCGCACTCCGTCCCGGTGTACTCCGCGATCCCGGCCTTGATGTACGCCGCGGAGGTGGTGGTGGCACAATAGGCGTCACTCGCCTGCACGGGGTAGCCTCTGGCCAGGGGCTTGTGGTTGTTGTAGATGTTCAGGATCTCCATGTGCTTGGCGCTGCCCCTGGTTGCTCCGTTCCATGCGTTGATAATGTCCGCCACCTTTCGGCGCAGTTCGTTTCCGGTCATGTTTATACCTCCTCACAGGCCCGCGTCCGGTGGTTCACCGGTGCCCGCGGGCGGTTCCTCCGGGGGCGGCTGGGTGCCGCTCCCGCTCGTTCCGGTGGCGTCCGCCACCTTGTCCTTGTTGGTCTTGATCCAGCCCATGACGCCGTTTTCCAGGCCGCACACGCCGAACACGCAGCCGGTCAGCGTGGCAGGTTCGGATCCGGTATGCCAGAAAACCACCAGATCGGCCACCGTGTAGGAAACCAGAAAAACAGCCTCCAGCACCAGGATCTTGTCCATGGTGCCCATTTTTCCCTTGGCCGTTTTCTGTTCCTCGCGCAGCGCCCGCAGCAGCGCCCGGAGGCGTTTCCGCTGGCGTCTATACACCCACCGCGCCGCGCAGTAGCCCAGGAGGTTCCCGGCAGCCCACGCTCCCACGGCCACTGTTGATATTTCCATAGGTTCCTCCCATTACAGAAAATCGCCCGTTTCCACGCACTCGCTGTAAATGTCCAGGATCCGCTCCGTGGTCACTCTGGTTTTGTTGTTTTTGAAATCCTTGTGATCTCTGCAAAAGATTTCGTATGCGTCAATATCTGCCAGGATCTGCTCGAAATGCTCCTGGCTGTGCCGGGTGCCGTGCTTCACTTCGTCCCCAAACCGCAGGATCCGGTAACGGCAGTTTATGGCCTCCTGTTCGTCGTTCACTTTCCGCATAGCCTGGACCTCGCTTTCCAGCCGGTCCACCTTGGCGATCACCTCGCCGTTGATCTTCCGCCCCAGCCAGGCCAGGAACTTGGAAACGGGGTTGATCTTTACCGGGGTAATTTCGATGAACACGGACACCAGCGCGATCACACCGGCGCCGCCGGCCAGCACCTGGCCCACGCTCACGGCGGAAAGTGTTTCAATCAGTTTTTGCACGGATCCACCTCCCCCATGGCGGTGGCATAGTCCCGCCGGACCGCCGCCATTTCCTCCGCATACCGGAGGGCGTCGCGCTGGCCCAGCTGCTCCGCCATGGCTTGGGTGATCTCGTTCTGTCGGTCGATGATCTGGCAGAGGTCCGCCACCAGTTTCATATAATCCATGGCAGCGTCACCCCCTCGCACCGATCAGCGCGGCGACGTGTTCCAGGTCTGCCATGTCCGCCTCAAAAAAGGCGTGGCCCCACAGCCAGAAATCCGCATGATCCGGGTGGCGTAATTTCTGCGCCTCCGGGTCGCTCCACAGGAGATCCCAGCGCATTTGATGGCCGGCGTCTTTCCGCTCCAGCCTGGCCGTGATGGCGTCAATCAGGGCGCCGCGGGCTTTCCCGTGTCCGTCGTCGTTTCGTGCAAAATAGCGGTGTGCGCTCTCGCTGGTGGCCGCGCACAGCGGGCGGCCATTATGTACCAGGAACCCGTCCGCAGCGTCCACAGGGGTGCCATACGGGAGGTTCACGGGGCCGTTGATACTCATAAACCGCGCCCGTTTTCTTACGATGTAGGCAGCGCCCACGGCTTACACCTCCGTTTCCTCCGTCGCCTCGGTCCAGCCGTACACGCCAGGCTCCCACACGTTGCTGTCCACGGTACTGATCCAATGCTTTCCGCTGTGGGACACCTTGGCGTCCTTGCTGTATGCGTCATGTGCGCCCACCGGCTGGGACCATTCCGGCCATTCCTCCGCCGGATCGGAAACCGCCGTCCACAGGCTTGCGGCGGCGTCTGGCGTCCAGTCCGTTTGTGACGTGTGGGCCTGTACGCATTTATACAGCTTCCCGTCCGTGTATCTGCGGATCTGGCCCGCGGTATAGGCCACCGGCGCCGCCCACGGCGTGAAAAGGTCCGCGTGTTCCGCCGCCGTTGCGGCGTCCACGCTGCCAGCCTCCGCCATGGTAACAAACACGATCCCCGTGGCGTCGGCAGCCTTGGAGATCTCCGTGCCTGCGTCGGTTTCCTCCAGCATGACGGTGATTTCCGCCCCCTCCATATCAGGGCGGCCCAGGAGGTGGTAAACGGTGCCGTTGTGCGCGATCCCTGTGGCCTCTGCCTCCGGGCACAGCACGAAACAGCCGTTTTCCGCCTGCTTGATGTAGTTGGGGGCCTCGGTCATGGCCAGGGTTGCCCCGTCTTTCGTGATCTTGAACATGGTTCACACCTCCGTTTTGAAAATCGCATAGAATATCCGCCGCAATTTCAGCACCCTGCCGTGATCGTTGAAGTTCTCATAATAGGAAATCGGCGTTTGCAGCCATTGGGCCACCTGCTCCACCGTCATTTCGCCGCCGGCCACACGCACCTGGAAAAGCCGCAGTTTCCGCCGCGCCCGCTTCATTCCGTCCCGGCAGCCGTGGATCTTCACGGCGCCGGTGTCCGTCACCTGAAACTTGGCCTTGCAGAACCGGAACGGCCTGGAGAACGGAACCACCTTAGACTTTCCGGCGTTGACCTGCAGGCCCATGGCCTCCGCGTGGCCGATCACGTCCGCCGCGGCCACCTCCGCCGCCTGCTTCGACGGCAGAATGGTGTAATAGTCGTCCATGTAATGGGCAGCGCCGTGGATCGAAAGCTGGGCTTTGATCCGGTTGTCCAGGGAGGACGGCAGCGCCACCATTTCCTGCTGGCTGGGTTCCACGCCCAGGGGCATACCCACGCCGCCGGGCACAGAGGCCACTACCAGATCGGCCAGCTGCCGCAGGTCCGGGTTTAGGATCATGTCCCGGTGACGCTCATACAGCAGCGCGTGGGGCGCGTCCGGGAAAAAGTGGTGAAAATCCATCAGGAACAGGGCACCCTCCAGGCCGTGCCTGCGGTAATGGTCCCGCAGGTGCTTGGCCAGGCGTTTGTAATGGAAATGCAGGCCGCCGCCTTTCTGGCTGGCCTTGTTGTCATAGATCATGCTGGGCACATACAGCGGCACCAGCACCTTTTTGGTCAGAACCTTGTAAACCTGCCGATCCTCAATGTGCGGCGCGTCTATGGGCCGGACCTTGCCCCGCTCTTTCAGGGTGAAATGGGCGGTTTTGCCCGGCCTCCACGTTCCATTCAGGATCTTGCGCCGGCGCTTGGCGGTGCCGGAAAACAGGTGCATTTCAAACCGCTGTGTGCTGGCTTTCCACCTCACGCCGTTGCAGCACTTCCGGCCATAGAAAAACATGGCCCGGAAGCTGAAAACTTCCTCAATCGGCCCCAGGGCGTTGCTGCGGGCCTTTCGCTTTGCCTGCCGCCTTGCTTGGCGGCGTCTGTAACGCGCCTCGCGGCGCTGTTCGCTGGTCATAGAAAAGTATTCGCCCTCCGTACAGTTGCGGTGTTGGTGTGCTTCTAAACTGCGTTGATCCAGCGCATGAAACGGGGTTAGCACAATACCCCCGCCATGCAAGCAGCGTCCGCGCGGGATCATCAGCGGGCAGTTTTAGGCTTTCGCCTGGGAAGTATCTTTCCTTTTACATGGGTCCGGTTCACGTCCGTTACTGCATTTGACCCAGTTATGTAAAATCAGGGGGCCAGCGCCCAGGAATTGTTGGCGTTGTTATTGTTGGCGCTGCCGTCGGAGTTGACAAGGCAGAAATTGTTGTTGTTGCTCGAATTGACGGAACGGCACCACGCATTGGCCGCCGTCAGAGGGAAAAGCCGCCCTGCCTCCCGGCGCGTTTTCAAAGATACACCCATAAAAATGACTTATTTCCGCTTCCTGTCGCTCTCCAGGATATTCCGCAGCAGGGTGTCCTCCCGGTCTATCAGTTCGCCCAGTCTCTGCGCCATGCGATCCAGCTTGTCCATGGCTTCCTTGGGCGGGACCGTCTTTCCGCTGGGCGCCGTAAAGCACCCTTGCGGGTTCTGGTACATAACCAGATAGGCGTGGGTCAGGCGCACGTCCAGCGCAGAGAGGGAGGCCAGCGCCTCCAGCAAATGCGCCTTGCGCTGGGCTTTGCGCTGTTCGTCCGACGGGTATATTTTGTTGGCCTTTTCGGCGTTGTCCATGACTTCGCCGGCCAGCCGCGCGGCGCCCTCTGCGATTAGGCGGGAGTAACGGGCGGAAAGCCGCGTCAAAAATCCCACCGTTTCCACATAAATCTGGTTCGCGGTGTTCACATACTCCGCCTTGCTCACGGTCCGTTTTTCTTTCAGAACTGACATTCTTTCACCTCACGGGGTTTTCTTTCTCTGTCCGGGTTCCCGCCCACTTCCGTGGGCGGGATTTTGCCGGATATGCTGCGGCGATTAGACAAAAAAGCAGGGGGCCAGCGCCCAGGAACGGGTGGCGTCGTCAAAGCTGGCGCTGCCGTCGGAGCTGACACGGCAGAAAAGGTTGTAGTCGCCCGAAAAGACGGAACGGCACCACGCACGGGCCGCCGTGCCGGTGGCGTTGTGCTTATAATGCACCTTGCTGTTTCCGGCCTTGTAATAGTCATATTGGGCCTGGTAATTCTTCTCCGCGCTGTTGGCGTAGGTCCTGGCCCCGTGGTATTCAAACTCCGAAAGCAGCGGCAGCAGATCCGTGGTGCTGGTGACATAGCTGGCGGTGTCGCTTCCGCCGCCGGTGTTGTCGCTGTACTTGGTGGCCGGCTTCATAACCGCCCGGAGATCCGCCGGCAGGGCTGCCAGCAGGGTGTTGGCCGTGGGGCTGGTGGCGCTTGCGCTGTTGCTTCCCAGCACGGTCTTTCTCATGTGGCTGTTATTCCACCCGCCGCTGTTCGTCTGGCTGGTGTTCATCGTAAAGGCGCCGGTGGTGCTGGTATAGCTGCCGTAGTTGCTGTCCACCAGGCCCACCAGGGTGCCGTTGATCTTGCCGATCTGGAAATGGATCCGGTTGCTGCCCTCGCGGCTGGCGTTGTGGTTGAAACCCAGGATAAACACGGAAATGGACAGGTTGGAGATCGTCGTGGCGCCCACCTTGCCGTTGATCGTGATCCCCTTGGCGTCGCCCACGCTCCAGTAATTGGACCCCTTTCCGGCGTCGGACACGGCGCGGATCGTTGCCCAGCTGTTGGAGGCCATGGTGTTGGAAATGCTGGTGACCGTCACCGGGGTGGTGGTCGTCTTGGTCACGCCGCCCTCGGTATAGCTGACGGTGACCGCCGTGGTGCTGGCCGCCATGGTGGTGGGGCTGCAGGTGTAGCCGGTGACGGCCTTGGTGCTGCCGTCCGCCATGGTGGCGGTGACCACCATTCCCGTGCTGCTGAACGTTTCGCCTGTAAAGTAGGCGGTTTTGGTGGGCGGGGTCGTCACGGCGATACTGGAAAGGTAATTGCTCACGGTGATGGCCTGGGTGCAGGTCTTACTCACGCCGCCCTCCGCGTAGGTAATCGTGATCGTGGTATTGGTCAGCCCCAGGGCACCGGTGGGCGAATAGGTCCAGCCGGTCACCACGCGGGTGGCGTTGTCCGAATATTTGGCGGTAATCACCATTCCGGCGCTGCTGAACTTCTCCCCGTACTTATAGGCGGTTTTGGTGGGCGCCGTCGTCACGGAAATGCTGGACAGGGTGCGGATCGTGATCGCCTGGGTGCAGGTCTTGGTGACGCCGTTTTCCGTGTAGGAGATCGTCACCGCCGTGTCCGTTTTGGAAAGGGCACCGCTTGGGGCGTAGGTCCAGCCCGTCACGGTCTTTTTGGTGCCGTTGGACATGGTGGCCTCAATCACCATTCCGGTGGCGTCGAAACTCTCACCGATGTAATACGCGGTCTTGGTGGGGGCGGTTTTCACGGAAATGCTGGACAGTTCCAGGACCGTGACCGCCTGGGTGGTCGTGACCGTCACGCCCGCCCGCTGGTATGTGATCGTCACCGCCGTGGTGCTGGCCGACATAACGGTGGGGCTGAACGTGCAGCCGTCGGTTACGTCCTCCGTGGTGCCGTCGGCATAGGTGGCGGTGACCACCAGGCCGGTGGGGTCGAATGTTTCCCCCACGTTGTAGGCGGTTTTTGTGGGCGCGTGGGTAACTGCTACGCTGGAGGTAATCACCAGATCCACGTTGTACTGCATGGCGCCGGTGACCTCCACCACGGCGCTGGCCGTGTGGCCGTTCAGGGTGGCGGTCACTTCCCAGGTGCCGGTGTTCTCCGGCAGGGAGAACTTGGTGGAACCCACGCCGTTCAGGGTGGTTTCTCCGTCCGTGCAGGTCACCGCCGCGCCGGCGCAGGTCGTCACGTTGATACTGGCAGACTGGACGCCCAGGGCCTCCTTTAGCTTTTTCAGCGTGACCTTGCGATTTTGCCCGGCAGAACCGGAGAAAAACGGAACCGTGTCCGTCAGGGTCATGGCGTCGCTTTCCGCCAAGTTCTGCGTTGCGGGCTGATAGTCCACGCCCGCCGTGGCGGCGCTCACAGTCGGGTTTCCCTCCGCGTCCTGGCCGCCTTTCAAAATGCCCTTGGCGGTGATCGCGTCCTGCTTCTTCTCCAGTTCCTTGTTGATCTTCTCAAACAGGGCATTGTGGGCGTTCGCGTCCTGGTTGTGTTCCTCCAGATCCGCCTCACTTACCAGCACCTGCGAACTGGACAGGGTGCAGGACACTGTGGAGGCGTCGCCCACGATAATGGGCACGGTGATGTTTTTTTCCACCGTTTCCACCGACGCCACGGGGATAAAGTCCGCCGTGTCATAAGCGTTTTGGTAGCAGTAAAGAATGTCGTGGCTGCGGTCGTCGGGGTAATCAGGATCCGCCGCAAACACGCCGATTTCACGCCAGTAAAAACCCTCCTCCAGTTCGGCGTTGGAGAAATGGCCGGACACGTCGGCGTACTGCTCCGCGTTGTTCTTCACCGCGGCGTCGATGGTCACCACGGCGCTGACAAGGGCCGTCATAGCGGAGATCGGGCCGCTGATCGTGCCGTTGCCCAGCTGAATGGTTGTGAATTTGATCCCCTCACCGGCCATATTCCTGTAATACAGGTTCTTGCCGGCGTCCGTCAGTTTCGGGGCCTGAAACATGGCTTATAACCTCCTGTTACATAGTCGCCCTTTGCAGGGTGATAAAGTCGCCCGTGTGGATCCAATGGCCCACGAATACCTCCGCCGGAGGTGTGGACAGATCCAACACGATTTCGTCCAGCCAGGCGGAAAGGCGCTTGACGGTGCCCAGCACCCGCTTGAACTCCTCCACGTCGTCCGACGTAATGGCCGGGTTCGTGGTGTATGCCTTGAAGTGATAGGGTTTCCCGCCGTATTCCCACCACTCGCTGATATGGCCGGCCTGGAAAATGGTTTCAATGATCCGGTTCACCGCCGCCGGGGTGCCCATCTGCGCGTAAAACAGCAGGCTTTCCGCGATCAGGGTCCGCTTGACCTTAATGGAAAAGTTTTCGTCATAGGACGGGGTACGCAGTTCCACGGCCAGCAGATCCAGCACCTTTTCAGGCACGGAATAGATCGCCGCATAGGTGCGGGCGCCGTCGGCATAGGCCAGCAGCTTCTCCACCTGCCTGCCCACGGCGTAGGCAAGCGCCTGGATCTCCGGCTGCTCCGCCAGGTTCTCCGGCATAATGTCCGTGAAGCGGCTGCCGGAAAGTTTAATCATCTTCCAGCCCTCCATACGTCACGGTGGCCGATCCGGTCAATGCTGCCACCTTGGTAGCGGCCACCGCCGCGAACGTCGGCGCGGTCACGGTGACGCGCTTGGCGCCCGCCTCCATGACCATGGCGGCCAGCTGCGACGGGTTCACGTCGCGGCCAATGGTGCGCTGCCAGGTTTTATATTCCTCCACGGCCTGGGCCACCGCCGCCTGGATTGCCACCGCTCTGGCGCTGTCGCTTCGGTTGATGTAATACGTCAGGTTAATGCTGTATGTGACCTCCTCCGGGGCTTTCACGGTCAGTTTGTCCGTCATGGGGCGGATCGTTTTGCCGGAGAGGTACGCCTGCAGGCCGGAGATCATGGCCGCGCCCGGCTTGGAACCGTCGGCCATGATGAAAACAATATCCACCTGGCCCGCTTCGTGGTCGCTGGTGGCCACCACGTCACCAATGGCGGCGTTGAATTTCTTGGCGTGGTACAGGTATCCGTCCTCCGGGCCTGCCGTAGAATAGGCGCCAGGGGCCAGGTAAACCCGCTCCGCCAGGCTTTCGTCGTCCTCCACGTCCGCGCCGCCCTCCGTGGTGTTCTGGTTCACGGCGCTGGTAATGTAGGGAACGGGATCCACAATGGTGGAAACCTCACCGGGCGCCAGGCCGTTGCCCGCGTCGCCGGTGGCGGTACACTCTGCCAGCACGTCCACCGTCAGGCTGCCCGCCGGGATCTCCGCGTACTCCACCGTGCTGAAATAAATGGAACCGCTGGAGGAAACCCTGGTGCCCGCCGGGATCGGCGTGGCCAGCGTCCTGGTGGCCGACGCGGTAAAGCGGATCGTGGTCGTGGCCGCCTTGGCCGGTTCTCTGGTAACGCCTTTCAGCAGCGCCAGATTGTCCAGGAACTCCGAATAGGAGTATTTCAGCAGGCTTTGCTTACCCGCTCGGTCAACGTACTGCATGGCTTGGTAAATCTGCGCCGCTGCCGAATACAGGATCATGCGGTGGACAGAGGCGCGGCCCAGGGACACCTTGCTGCCCGTCACTTGGAGCATGAACGCCTCAAAGTCTGCCACCATATCCCCGCGCACGTCATCAATGGTCTTATTGTCGATAAAAGACACGTCCGGGGTGTTCTGAATTGCGGAAATATCAGGCACTTGTTATCACCACCTTGGGAAAAAGTTTTCCGGTGTTGCCGCCGGCCCAGGTCACTTCCTGCACCCGCACCTCCGGTATGAATTTGGTTACCTTTTCGGTGACCTCCGCCGCGTAAAGGCTTTTTGCGATCTCCGGCGGCATATCCACAAAATCCATATTCAGGCCGAAAGCCCGATCCAGCGGCATGGTGCCCTCCCGTGTGGACAGCAGGAGGGCCAGCTGGCGATCCAGTTCCGCCAGCCAGTCCGCCGTGAACGTATATTCCAGCTGGAAATTGAAAAGGTCGTTTTCGTTCATGCGTATTCCTCCAGCGTAATGGCCAGGGTGGCCTTGGCCAGTTCCCCGCGGCTGTAAACCGTGTTCCATTCTTCGCTCGAACCAGTGATACAGAATGGACGGCGGCCCACCAGCCTGCCGCCGATCACCAGGTACTCCGCCGAACCGCTTTCCACCATGCGCTCCACCGTGTCCAGGACCCGCCGCGGCTTTACGCCCAGGGCAGCGGACAGGTGAATGGTCATATTTACAGCCTGGCAGCCAGGCCCCAAAAACTCCGATTTCGGTTTCACGCCCAAAACCTCATGTTTGGCCCAGCGCCCGGAAACCTCGCGGCTCATGCTGTTAAATGTCAAAACCCAGTCGTCGCTTACCTCAAAAATGATTTTGCGCCCCAGCGTTCCGATCATGTGTAAATCGCCTCCTTACGACGGCCCGGTGGTTCCGCCGCCCATGCTGTCCGTGTGGGTGTGGTTGTCCAGGGAAACCCCGTTGGCGGTCACGTCGCCGGTGACGGTCACGGTGCCGTCGATCACCACCTTTGCGGCCTTGATGGTCAGGGTGCCGTCCTTATAGCGGATCATGGCCTCACCCGGCGAACGGGCCAGGTCTTTGCGGTAAAGTCCTTTGGAACCCTCCGGGGGCTTGTTCTTCTCGCTCCACGGGCGGCCCAGGACCACGCCCGCCTCCGTGCCGTTGGAGAGGTGAAGCACCATAACCATGTCGTCCACCTCCGGCATGAAATACTCTGACGAAATCAGGGGAATGGGGGCCGTCACGGCGTCGTCCTTTTCGTGGTACACCACGCGGACCGTGCCCGCGGCGTAATCAATGGCTGAAATCTTACCCAGCCGGATATTGTTTTCCATGCGTTCCTCCTCGCGTCATTCCTCCACCAGCGACATTTCCAGGTTCATGGTGTAGCCGCCGGATCCGCTGACGTTGTGGGTAATGGTATCAATGTAATACTTGCCGGACAGCTTCCCCAGGCCCACCACCTGGACGCATTGGGAGGCCACCAGGGAGGCGTTTCCCACAATGGTGGCGGAAAGTTTGGTCTTGCCGTGGTTGGCCTTGGCCACCGCCGCCTTGATCTTCCGCTCCGCGTCGGCCTTGCTGTCGGCCTTGCCGCTTTGCTTTAGGATCCGGCTGCCCTTGCCCACGGTCACCTTGATTTCCTTTTCCGTGGCCGGGCTGGTGTATGTGAACTCCCCGCCGGTGTAGGTGCCGGCCTGATCCTGCTGCCATGACCAGGATTTCATACTGGACGGGGACAGCACCGCCGCCGCGCCCTTTTTCTTGTATGCCTCCCGGTCATACACCACGATCTTTTGGGCGTAGACTTTCATGGCCAGCCCGTAGGTGTCGCACAGGTTCATGTAAAACTCGCAATCGGTTTGTTCCGATTGCTCCACGCTTTTGATCGTGAACGGGTCGCCCTCCACGTCCCAGGCCAGTGCGATCCCGGCGCGGCCTGCGATCTCGGTCCCGATCTCCTTTATGGTCACGTTTTCCCAGGTCTTTGTCCGCTGGGTGGTGGTGAAACTGCTGTCCAGCGGCGTGGAGATCGCGGAAATGCTCCCGGAAACCGGCCAGCCGGAAAAGCTGAAACTGTCCACGATAAAGAAACCGCACGGCAGGATCCGGTTATCCCCGGAATACTGGCAGTTCAGCGCCCGGATCGTCGCGGCCAGGGTGTCACCGGCGACGGGGATCCACGCCCCCGTCCACCGGCGATCCCGGTCTTGCAGCGTAATGTCCAGGCTGTCCGCCTCTCCGCTGGCCGGATCCGTGTATGAAATATCCGTCACGAAACTGGAAATTTCCGCCGTGGCTGCGGTTCCGTTGTAAATCAGGTCTACATACGCCCGCCGTGTATTCATACCTTGCTCCTCCAGATCGGCAGGTCATTGGCCGCGGTCTGCTCCGGCGGGGCCTGGGTCTGGAGGACCACCCCGGCGTCAAACACGAACGTGTCCAGCAACGGGAAATTGTTTTCCATCAGCCAGCCGGTGTATTCTTCGTCGCCGTACACCTCATAGGCGATCTTGTCCCATACGTCCCCCTGCTTGGTGGTGTAGGTGCTTTCCATGGTGTGGTCCTCCTCTTATGCCGGGCTGAATTGCTTGCGCTTCTCCTCGGCTTTCATCTGCCTATATAGCCGTTTGAACTCTGCGAAACTGATCCGCCCGGCCTCCTCGGCCTCCTCGCGGCTCGGCGTCCCGCCGTAGAAATTGAATACCGGGGAGAAAACGACGGTTTCACCGCCGCCCGTTCCGCCGCCCGGCGTCGGCTTCGGCTTTGTCCATTCGTCCAGGAGGGCCGCCAGCTTGGACAGCGGCAGCACCGCCTCCGGCTCTCCGCCCTCACCGATCTGCGCCAGCGTGGGCGCCGTGGCAATACCACCGGCGGCCAGGGCGGGGATCGTCGGAATGTTAAAGCCCAGGGTTTTCCCGCCGACGCCCGGAACCCAGTCCGGGATCGTCACGGAAATGCTGTTGATCTTCTCCAGCACCCAGTTGATTGCGGAAATAACCCCGTTTATAGGGGCTTTCGCCAGGTTCACGATCATGCCGAACACGTTTCCGAAAATGGCCACGATATTGTCCCAGGCGGCGCTCCAGTTGCCTGCAAATACGTTCTGCACAAAGTCAATGATATTGGTGAAAATGGCCTTGACGTTCTCCCAGGCCGCCGAAACGCTTTCCCCCCACCCGCTCAAATAAGCGGACAGCAGGGGGAAATTAGACTGGAACGCAGAAACCAGGTTCGCCACGGCCTCGGAAACGCCGGTCTTGATGTTCCCCCATACCTCGGAGATCTTCGCGCCCAGGGAAACCGCCCACGCCTTGATGTTGTCCCAGTTCTTATAAAGCAGGATCCCAGCCGCAACAACGGCCCCGATCACCATGGCGATCAGCAGGAATTTGACATTTAACAGTCCAAAAACCTTTCCCAGCGTTCCGCCGGCCTTAGACGCGGTTCCGATCACGGTTGAAACGCTCTTGATCGTCTTTACCACCGTGGCCGCCGTTTTCAGCGCCTTAAAGGCGCCCACCGCGCTGGCGATACCGGCGCCCACGGCCAGGATCAGGCCTTTGTGCTTCCATAGCCATTTCGCGCCCTCTGCCAGCTTTGGTATGATTTCCTCCAATTTCGTCTGCACCACCGGCAGCACCGTATTGGTCAGGTATTCCAGCCCCTCCTTGGCATAGGGCACCAGCTGTTTGCCTACCAGCACCAGCATACTTTCCGCCTGACGCTTGAACCCGGCCCATTGTGTTCCCAGGTCGTTGTAATTGATGTCCTGGATCTGCTCCAGGGCGCCCTTGGCGTCATAGGCTGCCGTGCTTGCATTGGCCATGGCCTGCATGGCCTCCGTGCCCAGGTCCTCCCACATGGTACCGAACAGGGCCACGCCCACGGCGTCCCGCTCCACCTGATCGTCCATCTTCATCAATGTGCCCAGCACGTCATAAAATGCGCTGTTGGCTCCGTCCCCGCCTGCGGCGAATGTTTCCATCATCTGATTGGCGTTATAGCCCAGGGCAGTAAAGGCGTTCACTGTGCTGTCGCTGCCGTCAATGGAACGGATCGAAAACTCTTTCACGGCGTCGCCTACTTTGTCCAGGTTCCAGGCTGTGCTTTCTGCGCCGGATTGCAGCAGGCTGAACATTCCGTCGGCGGAAAAGCCCAGCTTTGCGAACTGAACGGAATATTCGTTGATGGTGTCGATCATTTCCCCAGAGTAGTCCAGGCCGTTTTGGGCACCCGCCGCCATAAGGGAAAAGGCGTCCGTGGCAGCGGTGCCGAAATTCTTTTCCAGGGCCGCCGCTGCCCGCGTGGTTTCCTCCACGTCATACCCGAAAGCGTCCCGCAGGGTCAGGGCCGCCTCCGTTGCCTCCTGGATCTTGTCTGTCGGCAGATTTTTCAGGTTCTGGCTGACTTTAGCCACAGCGTCGGAAACGTCCTGTATGTCCTCACCGTAGTTGTTTTTATAAATGCCCTCCATGGCCTTGTTCAGCTGCTCCAGCCTGTCGCCTGTCGCCCCGGTGGCAGAGGCCAGGCTGTTGCTGGCTTTCTCATGCTCCGTGTACGCCTTAACGCCAGCAACCGCCACGCCCGCCGCCGCCGTAGCGGCAGCGGTCATAGCGGTTGCTGCAATTTTCCCCGCCTTTTTCGCGGTTTCGCCCAGGCTGGCCAGATTTTCGCTTGCGCTTTCACAGGCTTTTTTCAGGCTTGCGTCCTGCTGGCCGGCGATCTTCACCATCAGTTCGTACATCTTATTTTTGCCTGCCATGTCTGGCCACCTCCTCGCTCATTTTCTGTAAACTGTCTGCCAACTCGTTCAGTTCGCCCACCGGCATGGCCAGAAGATAGTCAATGCCGGTGTGCAGCTGAACAGAGAGGGCCACACAGCCTTTTTTCAGTACGGCGGTGGTCAGTCCTCGCCACCGCCGTACAAAAAACCCGAAACCGCGGTTTTCACGCGGACCATATCCCGGATCGGGAGGCCTGTATAAAATTCCTCCGGCTTTCCGGTCATTCTGGCCGCCATGGCGGCAGCCAGCGGGGACGACATTTCCATAAGCGGATCTACAATTCCCCGCTTTTTCAGGGATCGCTCCACGGCGATCAGATCCGCGCCGGTGGCGTCCTCCAGGCCGGACAGATCCACCTCGGTGAATGTCTGGCCGTCAAACACATACGGCTTTGACAGTTTCAGCACCAGGGCGTTTTCCTCCGCTGCGGTGTTTTCGTCGTTCTCCGCCAGCAGGGCGGTGTCCATTCTCTTTTCGTCGCTCATGTCAGCACATCTCCTTGATCTTGGCCAGAACGTCCACGCCGTTGACCTTGTAAACCTCGTTCAGCTTGTCCAGTTCCACCACGGTTTTGCTGTCCACCTCAATGAGAATGTAAAGAATGGTCAGCGTGATCGCGGTGTCCATGGGGCTGCCTGCCTTGACCTTGCCGGTGGTCAGCTTTCCGCCGCGGCCACGGACCACCACGCGCATGGGTCTGAACTCAATATCGCCCTCGGTGTTCGTGGTCTGCTGTGCGCCGCGGATCTCCAGCTGCACTGCCTTGGTCATGTCCATCATGTCGGCGGCTTCCTTGTCCAGCAGGCGGAACGGGACTTCAATTTCTTGGTTCCCAAAATAGCCCACGGTGGGGTCGTCGATCTCACCCAGGATCCCGGCACCGGTCACGGTTTCGCTGGACGGCTCAAAGTCCGGCAGCGTCATTTCCTCACCGACACCCAGCAGGCGGTTTCCCTTGTTGTAGACGTTGTAACGGTTGATCTTAGTGGGGATCGTGTTCATCTTTATTCACCTCCGATTGCGCTTTCCAGGGCGTCCACGTCATACTCACGGATATTTTCGATATATTCCGCGGGAATGTACGGGGCCAGGTAGGTGTGTACGGTCAGGTGGCCGGCCAGCAGGTTGGTGACGGGGTTTTCGTCGCTGCGGAACTCCACGCGATAACCGGCGCAGTAGTCGCGGGCAACGTAGCCGTTGCCGATAATGTTCTGGCTGTCCACAATAGACTGGATCAGGCGCTTATTGCCCGGCTTGTCAACTTTCTGGAAATAAGTCTGAATGAAATTATTTCCGTCCCAGTCAAAGAACCGGCGCACAGCCCACCAGCGATCTTTCGGATCCGTGGTGGAGGGATAGGCCGCGGTGTTGTTGCCCCAGGATTTGAACCCGTTGGCGTTGATCGCGGTAATGACGCCGTTGGCGTTCAGCACGTCGTTGGCCTGCTGCTGATCCAGCGCCACCGTGGTGCCGTCTTTCAGAACCGTGGCGGTGATCCGCAGGTCCTTATTGGACGGGCTTTCATAGGGCACGTCTGCGTTGTTGGCGTCCGTGTAGGCCGTCAGGGCGGCGAACATGGCGGAGAAATAATATTTCTTCTCGCCCACGGCCACCATGGGCCACAGGGCCACCGCATGGGCAGAACTGGCGCCCATGGCCTCCTTGGCGCCCTTTACGCTGGTGTAAACCACCGCGCCGTCGCTGTCCGCGGAAATGTCCAAAAGGCAGCTGCAATTAAAATTGCCGTTGATGCTCTCGGTCTTGGCCTGGAGGGCCGCCGCCACGGTGGGGTTGTGGCTCCAGCCGGGGGCCAGGATCAGGCCGGGCACCATGCCCAGGGTGGGGTAAATCTGGCGGATCAGTTCCAGGCCGGTTTCCTTGCCGGTGGAGGCGTCCACGCCGCCCACAATGTCGGCAGCGGTCACGCCGGAGGGTTTCAGGCTGGTGCTGCTCACGGTCAGGCTTTCGGCCTCCTTGGCCGCCGCGGAAAGCAGCGTAATGGCCACGCTGCCGTCGTCCTCATGCGCCGCCTCGTAGTCGCTGCCGGCCACCAGGGTGGCGCTGCCGTTCTTCACGGTCAGGGTGTCCAGCAGCACATATTCCTTGTCGTACAGCACTACGCCGTCCACAACGTCGCAGCTTTCCGCCTGGTTCTCGGTGACGTGGCCCGCCTTATTGGGATCCAGCACGTTCACCAGGATAATGGGCGCGACGTTGAAAACCTGGAAACACGCGGAAATGCTCTGGCAAAGGGTGAACGTGTCGAAATCGTCAGAATAGCCGACGGCCTCCACAGCCTCCTTGTAGCTGTAAACCAGCTTGGGGGTGTTGACCGCCGCCGCGGGGTCTTTCGCCAGGTGAATGGGCGCCGTGCCGAAAATGACCTGCAGGCCGGCGCTGCCCTGAACGGGTACGGTCAGGCTGGTGGCCTGCTCGGTGTTATATACACCGTGTTTGTATGCCATGTTCTTCTACCTCCTGTTTAGTGTTTGACCTGTACCAGACGATACAGGCGGGAAATATGCCCCGTGCCGCTCCGCAGGTTCTTCATGGCCTCCGGTAACTGCTCCAGGGGCACCACCAGACCCTCCATGGCCGGCTGCTTCACGATAGCCTCCGCCAGCGCGGTGGGGATCCCGTTGGTGTATGCGGTGTACTGCTTCGCCACGCCCGGAATGGACGGGCCGCAGTAAACCACGGTGGTGGCCTGTTCGGCCTTTTTGGGTTTCGCCATTATGTTTCTGGCACCTCCTTGAAAATCGCCGGCGCGTAGAACGGCAGCCCCACGGCGGCGAAATAATACGGGTGTGTGTCCTCCTCCTGTGTCGCCCACCGGATCGGGTGCTGCGCCTCATAGCGGTTTGCCACGATCCCGTCACGTTCGTAATGCCTCACGATCTCGTTGACGATATGGAGGGCATCACGGTAGCCCTGGCGGTTCGGATCCGGGTCGCACACGCAAATGACCATGACCACGTTTACGGTCTGCCGCGCGTCCTGCGCTGTCACCTCTCCGTCCGAAAGTTTCACGGCCACATAAGGCTCCGGCGGCGCTTCCGCGTCGGTTTCTTCGTCGTCGCCCTCACGAATGGGGAGGCCCTGCGGAACGATTTTCACCGCCCGCTCGACGCCCAGGGAATTGGTCAGGGTATAGTGGGAAAAAAGCTGTTTCAGGTCCTCCACAATGGCGTCCTGCAAAAACTCTTGTGTCACGCGGTTGCGCCTCCTTGACTTGTTTCCGTTTGTCACTTATAATTGCGGTGTGGTAATAATCAGCATGATACGGTAATAATCAGCATTTCACCGCGTAATGCTCCAACAGAAAGGGGATCCGGCATGAAAGGAAAAGGTTTGTTTATTGCTTGCGGTGTCGTCTGTGTCATGGCGTTGGCCTGCCTCATTGGCGGCGATTATAGCGCCTTTGGCGGTGCTTTGATTGTGGCCGCCGTCTTACTCGCTGCCGCACTCTTGAAGCGCAGGAGGGCGCCGCAGACGCCCACGCAGGTGCCTGTTGCGGCGCCGTGCGAAACCGCCGCCGCGGAACCTGTCCCAGCTGCTCACGCGCCCGCCGCCGTTGCCCATGATCTTGACGGCCCCAGTTTTGGCTCCTGGGACGTGTCGATCCACGGCGCCGACGGTCAGGATCTCCGCTTTGACCGGGCCATGTTCCAAAATATCGTGATCCGCAGCTATGACCCCGCCGACGGATCCGCTGAAATCCTCGGAACGCGGGGGGGAAGCTATGAAACCACGCTGGGCACCTGCACCTGTGAAGATTTCCAGCGGCGCGGGCTGCCCTGCAAACACATTTACAAGCTGGCCCTTGCCCGTGGGTATTCTCCAGACGCCTTTTATGCGGCCCGCTCCGATGTTGTGTGGTACGCTGACGGGTGCCGCGTGTACCATTCGGATCCGAACTGCCGCAGCCTGCGGAAACGGTATTCCCGCCGCACCACGGTGGCGCTGGCAGAATACCAGGGCTTGCGCCCATGTAAAACCTGCTGCAATAAATAGCCCGCAGCGGTGGCCGAATGGCCGCCGCTTTTTTATGCCTTTGCGCCTGTCAGCTGCTCGATCCGCTTTCCGATTTCACGCTGCAGGGTTTCGTATGCCAGGGCCTCCGCCTCTGCTCTCACTTCCTCGTTTCCCATCATGTGGGGAACGGCGGGTGAAAGCAGCTTTTTGACGGGGAGGCGTTCCGCGCCGCGCCGTTGCACAATGGCGGTGTGCCCGGATCGGAACGTGGTAATAAACGCTTTCAGCCCGCCCGCCTCCAGCGGCTTCATGGCTCCGCTGTTCAGGACCTTGGCCGCCGCTGCTCCGGTGGCGGTGTTCGGCTGCGTCATAAAGTCCATGATGTCCCGCATGGGACCCTTGGCCAGCACGGCAGCCTCCAGGGTGGAGGCACTGGCGGAAAGGATCTTGCTTTCCGATTGCAGCGCCTTTTTCTCTTTCAGCGCATACCGGCCCTTGCTGTCCTTTATGATCTGCTGGCGGACCTTTCTGGCGGTGCTGTTCAGGGCGTTTTTCAGGATCTTGGGGGACGCCAGCTTGTCCGGCAGTTTGTCCAGCCGTTGAATGATTTTTGCCAGTTCTTCGTCGGTGTCGATTTGCAAAATGCTTTGACCGCTCACGATCTCACCGCCTCCAACTCAATGGCCAGCACCCCGGCCTCCTCGGTGCAGGATTTCACCTTGTACGCCTTGCCGTCCAGCGTCAGCATGACGCCCTGGGCGGGGCGGGGGCCAAAATCAGCCTTTGCCACATAAACCAGACGCCGGGCCTTGTATGTGCCCTCCGTCTGCGCGGCCATGATCTTGGCCTTGTCCCGCTCCAGCAGTTCGTTGTCGTCCACCACCGCGGCCATTTCCTTGCCGTTGACCGTGTGGGTGTCCGCGAACTCCAGGCAGTTCAGGAATGTGGTGGAAATATCCGCCGCGATCTGTTCCTTGAACGTAGGGGCGCCCATTATTGGGCACCCCCGCCGTTATCCGCAGCAGGCGGCACAATGGCCGCCGCGGGGGTCTGGACGATAGCCGCCGCCATGCGCTCCACGATCAGCGCCTTGGCAGCGCCGCGCGGGAGATCCACGCCCAGGTCCTTGGCCAGCTTTTTCAGGTCGTCCTTGTTCATTTCCTCCAGCTGTGCGGGATCCAGGTGGCCCTCCACCATGTCGGTGTCGTCGCCGCTATGGTCGCCGTCGGTGTTCTCCTGGTTCTCCTGGGCGCCTCCGGTGGCGTCTGCGGCGTCCTGGGTGCCCTCGGTGGTGTCCGCGGCTCCCTGGGTCTGGGTGGCGTCCGTTGCCTCCTGGGTGCCCTCGGTGTCCTCGGTGGTGCCTGCGGCTTCCTGGGCGTCCTGGCCGCCGCCTGCGGCCTCCGCCGCCGCGTCGTCGGTCATTTTGGCGCTTTCGGCAGAAAGCCACGCCTGCACCATGCGCTTGTCATAGGCGGGGAGGGGGTCGCCCGCCTGATACATACGCCCGCCGTACAGGATCGGGCGCTGTGCTGTCAGTCGCTTCATGTTCCTTTCCTCCCGGCTCTTAGCCCAGCAGCTTCACCAACACGGTTTCGTCCCCGCTGGCTGCGGGTGCGGCAGCGTAACCCGCCGGCGTGTTGCTTGTGGCGGTGGTTGTGATCTTCTTGGCGGTGGCGTCGTAGTACAGGGCTGCGCCCATGGTCACGGCACCGGCGGCCTTTTCCATTTCAAAGACGCCCACCACATGGAGGTGGCCGGTTTCGCCGGCGGCAATATCTTCACCGGCCACGCCGATCCTGGTTCCCAGGCTCACCACTTCGCCGTTATTGACTGCGGCGCTGGCCGTATAGTCCAGCACCTCGCCTTTCTGCCAGTATTTTGCGGTCATGTTCTCTTACCTCCTGTTAAATAGTCGTGCCGGGGTTCTTGGCAATACCGCGGAAGTCAACCGCAGTAATGCCCCAATCCAGCCAGATGTCCCACACAAAGCCCAGGCGGCCCGGAACCTCGCTGCGGCGAATGGTGGGGGTTTCCTGGCCGTTCAGGTAATCAACCTGCAGGCTCTTGGCGTAACGCTGATCGCCGGCGACAAACCAGGGGATCGCGTTGCCGTCACCGGCCAGGACGTTCAGGGCGCCCTCCTCAATGACCTGCAGCTTGTTGCGGTACTGGTAAAGGGCGTTGGCGGTGTGGCTGCCGATCCCGGTTACGTCAATCAGGGCAGTTTCCAGGATCTGCGCCAGCTTAAAGCCATAGCCCACGGGGACGATCACATACTTGGGTTCCACCATGATGGAATCGCCAAACGGGTCTTTCTGGTGCAGCAGTCGCAGCATGGCGGCCTGCAGGGTGTCAATGGACGGGGCGGCGCCGCTGGCGATCAGGTTGTTGTGGGCGTTGTCGAACAGGGAAACGCCGTCGAAAATGGCGGGGTTGTCGATCAGGATCTTGTAAACCTGCTTGTTGATCGTGCGCTTGGCGCTCATGGCGTAAAGGCCGGGCATTTCGGTGATGAAACCCACGTCGTCGTTGACAAACGCCTGGCGGGTCATGCTGAACTGGCGGCCATAGGTGTCGATCTGGCGCTGGGGCAGCAGTTCCGTCTTGGGGCTGTCGGCTTTCAGTTCGCCGTTTTCACCCACGCGCAGGAACTCACCGGCGCCGCCGGCCAGATAGCTGTGATCCTTGGTGGGCTTAAAGTCGCTCACGCTGCCCTTGGTGGTCCACAGCTGGAACGTGGTGGGGATCTCCTGGTACATCTGGACAATGTTCTTGCGGATCGCATTGTCCAGGATCGCGGGAAACGCCGCGGTGGGGTTGAAGAACTGGCGGCAAGCCTCGTTCCACAGGTCGTCCTTGCTCATACGCAGCAGGGAGGTGGTGGTGCCCACGCCGTCGCGGGCCATGCACTCAATGGCCAGATCGCGCAGGGAGTAGCCGCGCATTTCCTCCGCACCTCTGGTGGGGTTCTGGACGTTCACACCGGCCCGCAGCAGCATGGCGTCCACAGCTGCCTGGCGGAAGTTGTCGCCCTCGTCGCCGTTCATGCGGCTGGAAACAGGGGCGCCGTGCGCCAGCAGATAGTCCACCGCCGCCTGTCTTACGGTGTCCATGGTGGCGCCGTTGCTGATATACTCCGTGGGATCCATGCCTGCCTGGCGGCACAGCGCGGTAATGTCACTCACACGCTGGCGCTCCGCCACGACGGCCTGGCGGGCGGCCTCGGTGGGATCGGTGCCCTGCTGGCCGTTGCCGTTGTCCATGCCGCGGGCGCCGCCGGTTGGATCCTCACCGCCCTGGCCCTCGGCACCCTGGGCAGGGGCGCCGCCCGCCGCGTCGATCTTGCGCTGCAGGCCGTCAAACTCTGCTTTTTCCTCCGCCGTCAGATCGCGGCCAGCGGCGCGGGCGCCGCTCACAATAGCTTGCTGACGGGCGATCATTTCCTGAATGGTCATGGTTGTTTTGCCTCCTCAATGATAAAGATTTTTGTTGATCTGGATCTGCTTTTCGTAAACAGAAAGGTTCGGGGCCGCCTGCTCCGGGTCGTCGGCTCTGCCCACGCCCACGGTAGCGTCCGCCGGCACGGAAACAATGGACACCTCCAGCGGCGTCCACTTGCGGGCGATCTGGCAGGGGCCTGTAAAACGTCCGTCTGCGGAAGTCTTACCGGCCACCACTTCCTCCCAGCTGTCCACGCTGTAACGCACGGACGTGGTTTTCAGGGTGCCGGATTTGACTTTGCCGAAAATCTTTTCGGCGTCGTCGTCCGTGTCGAACTCCACTTCTGCCATGCCGCGGTGGTTCTCCACCCATGCGCGGATCACTTTTCCCACCACCTTGTCGGTGTCGTGGTTGAAAAGCAAAACGCCCACGTCGTTCAGGCGGGAGAGATCCAGTGCGTTCTCCGCGTGATCCAGGATTTCCATACCGAACCAACGGCGGTATGGCTCCTCGCTGGAAAAGCTGATCGTTCGCCTGCGGCTGTCCTCCTGGCCTGCTGCGCGGCTGTTGGCCTCAATGTGGCCCATGCTTCGCTGCCCGCTGTTTCTGTCCCTCCTGGGGTCATTCACCTGCGGTGTTCTGCTGTGCTGCTGTCGTTCCGTTGCCAAAAATTACACCTCCTAACTCGACGCCGACGGATCGGCCATATTCCAGGACTTCGGCCATTTCGTTGACGGCCTCTTTCCAGTCCTTGCCCTGTTCCGCGCAAACGTCCTGGAACGTCTTTTGCCCGGATTGCAGGGCGGTTTTGCCGGCGGTGCTTTCCTTGGCCGGGTCGATCCACTTCTTGGGGGCTTTCGTCCAGGTGTGGGAAAGGTATTCCGCCTTTTTATCCCAAAATCCGGGCATATCAACCAGCCCGGAGAGATAACAGGAAATAACAAAGGTTTCGTACACCTCCGACATGAAATCTGTCAGCAGTTCCACGTCCTCGGTGTATGTGTTTTCGTCCTCAATGGCGTTTTGCCGCGCGGAGGAATAGGTGGCCCCGCTCATGTCACGGCTGACGGCCTCATAACTCAGGCCCTGGCCTGCGGCAATTAACCCCTGCTGGGTTTTCAGGAACCCGGCGGCGTCGCTGCCGGAACCTTTCGGATCCACCACCTGGATTTCGTCGCCGGCGCCCAGGCTCTGGATCATACCGGGGGCCAGCTTCTTGCCCTCATAGTCCACGCCGCCGTCCGGCGTCCTCACACCGCCGCGGCCATAGCCGCCGGTGGGGATCGCCCGCTTGATGAACACGGCCAGGCAGGCCGCGATCCGCTCCTTGACGGAAACGGCGGTTATAAACTCGTTCGTGTCGCGCACTCTGGTGATCGTGGGGGCCATATCGGACATTTCGCGCAGCTGGCTGGGCCGCTTCTTGGATTTGTAAAAATACACGTCCTTGGCCTCGACGTAAACGGGGTCGTTCAGGCTCCAGCCCTCAATGTCGTATTGATTGATCCAGTAGCCCACCGGCCTGCGCCATTGGTTGTATTCGATCCCGCCCACGACGCGGTTTCCCTGGTATTTCGGCTTGCTGGCGGTCACGTCCAGTTCGTCCACCTCAATGGCCTGCAGCTGGAACGGGACCAGCCCCTGCTTGGTGTAGCGGTAAAGGAACAGCAGGCCGCCGTCCACCTTTTTGCGGTCTACCGCCATACGCAGCATTTGGTTAAAACTCTGTTCGCCGGTAACGTCGCAGTTCCTGGCCTTGCACCATTGGCGCCACGCCTTTTCCAGCTTTTCGTCCAGTTCGTCGTTGCCGGTTTTCGCCTGGAGGGTGTAGCCCTTGCCCACCACGTTGCGCTTGTAGGCGTGGAGGATAGACTGGGCAATATCGCTGTTGCGCTCCAGATCACGGGCGCGGGCGCGTACCACGTCACGGCTGAAACGGTCCGTAATTTCCGCGCTTTCGTTGTGAACCCGCCACCCGGCATTTAAGCGCCCATACCCTGCGGCGTCATATCCGCGCAGGATCTCCAGTTGCTGCCGCCATGCCTCGCGCTCACAGGCGCGGCGCGGGGAAATGACGGCCATAATTTTGTCAAAGGCTCCCGTTGGGATCACTTCCTTTCGGTTTGGTTGCCCCGCTCTGCCCCGTGTGGTAATATTGGGGCGGGAAAGGGGGTGTTATCTTGGCTGATACTGAAAAGCTGCGCTACTTGGTCCGTGATTTTGCCTTTCGTTCCAGGCCCAGCAGCGCCACCGGCTCCACGCCCTGCACAGTTCAGGACATAAACCGGGTGATTGATAATCTGCAAAAAGTCCTTTCTGCCCTTGTGGACGAAATGGACGAAACCGAATGAACCGTTGAAAAGCCGTCAGTTGCCGCTGGCGGTTTTTTCTTTGATCGTCAGGACGCCCAGCTGCTCCAGTTCGTTGTAGCAGTCGCGGATCGTTTCCTGCGCCTCTTGCAGACGGTCCAGAATGTCCTTTACCCGTCCCTGCGGCACTTCGATACGGATAGCAAAGTTATTCATTGGTTCCTCCTTATCGTCCGTCAAAGAACGCCACAAAGGTGCGATCCAGCAGGCGGTTGTCCTGCCCGCTGTCGATCTGCGCCTCCAGGTCGTCACGAATGGCTTTCAGCTGGGCCAGGTCCGCCCGCGTCAGGGATCGGCTGCCGATCTTGTACGATTGGCCGCCGGCCAGAACGGCAGAAATGGCGTTGTTTACCTGCTCCAGCATTTCAGCCGCTTTTGTGTTTTCACTCATTTGGTGGCCTCCTGTCAGATCCATGTGTCATTTTGATTGATCCAGTTTTCTTCCTGGGTTTGGCGCGGCTCCTGCTTGGCCGGCTTTCGCGGCTCCGGTGCCGCCGCCTGCCCCTCCACGCTTTTCAGGTACAGGGAACGGACGCCCATAACGTCCGCCGCCGCAGCTGCGTACACCTCGCAATCCAGGTAATGGTTGTCAGCGTGGGAGGATTTCAGCACCCATTTTTGAACCTCTTTCCCGCCGGTTCGCTCGGTTACCTTGTGTTCCGCCGTCACCTGTTCGGCGTATTCCATGTCGCAATCCTTGTAAACCTGCCAGGAACCTGTCCCGTTCGGCTTCCGCATACGGGCCGCGATCTGGTCTTTGTACTTGCCGCCGTCCACCAGAACCAGGGTCATGCCGTTGGCCTTGCTGCCGGCCTTATTGACCACGGAAAGGCGGTAATGGGACAACATGGTGCTGGTGCCCTTGCAGGGCAGCACCCAGTCCGAATTGATGGCGCAAAACTCGTAAACTTCGTCGGTCTGGTCGCCGCTGTCCATCAGGGCCAGGTTGACCATGGCCGTGTCGCCGTTCGGCAGGGAAAACTCCACGTTCATGGCCTTTTCCACCTCTGCCATGGAAAGTGCCTGCCCGTGGGCCACGTTCTGGCTGGTCATGTAGTCGCCCCAGGCGCGGATCGTCCAGTACAGACAATTTTCCTGCACGTCGATCCCGCCGGTAATTAGCTTCGTCCAGGGCGGCAGCGTCCACTCCGGCGTTTCCGTCTGCCGCTCCATGACCAACTCCGCGTTGGTTTTCAGCTTCGTGTCCTCCCACGGCTCCGCCAGCCAGCTGTTGGTGAAGTTGTGCAGCAGTTCCGGGTCGTCCTTGCTCCGCATGAACTCCCGCGCAATATCGGAAAAGCGGGTGAATGGGGAATACAGGGTATTCAGCCAAAAGGCCACGCTTTTGGGGTTCTTCGTCCGCTGCTTCACGGCCTGCCAGCGGCCAGCCCGCAGCATTTTCCCCTTGTCCTGATCCGTAATCACGGCCCCGCAGGCTTGGCACACATACACGGCCATTTCCGCCCGGTCTGTGTTCTCCGGTACGTCGTCCTTGCTGGGCCATTTCAGGCAGCCGAATTTCAGTTCTATGTACTGCCCACAATGCGGGCAAGGAACAAAATAATGCTTTTCAGCCTCCGCCGCCTCTTTGGCTTTCCAGATATGGCCCGTTTTCAGGGTAGGGGTGGAGGCCATAAAGATTTTGCGGTTGAAAAAGGTTTTTGTGCGTTCTCGCGCCAGGGAAACGGGATCGGCCTCTTTCTTGGACGCGCCGGGGAACTTGTCCACTTCGTCCAGGAACAGGTAACGTATATTCGTACTGGCCAGATCCGCCGGGCTGTTTGCGCCCGTCAGGTACACGGTCATGTCGGAAAACTTTAGCGCCAGTTTCTTGCTGTCGTTCTTCCGCCACTTATCGGCCAGAACCTTGCAGCTTCTCACCATTGGCTCCAGCTTGCTTTCCGTGGTGCGCTCCGCCAGATCGTCCGACGGATAAACCACCATGGCCGGGGCCGGGTCCTGCGCGATCAGGCTTCCCAGCATATTTTCCATGGCAGACGTGCCGCCCACCTGGGTGGGCTTCACGAACACGATTTCCTCCACCGTGTCGTCAGAAAAGGTGTCCATGATCTCCACCAGATACGGGGTCACGCTGTTGCTCCAGGGGCCTGGTATCGCGTTGCCGTCCGGCAGTACGCGGTATTTCGCCGCCCACTCCGAAACCGTCAGGCGCTCCACAGGGCGCAGCACCTGAATGGCGTTATAGATCCACGGCGGCACGGTATAGGGTTCCTGCTTGTACTTCCTCATGGCGCCGTGTCCTCCTGCTCCATGATCGCGCCGTCAGAGAACGCGGCCAGCAGGCTTTCCAACTCTTTCCGCATGGCCTTTTCCATGGCGCGGATTGCCACCGCGTCGGCGTAGCCGGACATGGTTCCGGCCATGCGCGGTGGAATATTCATAGCGAATTTCTTAAAGCTGGCCATGAACTCGGTTAGTTCCTCGGTGGCGTGATCCGCCGCCAGGTAACGCCCCTCTGCAATCGCCGTTTTCAGGCGGTGCAGCTGGCCTTGGCTTTCTTTCAGTTCAACCTCCGCCTCCAGCTTTTTCAGCGTCAACTCCGCCGCCCGGCTGTTTTCGCCGGTTTCCTGGGCTTTCGCCTCGACGTATGCCACATAACGCTGGATCGTCGCGCAGGTGCGATATTTGCGGGCGCCGCCGCCGGGCGGGATCTCTGTTTCCAGGACGCCCTCCTGGGTCAGCTGCTGCACACGGCGGACCGTTTTCCCCAGCAGCTGGGAGATCACCGTGGTGCTGGACCACTCCGGCACCGTGCCGGACAGCACCGCCGGCTTTTCGCTCTTTGCCCGCTTTCCGGTGCCGCCGGCCTGCTTCTTTTCCGCCACCGGCGCCACCTCCTTTTGCTCCGGCAGGGTGCCCCGCCGGTTTCGCTTTTCCGGTTTTGGCCGATTTCGCTTTTTTCGCCGCTCCTTTTTCGGCTTATACCCCCGTAGGGGGGTATAACTTTTCCGGCATTTCAAAAAACCGTAACGTAACAGCCAGATTTTTTTCTGTTTTCACAGGGTAAAACGTCGGGCTTTCCTTGCCCCGCACGGCTTTTCCTGCTGGGGAGTACCTACACAGGGGGGTGCGGGGTCCTTAACGGGTGCCCTGGGTGCCCCTCGGCAAAGGCACCCAGGGCGGGAGGGTTAGGCCGGGCCGCCGCGTATGCACACGCCGCAGCGGCGCGGGGCGAAAGGAGGAAAGCCCCCGCGGTACACTCCCCGGCCATGGTGTGGAAAGCAAAGAACCACCGGCCTTTCGGCTGGTGGTTCTCGGTATTCGTTTCAGGGCTTCACCCCTGCGCTGCTTTCCATGCTATCAGTATAGCACGGTCAATAGTCCAAAAGCGTCCAAACTTTTCAGGGGCGATTATTCCGCCCGTGCAGCCCCGCCCGCTGCTGCTTCCGGGCCATGTATTCCTCCAGCAGTTTCCGGTTGCGCTTGTTCTCCAGGATTTTATCCAGGGCGGCGTTGTAGTAGTTGAACACATTGGATCGGCTCATGTAAAGGGCCTCCGCGATCTTATCCCAGCCCCGGCAATCTATGTGCCGCATTTCCACCACGGTGCGCTCGGTGGAGTTGGCCGGTAATACGTCGATCAAGTCCATAACGTTCAGGACAGCCTTGGCCATTTCCTCCCGCTGCTCCTCGATCCTGTCCTCCACTTCGGAGATCCGAAAGACAACAGACACGGATCCGTCTGTCTTTGTCGGCTTGGTCGGCGGCGTCAGCCTGAACGCGGACCCCGTACTGGGCGCCCGCAGTTCGCTGGAAAGGACGCGGTGGCGCTCCTCCAGGATCCGCTTTTTTCCCACAGCCGTGTGGTACTGCTGCAGATATTCCTTGACAGCCTCACGGCCCAGGGTTTCGTCCGTTGTCTTTTTGCTCATTCTCACACCTCGGTAATGTCGTGCCCAAAACGATCCTTTAGCATTTTCTTTTTCATGGCATACTTGGCCGTTCTGGTGGCCTTGCTCTTTACGTCCTCCACCACATAGCGCCAGCTGTCACATGGCCAGCCTGCGGCGGCTGCCCTGCTTTCTTCCGCCACGTCCCGCTCCCAGTATGTAAAATCCGCCTTGTAGCGGATCGCCCGCACCCGCTTTCCCTCCGTGTCGGTAAACGCTTCCTGCAGGGTGAAATCCACCTGGAGGCGCAGATCACGGATCTGCCCAGCTGCCTGGCGGGCGGCCAGGGTGTCGAACCTGCGGGCTTCTTTCTGGCTGTCGAAATGCAGGACGGCCCCGGAGGCCGTCACCCGCTCGGTGGGGGTGTTGTGGTATTTCGTGCCTTTTGCCGGATCCTGCGGCGGCGCGGCGGGAGGTGCTGGCCCCCGCCGCTGTTGCTGCTGTTCCATGTACTTTTTCATGGCCTGCGCCTGGTATTTCGGCGGCAGGTCGGAAACGTTTATGGCCATTACGGTTTCCCCCGGCTTTCAAACTTTCGGAAGCGGTCTTTTATGCAATCGACGCAGGGGTGCAGGCAGTTATGAAAGCCGCGCTTGTTCGTGCCGTGGAAAACCCGCTTTTTGTATTCCCGGCAAATATGCGGTGGTTTCCCCATGGCCTTTTCCTGTTCCTCCTCCGTGCAACTCACGTTCTGGCAGTCGTTACAGTTTACAGGCGGCCATGGGCTTATTTCGTCCATGATAACAAGCATTTTCTATTCCTCCGCCGCGTCCGGGATCTCAACGTACTGCCACGACATGGGCGGACGGTCCAGGCCGAACTCCGCCAGAGGGCTGGGCGCGTCGAACTTCTCCGGTGACTGGACGATCCAGCCAGAAAGCCGCCTGCCTTTTGCGTATTTCAGCAGATCCTCCCGCGGAACGCATGACATTTCTTCCAGGTCTTGCATGGTTCGGTATGATACTTCCCCAGGGCAAAGGAATTGACCTTGCACCGCTCCGGTGCCGCTGACGTACACCAGCACGGTCACGGGCCATTCAAGGCTTTCGTTTTGCGGGTGTGTCTTTCGGATCTCCAACGTTTTTTCGCCGGCCAGGATTTTCTCCCACCACTCCGGTTTCATGCTCATAAGCACAGCCAGCATATTAACCTCCGTTCTTGCCGGACAGCGGAATGATCCGGCATTTGTCCGTTGCGAACTCTGCCACATGATGGAGCGCCATACAGGCCAGCACAATATCCGCCATAAGCGCGTCCGCGTCCTCCGCGCCCAGGCCGTCCTTGTTTTGCGCCCGGAGGCCGGCGGCCAGCGCGTTGCCCAGGTCCTCCAGGTTCTTGGCGGCTTCCTGCCACCGCTCTTTCGGCAGGGTGTAGCCGATTTCCACCTTTTCAGCGTCCTGCATGGCTCACACCTCCCACGGGAAAGCAGAGGCAGGGAGATCCGGGAAATGCTCCCGCAGATTGTTCTTGAAGAAAACGGGGATCTCGTTCTCCGCGCAAAACGCCACAATGTCGTCCACCCACTCGCGGGCTGGCGCCACCTTGTCCGGGCGGTTGCCGGTTTCGGCGCCCAGGATCACCCACTCCGGTAAACCCTCCGCCGCGGCCATGTCCACCGGCCCCAGCAGCGGCTCCATGCTCCAAAAGCTGTTGATGTTCACGCCCTGCATAACGTACATTCCCACCGCGTCCATGTTCGCCACGGTGCTGCCATACCAGAAATTGCTTTCGTGGGGCAGGAGGGCCAGGTGGTCCAACTCCAGATACCGGGCCGGGTTCTTCGTCAGGAACAAATAGCGGTGCTGGGGTGCCTTGCGGCAGGCGTCCAGCACCTCCACGATCCAGGAGGTGGGCACCCAGCGCCCAAACAGATCCGCCATACTGCAGACAAACACGGTCTGCGGTTCCGCCGTGTCCTGCGGCTGGCCCAGGCGGTAGCGGTGCAGGGTAGGCTTGAAACCATACGGGTACGGCGTCGCCTTGATCTTCTTCGGCAGCACATGGAGGCCGCCAGCCAGCGGGGCCGGATCTTCCAGCCCTGCGTTGAAGCGCGTGGCCGTCCGTCTGGCGTAGCAGTACGGGCAGCCATGGCGGCAGCCGGTTACAGGGTTCCAGGACATTGTGGCCCAGTCAATTTTCGTCTTGTTCATTCTTCGTCGCTCCTTTCGCTTTTCCACTCGTTCACTATGCACTCGTTACAGCCGAAACTCTGGCAGTACACGCAAATGTCCATGCCGTCGGCCATGGCCGCGCGGACGATTGCCGGGAAATCCGGCAGGTTCACCTTGCGGCGCGGTTTCAGTTCCGCCAGAACGTCGCCCAGGTATTCCGACGCCTGCCAGTCGCCATAGATACGCGCCGGGGCTTCCTGCTCCTCGGTTTCCGGGTTCATGGTCCAGAGGGCAACACACCCGCCGTTCGGGTCATGCTCCCACCGCGCCGGCGTCTGGCTTATGATCTGCCCATCTGCGTCCCGCGTCGTCTGGCCTACGGTGGCCGTTCCCTTGGCTATGCAAATAATACTCATGCGCTTATACCTCCCGTTCAAACCTGATTTTCATTTGTGCCGGGTACAGGTCAACCTCCGGCCTGCGCTTTCCGGTCCACCGGAGGCCACCCGCTTGTCCCACGCACTTCCAGCCAGCTGCCCGGAGGCTGGCCCCGTTTTCACTCTCCAGAATGTAGGTCACCAGGCGTTTATACCCCATGGCGCGGGCGGCTCTCCATGCGGCAGCGTAAAGCATGGAACAGGCGTTGCGGGTTCCGTCTGTGCAGAGGCGGTTTACCTCCAGCGTCCACCCGTCGTCTAAATGCCGCGCCACAGGTCTGCCCACAATAGCCACGCCCACGATCTTCTCCCCGTCGGAACAGCCTATTGAAAACTTGTGCCCCACCACAGGCCCGTGGTGCCGGTGGTTTTGCTCAACGTATGCGTTGGCCTCTTTCAGCGTCATGGGGGTTATTTCAAGCATTGTCACCACTCCCAAACGCCGCCAGGTCGAAACAGGTCTGTTTCCCAACGTACTGGCACCACGCCCATTCCAACATGGCGCCGTGGCTGTCCTGGTAGTCCTGCATGAACAGAACCACGTCCGCCGCCTCCATCATGGCGAAACACAGGCGCATATAATCCACGTGGCGCAGCCCCTCCGGCGCCGTGGCGGGGTTCAGGACGATATGGCCCGCTGCCGCCAGCTTCTTTTCCACCTCTCGGAACTTGGCTTTATAACGCCTGTCCCCGGTGATCTTGCCTGATATGTAGATTTTCACAGAAAACCCTCCTATTCGTTGAAAATCTCGAAATATTCCTGGTATGGGTAACCGCTGATCTCATGCCACCCGCTCCGGCAGGTGGATCCGTCGTCGAACTTATACAGCACGGCGCCCTTTCTCGCTTTCGGGTCTTTTCTCCAGCTGGACGCGGGCACGGCGGTGTATGTAATCTCTGGCTTGGTCATGTTCTGCGTTTTGCTGTACCGCTTCCCGCGCTTGCCGATCTCCCTGTACCGCTCCATGGTGGAGCGGCTTTCTTTCATCAGGTAGGCGGCCAGCTTGTAGTGGTTCCCGCGCCTGTCCATAGGCTTAAAGCTGATACCACCGCCGCCTCTTGGGACGTTCTCCCACGCCTCCGTGATGATCTCCGGATCCATGCGGGAAATGATAACGTGAATGTGCGGGTTGGTCATGCGCTTGGTTTCTATGACCACCACGGCCTTGAACGTGATCCCGCGCTTTTTACAGATTTTCCGCAGGTTCCGCAGAAAGGCGGCCTTGTTCTCCAGGATTTCCTCAAAAGAACTGTCTTTGACGTAGTAGTGGAGAACTGCATGGAGATCCCTATGGCCGAAATTGGCGTTTATGTCCCACCGCAAATGTTCCTCCGCCACCCGCTCGTTGATCCGCTCCTGCTTCTCGGTGGTGTGCCCAGTATTGGGGCCGCGCTTCACTCCTTTGGTGTGAACCCGGAAAGATTGCATTTTCTTGTGTTCGACACACGGACCAGCTTTCACCACCCTATGAACGTAGGCCATGGGTGCCTCCTTTTCTGTTGTTGGCCACTTTACTAATCACTCTTACCGGCGCTATACGGGGCCGTGGCCCCGTTGCTTTTTCCGGTTTGTATTCCGTCCGGGAACCTGATATAATATAGGTATATCGGGCGGTTTTCCGTCGTCTATATTGCCACCTGCGCCGTGTTGACAGCACCGGGCGCAGGTGGCTTTCTTTTTATGCCAGGTAATCCTTGGCCATTTCCAACAGTTCCGCCGCGTGTTCCTGGTCAATGATCTTGACCTTGCCGGGCTTCTTCGGATCTTCGTCAATGGCCCAGCGCGTTTTCTTTGCCGTGGTTTCCCGCCTATTCAGTTCCTTGTCCAGTCTGCTTTTGTAATAGTCCCGGTCTTTTCTCCAGACCACAAACTCCAGGAACTCCTCTGCGGTCATATTTACAGTTACTTCCACGGTGCCCTCCTTACGGCGTGGCCGCTGCTATTCTGTCAGCTGCCATTTGTGCATAGTCGGGGTTGATCTCGCAGCCTATGAAATCGCGCCCCAGGCGCTTGGCCACCACTCCGGTGGTGCCGCTCCCAGCGAACGGATCCAGGACCGCGCCGCCCTCCGGGCAGCCGGCCAAAATGCAGGGTTCGATCAGCTTTTCAGGGAATACGGCGAAATGGGCGCCGCGAAAGCCGGTTGTGCTTACGGTCCACACGTCCCGCTTGTTCCGGCGGCCTGTCTGGTTTTCTCGGTTCCCGTGGCTCTCGCGCTCCACCTGGGCGCTGTTGTCATGTGATCGCCCGCCGGTGTAGGCACCGCCGCCGCGGAACGTCCTGGCGTTGCCCTTGGTTGATGTAACGGGTTCGCTGATCGCCGCCGCGTCGAAATAATAGCGTTCCGATTTGGAAAGCAGGAAAATATATTCGTGGCTCTTGGTGCAGCGGTCCCGGACGCTCTCCGGCATACAGTTGGATTTGTTCCATATAATATCCTGGCGCAAATACCACCCGTCTGCCCGGAGGGCAAAAGCCAGCTGCCAAGGAACGCCGATCAGGTCTTTGTATTTGTAGCCCCGCGGCGTATGCTTCGCCGTGTGGCCGCAGGAATTACGGGTATTCGTCGGCGGCTGGCTTCCTGATCTGGTGGCGTAGCTATCGCCCATGTTCACCCACAGGGTTCCGTCTGCCCGCATAACCCGCCGGACCTCACGGAAAGCAGAAACCAGCGTTTGCAGGTATTCCTCCACGCTGGCCTCGTTTCCGATTTGCCCCGCCGCGCCATAATCTCGCAAATTATAGTAGGGTGGGGAGGTGACGCAGGTATGGACGCTTTCGGGCGGCAACTGTCGCAGTTGCTCCAGCGCGTCGCCCGTCAGGATTATTTCAGCCATTGGCGGGCACCTCCAGCAACTTTTCCCACGGCCTTGCCATTGGGAAGTCCGGGGCGCCGATCCAGCCCCATGTCCGTTCGTATTTCTCGGTCATGCTCTTGGCCAGGGTGGCAGCCTCCGCCGCCGTGTAAAACAGCTTCTCCCCAATGTCGCCCAGCCTGCGGCGGTCCGGGCTTGGAAACCCGTCTGGCCCTGTGAAAAGCAGGCACACCTCCGTATATCCGCCGGTGAAAAATCCGCGCACCGTGCCTTTGCACACGCAGTATTCCATGACAGGCGCAGCGTGGCCGGGTATGTAATAGAGGTGTTCAAAGACGGCGTACATTTCCGTGCCGATCTCCGGTCTTTCAACTCTTGCCATTGTCCGCCGCCTCCAGTTTCGCCGCCAGGGCCTCAATGGTGGCCGCCGCTTCCTCCAGTTCCGTGGCCAGGAGGCCCCGGCCAAAACGATCCCGCTGGTGCATGGCCTCCAGGCGGAGGGCTGCGGCCTGCCGCTTATATGGGTTTGTGCTGTCGGTCTTAACCGGGCCGCTGCCGGTGTATGCCCGTTTCAGCCACCAGGTAGGGCTATTTCGTTCAGCTTGGTGGGCGCAGTTTTCGGCGTCGCAGTTCTCCGCGTCGCAGCCGTCACAAAATACCCGGTGAAAATCGTCGTCCCACGGGCCGGACAGGATAGGGAGGGCGCCCAGGAAATCCCCCAGGGTCTCCGGGGAGGCCGTGATCCTTTCAAAGTTGTTCACCGCCCGGCCTCCTCTTTGTGGAGGTCCACACCCTCCAGGGCGTTCCACACGGCCCGTTCCCATTCCTTTGCCCAGCCGGAACAGGCTTTCCGTACTGCAGTAATCACCACGGCCTCGCCGTCGGCCTCCCACAGCAGGCGGTCCTTGTCGATCACGTCCGCGCCGATATGCTCCGCCGGATCCCGCTCGATCATGTCCACCAGGTACAGGGGGACGCCCCAGCAGGCACCGCCGCCGGGCGGCTGGTAAATCTGGAACCCCTGCATAATCACCGGCACCATGGTGACCTCCTCGCCGCGGTCGCCGCCGCGCCAGTGGTCCATATCGTCCGCCGCCGTTTCTCTCAAAACCAGCTGCGGCTCCGTGTCCTTAATGATCGACGTTGGCATATCTCTTTCCGGGATCATGCCCATGTGTTCCACGATGGTGGCCAGCACCTTGCGCGGCAGCAGGGCACGGTTGGCCATGACAAACCAGTGATCCGTGTAAATGGCCACGTCGTTGCCGGTGTTCAGGACGGTGTACCCGCCCGCTTTGTAGGCTCTTTTGACGGCGCGGATCAGCCCGCCCTCGTTAATCAGCATTTGAAACCCTCCTTTTATATAAGGTGTGGCATAGGCACCGGCCTTTCCTCCTTGTCGGCCCTCCACACCTCTGCGTCCCGTATTTCTGTCCAGTCACAGCCCCAAACCTCCGCCGCGTTCAGCAGGGCGGCAAAATTGGATCCGTGCGGCACCACAATGGTGCCATATTTCCGGCTCACCACCCTGGCGCAGCCGCTGGCCTGCCAGCGTTCCCGCCGCGCCCGCTCCGTCACAGACGTTTCATACTTGCGGGCGGCCTCGCGGGTTACACCCCGCCCCAGGCGTTCACCGTACATTCCCATGTTTCCATGGCCTCCTTGACCGCCCTGGAGTAGTCGGTGGAGGTGATCCCGCTTGCCCACGCGCTTCTCGCGCCGCCCTCGCCCATGTTGTAGGCCATGGCGGCCTTTTCGACGCTGCCATACTTGGCCAGATACAGGCCCAGCTTGTAGCAGCCGCCCGCGATATTCCCGGAGGCGGTGGTGGGGTCCAGCCCCGTGGCCGCCTGGATCTCTGCGTGATAGGAACCACCGGGGCCGGGGTTTAGCTGCATGATCCCCACCTCACCGGAGGCACCCACGGCGTCCATGTCGAAATTGCTTTCAGTCTGTGCCACCGCCAGGGCCAGGGGGTAGGGGCAGCCGTATTCCTCGCAGTACGTCCTCATGTAGTCCTGCCATTCGTAGGGCATGGGAACCGCCAGGGAGAAATAACCCTGCGCCAGCAGCGCCTCCTCGATCTTTTCCGCTTCCTGCGGATCCTCCATGTATTCCTCCTCCACCGCGGTGAACAGCAGTTCCGTGGGCAGGATCGCCGCCGGGGCCGCCGACGCTTCCGGCGCGGCAGGTTCCGCCGCCGGTTCCTCGCTGTAGGCCTTGGCCACCATGACCACGCAGACGGCAACGAACAGCACCAGGGCGATAAAGGCCAGGACCTTATTGCGCCGACGGGCTTTGCGCTCCCGCTCCGCCGCGCGGGCGGTTCTGCGTTCCTTGGTGGTCTTTACTTCCACCGCGGCCTGTTTCGCCTTACGGGCGGAGACAGCCGCCCGGTAAACGGCCAAGTCATCCTCCGCAGCATGGATGCACACTTCGCTGGTGGCCCGTTCCGTTGTGATAGCCGCCACATCCTGCTCCAGCTTGTCCACGCGCCGCTCCATGCGGCGGGCGTATTTTTCGCTTTTCTGGCTCATTTCTTCGTTACCTCCTTTTTTCTGGTGGCCCGCCCGGTCACCTCATAGGTGATACCGAACCGGCGGCGTCCGCACTCCGAACAGGTGATTTTCTCGCACCTCTGCGCGACGGGCTTTACAGTCTTACCCCTGGCCGCCAGATCGACGGCGCAGGGCTTACATAATAGCCGGGTCATTCGTCCGCGCCCCTTTCGTCGATATGGACGGCGCACATATCGGCCTCATGCAGCCGCCACACCCAGGGCGTTGCGTCCATAGCTGCGGACAGGTCCCGCAGGTCTGTACGGGCAGCCGCGTCATAGGCTCCCATGTGCCAGCGGATCGCCAGGGCTTCGTGGTCCTCCAGGCGGATAAAGCGGGCAATCTGGTACAGGCTCTTTTCCCCGTGCCCCAGGGGGAGGGGATTCCGGAACGTATAGCCTCGGTAATCCTCCCACACGCCCGTTTCCGGGTTCCTGCGGCGCTTGGTTTCGGCGTGGTACACGCCAGCCTTGCACACGTCATGCAGCAGCCCCAGGATCGCAACGGTTTCCTCCTCCTGCTCGGAGAGGGTGGCAGGCCCCGGCGCGTCCGCGTCCGTCAGATCGCGGATCGTGATTTCCCGCAGGCGGTAATAAACGTTCAGGCTGTGAACAACCAGGCCACCGAGGAAAGCGCCGTGGTGCTTGGCTCCCGCTGGGGCCTCGAAAAAGTCCGTTTCATTCTCCAGCCGCTCCAGCAGTTCCTCCGC
>CAVDXW010000077.1:0-2416 GCA_963613145.1 Bacteroidaceae bacterium | reverse complement strand
AGAGCTGTGTGTTCGTGTCACCAAACAGATAGAATCGGCAATGGGTAAAGATGGCACAGTCCATTGCAAATTCTTTCAGGAGTGATGAACATGAACGCAGCAGGTATTGATGTTTCCGGCAGAAAGAGCACCGTGGCCGTGCTTCGTCCCTTTGGCGAGGTTGTGAAGCTGCCCTTCGATGTACGCCACAGCGCTGAGGATCTGGCGGCGCTTGCAGCACAGCTCAAATCTATCGACGGCGAAACACGGGTGGTCATGGAGCACACAGGGCGCTACTACGAGAGCGTCGCCAAGGTTCTCCACGAAGCCGGACTCTATGTCTCGGCGGTCAACCCTCTGCTCATCAAGGAGTACGGCAACAATTCTCTCCGCAAGGTCAAGACCGATAAGGCGGATGCGATGAAAATCGCCAAATACGCACTTGACAACTGGACTGAATTGCGGGACTATACTCCTATGGATACGATTCGATATGATCTGAAAACGCTGAACCGTCAGTTTCAGTTGGCCTCCAAGCAGAAAACTGCAACCGCAAACAACCTCATTGCACTTCAGGAGCAGTCTTTCCCCGGCATTCGCAAGCTCTTTGACAGCCCTGTGCGCAGCGACGGCACACAGAAGTGGGTGGATTTCACCCATGACTTCTGGCACGTCGATTGCGTCCGCAGCGGTAGCCAGAACGCTTTTACCGAGCGCTACCGCAAGTGGTGCAAGCGAAACCGCTATCAGTTCAGCATGGAGAAGGCCGCCGAGGTGTACGCTCTGGCAAAGTCCGCGGTTGTGCTGGTGCAGAAAACTTCTGTTACCAAAACGCTTGTTCAGGAAGCTGCCAACCAGCTTACGGCGACCTCGCGCAGCGTGGAAACCTACCGCAGCGAGATGAACAAGCTGGCTTCCCAACTTCCGGAGTACCCGGTCGTCATGGAAATGTACGGCGTCGGGGAATCCCTCGGCCCGCAGCTCATGGCGGAGATCGGCGATGTGCGCCGCTTTGAGCGCAAGCAGTCGCTTGTTGCCTTTGCAGGCATTGACCCGGCGCCGAGCGAATCGGGTGACTATTATTCTCGCAGCAATAAGACCACGAAACGCGGCTCTCCGTATCTGCGCAAAACGCTGTTCAAAATCATGAAAGTACATTTACAGCGTGCTCCGGCAGACGAGCCGGTGTTCCAATTTCTTGACAAGAAGCGTGCCGAGGGCAAGCCGTACTATGTTTACATGACGGCTGCGGGAAACAAGTTTCTGCGCCGTTACTACGGCAAGGTGATGGCTTATTTCTCCGCTCTGGAGGGATTGCCGCCTGTGGACATGGATTCAACTGGTCTGCACCGCGCGGAGTAACTATCTGCTATCTGACCTCTCAGGTCGGCGCTTTTGCGGCGGCCTTTTTGTGTTACACTTTTTCTCTACCTGCTGCCTGCAAATTTTTCTCCTGTCAAGTCCGCTTTGGGGCTTGACTTTTTATTTGCAGGCTAAATAGAAATAGCCGCCTCTTTCGGGCGGCTTCGGTGGGGCTGGTCCCGGCTTTGCCGGAGAACACAGAGCAATTTATCGTTGTAGTCCTTTCCCTCACGGGGCGGGTGAATCCCGACACGGATATGCCGGAAACGGTCATCTGTACTGAGTAGCCTGCAAATCTTGCGGGCGTTGACGATACCGGCAAGGTCGTTGTCCATATACAGGTTGACCTTTCGGATCTCCGGGTGCCGCTCCAAAAAGGAGACCAGCGCCACCGGAGAAGTGCCACCCAGGGAAAGACGGTAGCCGTCCCAGTTCCAGCCCTGCATCACTTGAAGGGATGCGTGGGATAGGGCGTCGATAGGAGCCTCAAACACGGCAAGTTCACGGCTGCCCGGATCCTGTGGCGGCAAGCAGAAGCTGAACTGCTTATCACTGCCATACACATCCTTCTTGATGGCTTCAGCCATACCGCGCATACAGGCAAATTTCGCCGTGCCGGTGTCATCCTTTCCTACGAACACGCAGACGGGGCTGCCCTTATAGCTGCTCTCGTACAGGAGCCCCAGCTTTATGCAGCGGCCAATGACCTGATGATGGATCCCACGACGCTGCAAATAAGTGATGGCACCGGTAGCGCACCGCTTCGCCCAGGGAAGGGAGAATGGCGGGCGCGGAGGCGGTTTTGGCCGGACAGGCGCATGATAAGAAATACTGGAAGCGGAACCGGTGAGGGCATTCACAGCTTCCACAAGGCCATAGCCCCGTATCTCCATCATGTAGTCCAGAGCGTTGATCTTCTTACCCCGACTGTTCCAGTACCAATAGTCCTTGGCTGCCACATAGACCAGACTGTCATGCTCACGGTGCCGGTAATTTGGCCCGTCCCGTTTGAGTACGCCAGGTTCACTGCTTTGCAGATAGGCAAACAGGTTGGTATCCCGTGCCTGCCGGATCT
>CAVDXW010000076.1:0-2705 GCA_963613145.1 Bacteroidaceae bacterium | reverse complement strand
CCCCGCCGCAGCCACACCGGAGAGTGAGGTGACAGGATGAATTTCAGAAAGGCCAGCATCTTTCAGCGCGACACAGAGAAACCGGAGGAGCAGAATGACAGCGGCGGTATGCTGGCGGTCTGGGGCAGCCCCGGCAGCGGAAAGACGGTAACGGCGGTGAAAATCGCAAAAATGCTCTCCGCCAGGAAGAAAAATGTCATCCTTCTGCTCTGTGACATGGCCGCACCCATGCTGCCGTGCATCTGCCCCGCGGACGCTCTGGAGAGCAATGGCTCTCTTGCCGGCGTCCTGGCAGCCGCCCGTATCAGCGAGAACCTCATCAAGCATAACCTTGTCACCTTTAAGCGCAACAGCTGCCTTGCGGTATTGGGGCTGCTCGAACGGCAGAACGAGTACAGCACTCCGCCCTTTACGCAGAAGCAGGTGGTAGAGCTGCTGGACGGCCTGCGTCAGATCGCGCCCTATGTCATCGTGGACTGCGGCAGCTACATTGCCAACGACATCCTCTCCGCCGTGGCGCTGATGGAGGCAGACAGTATCCTGCGCCTTGCCAACTGCGACCCCAAAAGCGTCAACTACTTTGCAAGTCAGCTCCCTCTGCTGGACGGGCCCGAGTGGGACATGGACAAGCAGTACAAGGTGGCATCCAATGTGAAGCCCTATCAGGCAGCGGACCACATCGGCAAGGTGCTGGGCGACACGGCCTTCGTGCTGCCCTATTCCCAGGAGCTGGAGGAGCAGTATCTGGCGGGCAACCTGCTTGCCGACCTCGTCCTCAAGGACAGCCGCCCCTTCCGCAAGGAGTTAGAGCGCATCATCGCGGAGGTGTTTTAATATGGCTCTTGGCGAAAAGCGAAACGGCTCGGTCTTTGCCACAGCTGCACAGCGGCGGGACGCGGCGGAATATCAGGTCACCTCGGAGCCGGAGGTCGTCCCCGTAGTGGTGGACGACACGCCGCAGCGGACTCTGAACACCGATATTGGCACGATTAGGCGGGCGCACAACCTGTTCTTTACCCCGTCGGCAGAGGGCAGGGACTTCAATTCCGTGCTGCAGGAGGTGCAGGAGTACATCTCCGGTGCCTACGCCGCACTCATCACCGAAGGCGGCGAGGACTCCAAGGAACAGCTCATGCGCTACATCACCAAGTACCTGCAGGACCGGCGTATCGCCGTAGCAGGCATGACGCAGACGGAACTGGTGGACGCCATCTATTCCGAGATGGCGGAGTTCGGCTTTCTGACCCGCTATATCTACGCCGACGGCATTGAGGAGATCAACATCAACTCGTGGCGGGATATCGAGGTGCAGTATTCGGACGGTCGAAGCGAAAAGCTCACGGAACACTTCGATTCGCCGGAACACGCCCTCGCCGTCATCCGGCGAATGCTCCACGCCTCCGGCATGGTGCTGGACAACGCCAGCCCTCTGGTCACGGGGCATCTGACCCGCAACACCCGTATTGCCGCTATGAAGTCCCCCGTGGTGGATGAGGATGTGGGCGTTGCCGCCTCCATCCGAATCGTCAACCGCCACAATCTCAGCCGTGAGGATCTGCTCCGCAGCGGCACAGCCACAGAGGAAATGCTGGACTGGCTTTCCGTATTTTTGCGCTATGGGATCTCCATCTGCGTGGCGGGAGCCACCTCCTCCGGCAAGACCACGGCGGCGGGCTGGCTGCTGACCACGATCCCAGACAGCAAACGCATCTTCACCATTGAGAACGGCTCCCGTGAGCTGGAGCTGGTGCGGGAGGAAAACGGTAAGGTGGTCAACTCGGTGGTCCACACCCTGACCCGCGACAGTGAAAATGAGCGTCAGCGGATCGATCAGATCGCGCTGGTGGATATCTGCCTGCGCTTCAACCCGGACATCCTGGTGGTGGGCGAGATGCGCGGCGCCGAGGCCAATGCCGCGCAGGAGGCCGCCCGCGTGGGCGTGGCGGTGCTGACCACCATCCACTCCAACTCCTGCGAGGCGACCTACCGCCGCATGGTGTCCCTGTGCAAACGAGCCGTGGATATGTCGGACGAAACGCTTCTCAGCTATGTGACGGAGGCATATCCTATCGTGGTCTTCTGCAAGCAGCTGGAGAACAAGCAGCGCCGCATGATGGAGATCATGGAGTGCGAGATCCTGCCCAATGGGGATCGCCGCTACAACACGCTGTTCCGCTATGTCATCACAGAGAATCACATGGAGGACGGCAAATTCGTCATCGAAGGACATCACACGCAGGTGAACGAGATCTCCGTGAGTCTGCGCAAACGCCTGCTGGAAAACGGTATGCCCAACGAGGAGCTGCAGGCTCTTTTGAAACCCGAGAAGGAGGTGAACGCCACTTGACAGCCCTGCTGCTGACTGCGTGCGTCGGCATGATCACCGGCGCATTTCTTATCTTCCGCGTCTCGCCCATGGATTTCACGCTGGGCGTGTTCCGCCGGTTGACCGCCGGGCCCAAAAGCATCCGGGATGAGATCAATGAGACCACCCATCGCAAAAAGCCCGGCCTCTTCCGCCGTGAGATATCGGAAGCGCAGACGATCCTGCAAGCCACCGGCAAGGAGGAACGCTTTCCCGTGCTTTGCGCGGCGTCCCTGCTGCTCTTTGCCGTGGGTGCGGGCATCGCCATCATCATGAATAACCTCTTGCTGGTGCCGGTGCTGGCGGCCGGCATGATGTTCCTGCCCTTTTGGTACATCAA